>NZ_LOYP01000010.1:0-37588 GCF_001526365.1 Burkholderia sp. MSMB1835
ATCTCGGAACCCTTCTCGAGCACGCACACGCCGATCTCGGTGCCTTTCTCGGCGGCCAGCTGCTTGAGCCGGATCGCCGCCGACAGCCCGGCGGGGCCGCCGCCGACGATCACGACGTCGTATTCCATCGATTCGCGCGGGCCGTATTGCTCGATGAGGCTTGCGGGGGTCATTGGCGTTCCTCTAACCGTTAGAATGCTTTTATTCGGGAGCGTATTGTCTGCGAAACGAAACGCTTGCCGCAACAACATGCAGCTAGATTAGCACGATCGTTCTATTTTTTGTGCTAGGGTAATGCCGCCCGGGCTGTGCCGCCCGAGCCGGCGAAACGACATCGAAAGGGGATGGGCAAATGGGTCGATCGATCAATCTGGAAGGCAAGGTTGCGCTGGTCACGGGCGCGTCGAGCGGCCTGGGGCAGCGTTTTGCGCAGGTGCTGTCGCAGGCCGGCGCGAAGGTCGTGCTCGCGAGCCGCCGCGTCGAACGCCTGAAGGAACTGCGCGCGGAGATCGAGGCGGCGGGCGGTGCCGCGCACGTCGTGTCGCTCGACGTGACCGACGTGCAGAGCATCAAGGCGGCCGTCGCGCATGCGGAGACGGAAGCCGGCACGATCGACATCCTCGTGAACAATTCCGGCGTGTCGACGATGCAGAAGCTCGTCGACGTGACGCCGGCGGATTTCGAGTTCGTGTTCGATACGAACACGCGCGGCGCATTTTTCGTCGCGCAGGAAGTCGCGAAGCGGATGATCATGCGCGCGAACGGCGGCGGCAACGGCAAGCCGCCGTGCCGGATCATCAACATCGCGTCGGTGGCCGGGCTGCGCGTGTTCCCGCAGATCGGGCTGTACGCGATGAGCAAGGCCGCGGTCGTGCAGATGACGCGCGCGATGGCGCTCGAGTGGGGCCGCCACGGGATCAACGTGAACGCGATCTGTCCGGGCTATATCGATACCGAAATCAATCATTACCTGTGGGAAACCGAGCAGGGCCAGAAGCTGCAGTCGATGCTGCCGCGCCGGCGCGTCGGCAAGCCGCAGGATCTCGACGGGCTGTTGTTGCTGCTCGCGGCCGACGAGTCGCAGTTCATCAATGGCTCGATTATCTCCGCCGACGACGGTTTCGGCCTCGCGTGAGCGGATGACATTCCGCAACAAAGAAGACTGCAATGAGCGCAACAAGCGATTACTCACCCGTTTTTGAGATGTCGATGCCGATCCGCTGGGGCGACATGGACGCGTTCGGCCATGTGAACAACACGGTCTATTTCCGCTACATGGAGCAGGCGCGGATTTCGTGGTTCGAGGCGCTCGGCATCGCCGGCGGCAACGGCGAGGGGCAGGGGCCCGTCATCGTCACCGCGTCGATGGAATTCCTCAAGCAACTGCACTATCCGGGCGACGTGATCGCGAAGATGTCGGCCGCGAAGCCCGGCCGAAGCAGTTTCGACACCGGTTTCGAGCTCACGCGCGCGGACGATCCGCGGCATGTCTATGCACGTGGCAACGCGCGCTGCGTGTGGGTCGACTACGCGCTCGGCAAGTCGGTGCCGCTGCCGCAACTGCTGCGCGACACGATCGAGCAGGCGCTCGCGACGAAAGTCGGCTGAGCGCGGCTGCCGGCGGGCCGGCACCGGATCGCCGGTGGCGTGCCGTGCCCGTTGTTCCGATGTTTCCCCCTGATCGGCCGCCATGTGCGGCCGATCGTCATCCGGGCGCCGTCACGCGATGCGCGTTCACTGCCCGAGCAGGCGCTGCAGCAACTCCGGCGTATTGTTCGTCCCGTATTTGCGCATCAGCCGCGCGCGGTAGATGTCGACCGTGCGCGAGCTGATGTCGAGCACGCGGCCGATCTGCTTGCTGGTCTTGCCGGTCGCGAGCTGGGCGGCGATCTCGCGCTCGCGCGGGGTCAGCTCGACCGCGACGCGGCGCGTCGCGCTCAAGTCCTCGAAGGTCCAGACGCCGGCCGCGAGCGGCGCGGTGCGGTCGAGAGCGCGTCCCGTCACGTGGCACCAGAACAGCTCGCCGTCCGCGCGTTTCATGATTCTGTCATCCGAGTAGACGCCGTTCGCGACCATCACGCGCGCGATGCGTTCGCCGATTCGCTGGAATTCGTCCGTCGACGGGTAGAGCACCGCGTACGACTTCCCGATCAGGTCGGCCCGCGCGCAGCGGAAGATCGACGCGAGCGCGTCGTTGCAGTCCTCGATCACGCGATCGCGCGACAGCACGAGGCCGAGCGGCGCGAGGTGGAAGGCGGTCTGGTAATCGAGATCGGGCATGGCGCGGGCAAGCGGAGGCAAATGCTTATGTATTTTTGCGTATTGTGCCGCATCGGCGTCACATCGTACCCTTTCAGGCATCTCGCGGCGGTATGTCGCGACATAAAAACAGCGCGCCTCGACGCAGGCATTGCCGCGCATGCATAGAATGGTGCGGCGGGCTTGCGCCACGTGGCGCGTGAACCGGTTTTGCTGGTTTCCATAGAGGAAGGGACAACTGATGAACAAAGTCTATCCAAGCGCGGCTGCCGCGCTGGAGGGGATCGTCCGCGACGGACAGACCTTCGCGGTGGGCGGCTTCGGCCTGTGCGGGATTCCCGAGGCGCTGATCGCGGCGTTGCGCGATTCGGCGGTCAAGGGCATCACCTGCATCAGCAACAACGCGGGCGTCGACGGTTTCGGCCTCGGGCTGCTGCTGGAAACGCGCCAGATCAAGAAGATGATCTCGTCGTACGTCGGCGAGAACAAGGAGTTCGAGCGCCAATACCTGGCCGGCGAACTCGAGCTCGAATTCACGCCGCAGGGCACGCTCGCCGAAAAGCTGCGCGCGGGCGGCGCGGGCATCCCCGCGTTCTTCACGAATACCGGCTACGGCACCGTGATCGCGGAAGGCAAGGAAACGCGCCAGTTCGGCGATCGCCACTACGTGCTCGAGCCGTCGCTGACGGCCGACGTCGCGCTCGTCAAGGCGTGGAAGGCCGACAAGTCGGGCAACCTCATCTACCGCCGCACCGCGCGCAACTTCAACCCGATGTGCGCGATGGCCGGCAAGATCACGGTGGCGGAGGTCGAGGAGATCGTCGAGAACGGCACGCTCGATCCGGACCAGGTTCATACGCCGGGGATCTTCGTGCAGCGCATCGTGCTGAACGCGACGCCTGAAAAACGCATCGAACAACGCGTCGTACGCGCGAAAGGAGACTGACATGGCCTGGAATCGTGACCAGATGGCCGCGCGCGCGGCGAAGGAACTGCAGGACGGCTTCTACGTGAACCTCGGCATCGGCCTGCCGACGCTCGTCGCGAACCACGTGCCGGCAGGCGTCGAGGTGTGGCTGCAGTCGGAGAACGGCCTGCTCGGCATCGGGCCGTCGCCGACCGAAGACGAAGTCGACGCCGATCTCATCAACGCCGGCAAGCAGACCGTCACGACGCTGCCGGGTTCGTCGATCTTCTCGTCGGCCGATTCGTTCGCGATGATTCGCGGCGGCCACATCAATCTCGCGATCCTCGGCGCGATGCAGGTCAGCAAGAAGGGCGACCTCGCGAACTGGATGATCCCGGGCAAGATGATCAAGGGGATGGGCGGCGCGATGGACCTCGTCGCGGGCGTGAAGCGCGTCGTCGTGCTGATGGAGCACGTCGCGAAGGGCGACCAGCACAAGATTCTCGACGAATGCAACCTGCCGCTGACGGGTGTCGGCGTGGTCGATCTGATCATCACCGACCTCGGCGTGATCGAAGTGACGCCGGACGGGCTGAAGGTGCTCGAACTCGCCGACGGCGTGAGCGCGGAAGAGATCCAGGCGAAGACGGGCGCGCCGCTCGACGTCAGCGCCGTGGCATAAGTTCGCCACACGGGCACGCATCCGACGCCCCGCATGCCGGACGACGGCATGCGGGGCGTTTGTCATTGCGCGTCGACGGCCGGCCTGTTGGGTGCCCGATGGGCCGACCCGTCCGGCGGAAGCGGTTTACAATCGTTTGCATCGGGCGTCGCAAGCGTTGCCCCGCGCGTCCGCCCCTCGTTCGACAGGATGCCAACGATGCCAACGACTTCAGCGAATTCCCCGGTTCCCCGTCAGCGACGCGTGCAGTGTGCGAGCGCCGCCGGCCTTCACCACGTTGCCTATACGGAATGGGGCGATCCCGCGAATCCGCGCGTGCTGGTCTGCGTGCACGGCCTGACGCGCTCGGGGCGCGATTTCGACCGGCTGGCCGCCGCGCTGTCCGATACGTATCGCGTCGTCTGCCCCGATGTCGCCGGACGTGGCCGCTCCGACCGGCTGGCCGATCCGCGGCTCTATGCGATTCCGCAGTACGTGGCCGACATGGTGACGTTGATCGCGCGGCTCGACGTGGAGTCGGTCGACTGGTTCGGCACGTCGATGGGCGGCCTGATCGGCATGGCGCTCGCCGGGCTGCCCGGTTCGCCGCTGCGGCGGATGATCGTCAACGATGTCGGCCCGCGCATCGAGCCCGATTCGCTGACGCGCATCGGCGAGTACCTCGGCGTACAGCCGCGCTTTGCGACCGAGCAGGAGGGGATCGACTATCTGACGTCGCTGTCGCTGCCGTTCGGTGCGCTGAGCGCCGACGAGTGGCGCGAGATCAACGGGCCGCTGCTGCACCAACTGCCCGAAGGCGACTGGACGATGCGCTACGATCCGCGCATCGCCGAGCCGTTCAAGGCGACGACGCCGGAGCTGGCCGCGCTCGGCGAGGCCGCGCTGTGGCGTGCGATCGAGACGACGGATGCGACGCTGCTCGTCGTGCGCGGCGAGACGTCCGACTTGCTGTCGCGCGAGACGGCGGCCGAAATGGTCCGTCGCGGCCGGCATGTGACGCAGGTCGAGATCCCGGGGGCGGGCCACGCGCCGGCGTTCGTCAGCGCCGACCAGATTGCGCTCGCGCGGCGGTTTTTCGTCGAAGGCGACGCCTAAACGCGTCATAATATGCGGTTCGGCGGCACGCGGGCCGTGCCGCCCGATTCCTCACTCATCACGACCGGAACATTTCATGGCAGTCATTCGTCACCACGTCGGGGCCCGTCTCTCCGAAACCGCGATCCACAACGGCACCGTGTATCTAGCCGGCCAGATCGCCGAAGACACCACGCAGGACATCCGCGGCCAGACGCGCGAAGTGCTCGGCCACATCGACCGCCTGCTCGCCGAAGCGAACAGCGACAAGGCGCATCTGCTGTCGGTGCAGATCTACATCTCGGATCTCGCGAACTTCGAAGGCATGAATGCGGAGTGGGACGCATGGGTCGCGCAGGGCAACACGCCGCCGCGCGCGACCGTCGAGGCGAAGCTCGCGGATCCGGCGCTGCTCGTCGAGATCGTCGTCGTCGCCGCGCAGCGGAGCTGAGCGTTATCCGACGATGACCGTATTCCGGCAGGCCGTGCAATGACCGAATCCGTTTCCGCATCCTCCGTCGCGGCGCCGTCGTTCGACGACGTGCTCGCGTTCGTGCGCGAGCGGGCCGGCGATGCGCGCCTGTCGTCCGGCGAGCTGCTCGCCGATCACTCGGCGGGCACGGCGGCGATCATGCGCACGCTGAACGTCGATCCGTCGGCGATGCAGGCTGCCGCGCTGTTCGTGCTGACGCCGCACCTGAGCGACCCCGAGCGCGAGCTGACCGAGCGTTTCGGCGACGAAGTCGCGCGGCTCGTGTTCGACGTGCGCAAGCTGTTGCGGCTCGGCACCGTCAGCCTGCGCGTCGCGCAGAACGCGAAGCCCGACGCCGGGCGCGACGCGGCGCAGGAGCGGCGTACGCAGATCGAGGCGCTGCGCAAGATGCTGCTCGCATTCGCGCAGGACATCCGCGTGGTGCTGATCCGGCTCGCGTCGCGGTTGCAGTCGCTGCGCTACTACGCGGCTGCGAAGATCGACCCGCCGCCGGACGTGGCGCGCGAGACGCTCGAGATCTATGCGCCGCTCGCGAATCGTCTCGGTATCTGGCAACTGAAGTGGGAGCTCGAGGATCTCGCGTTCCGCTTCGAGGATCCCGTCACCTACAAGCGGATCGCGAAGCTGCTCGACGAGAAGCGCATCGAGCGCGAGGCGTACGTCACGCAGGCGATCGCGCGGCTGCAGCACGAGCTCGCGGAGGCGAACATCCAGGCCGACGTCAGCGGCCGGCCGAAGCATATCTACAGCATCTGGCGCAAGATGCGCGGCAAGGAGCTCGATTTCTCCGAGCTGTACGACGTGCGCGCGTTTCGCGTGATCGTGCCGGACATCAAGGATTGCTACGCGGTGCTCGGCATCGTGCATCACCTGTGGCAGCCGGTGCCGAAGGAGTTCGACGACTACATCTCGCGGCCGAAGCCGAACGGCTACAAGTCGCTGCATACGGTCGTGATCGGCGACGACGGCCGTGCGTTCGAAGTGCAGATCCGCACGCAGGAGATGCATCGTTTCGCCGAGTATGGCGTCGCGGCACACTGGCGCTACAAGGAGGCCGGCGCGCGCGGCTATGGCGGCCAGTTCTCGGCGAGCGACAAGTACGACGAGAAGATCGCGTGGCTGCGCCAGTTGCTCGCGTGGAAGGACGACGTCGAGGACGGCGCCGAAGTGTCGGGCGACCAGGCGTGGGCGCAATTGCGCGAAACGTCGCTCGACGACGACCACATCTACGTGCTGACGCCGCAGGCGCGCGTGATCGCGCTGCCGCAGGGCGCGACGCCGGTCGATTTCGCGTATCACCTGCACAGCGAGCTCGGCCATCGCTGCCGTGGCGCGCGCGTCGACGGCGTGATGGTGCCGCTGAACACGTCGCTCGCGAACGGCCAGACGGTCGAGATCGTCGCGGTGAAGGAAGGCGGGCCGTCGCGCGACTGGCTGAACCTGCAGCTCGGTTACCTGAAGAGCTCGCGCGCGCGGCAGAAGGTGCGTGCGTGGTTCAACTCGATCGAGCAGGAAGAAAACGTCGCGCACGGCCGCGCGCTCGTCGAAAAGACGCTGCAGCGCGAGGGCAAGACGTCGGTCAATCTGGACCATCTCGCCGCGAAGCTCGGCTTCAAGTCGCCCGAGGAGCTGTTCTCGGTCGTCGGCAAGGAAGAATTCAGCCTGCGCAACGTCGAGCATGCGCTGTCCGATGCGCCGCCGCCGGAACCGGCGCCCGAGGCGCCGGCCGATTTCGAGAAGCGCAGCAGCGGCGCGAGCGTCGCGCATGGCGCGTCGACCGGCGTGCTGGTGGTGGGCGTCGACGCGCTGCTGACGCAACTGGCGCGTTGCTGCCGTCCGGCGCCGCCCGATCCGATCAGCGGGTTCGTCACGCGCGGCAAGGGGATGTCGATTCATCGCACCGACTGCCCGACGTTTCGCCGGATGGTCGAGCGCGCGCCGGAGCGCGTGCTGCAGACGACCTGGTCGGCCGACGTGCTGGGCGGGCGTGGCGCGTCCGTCTACCCGGTCGACCTGATGATCGAGGCGAGCGACCGGCAAGGGTTGCTGCGCGATATCTCCGAAGTGTTCGCGCGGGAAAAGATCAACGTCGTGGGCGTGAAGACGCAGAGCCGCCGCAATGCGGCATTCATGCAGTTCACGGTCGAGGTATCGAATTCGGCGCAGGTGCAGCGCGCGTGCACGCTGCTCGGCGAGGTACAGGGCGTCGTGCGGGCAGGGCGAAAATCGTGATGGGGTTGGAACAGCGTTATTTTGCTGCAACCGCATAAAACACTTGCCAAGCCGGTAGCAACTCCATATAATTTTAGCTTCTCTAGGCTCGTAGCTCAGCTGGTTAGAGCACCACCTTGACATGGTGGGGGTCGTTGGTTCGAGTCCAATCGAGCCTACCAACGAATTGAGAATGCCCGGCTTCCGGGTGTTCGATGCAGTACACAACTCAACGCGAACAAGGCGAATACGGTTATGACACCGCGAACGTTGACCGAAACCACTTCGGAGCGACGCTAGTCGAGGAACGTTTTCGCCCTTTCAGTTGAGTGAAGTATCGAATGCGGCCCCTCGAAAGCGGGGCCGCATTTTTTTTGTCGCGAATTTTCCCGCGTGAGTTCGACTCGCGTACCTGGTCTGCCGCCCACTGTCGGCATCACGGAGATTGCTATGGTTTCGATACGCTTGCCTGACGGCTCAGTTCGACAATACGAGCATCCGGTGACAGTTGCCGAGGTTGCGGCCTCCATCGGTCCCGGCTTGGCGAAGGCTGCGCTGGGCGGCAAGCTCGACGGCGAGCTCGTCGATACGTCGACGGTGATCGATCGCGACGCGTCGCTCGCGATCGTCACGGACAAGGATGCCGACGGCCTCGACATCATCCGCCACTCGACCGCTCACTTGCTCGCGTACGCGGTGAAGGAACTGTATCCGGACGCGCAGGTGACGATCGGCCCGGTGATCGACAACGGCTTCTATTACGACTTCTCGTACAACCGCCCGTTTACGCCGGAAGATCTGGAAAAGATCGAAAAGCGCATGCAGGAACTCGCGAAGAAGGACGAGCCGGTCACGCGCCGTGTCGTGTCGCGCGACGAGGCGGCCAGTTACTTCCGCAGCATCGGCGAGAAGTACAAGGCCGAGATCATCGAATCGATTCCGCAAAGCGACGAAATCAAGCTGTATTCGCACGGCGGCTTCACCGATCTGTGCCGCGGCCCGCACGTGCCGTCCACCGGCAAGCTGAAGGTCTTCAAGTTGATGAAGGTCGCGGGCGCGTACTGGCGCGGCGATTCGAAGAACGAGCAGCTGCAGCGCATCTACGGCACGGCCTGGACGAAGAAGGAAGACCAGGATCAGTACCTGCACATGCTCGAGGAGGCGGAAAAGCGCGACCATCGCAAGCTGGGCAAGCAGCTCGACCTGTTCCACATGCAGGAAGAGTCGCCGGGCATGGTGTTCTGGCATCCGAAGGGCTGGGCGCTGTGGCAGCAGGTCGAGCAGTACATGCGCCGCCGCGTCAACGAAGCCGGCTATCTCGAGATCAAGACGCCGATGATCATGGACCGTTCGCTGTGGGAAGCGTCGGGCCACTGGCAGAACTATCGCGAGAACATGTTCACGACGGAGTCGGAGAAGCGCGACTACGCGATCAAGCCGATGAACTGCCCGGGCCACGTTCAGGTGTTCAAGCACGGCCTGCGCTCGTACCGCGACCTGCCGCTGCGTTACGCGGAATTCGGCTCGTGCCACCGCAACGAGGCATCGGGCGCGCTGCACGGCCTGATGCGCGTGCGCGGCTTCGTGCAGGACGATGCGCACATCTTCTGTACGGAAGATCAGTTCATTTCGGAATCGATCGCGTTCAACACGCTCGCGATGAGCGTGTACAAGGATTTCGGCTTCGATCACATCGACATCAAGCTGTCGCTGCGCCCTGACCAGCGCGCGGGCACGGACGAGACGTGGGATCGCGCCGAGCAGGGCCTGCGCGATGCGCTGACGGCCTGCGGCCTCACGTGGGAAGAGCTGCCGGGCGAGGGCGCGTTCTATGGCCCGAAGATCGAGTACCACATCAAGGACGCGCTCGGCCGCTCGTGGCAATGCGGCACGCTGCAGCTCGACATGGTGCTGCCGGAGCGCCTCGGCGCCGAGTACGTGGCGGAAGACAACAGCCGCCGCCGGCCGGTGATGCTGCACCGCGCGATCGTCGGGTCGATGGAGCGTTTCCTCGGCATTTTGATCGAGCACCATGCTGGTGCAATGCCGGTCTGGCTCGCGCCGTACCAGGCAATTGTGCTCAATATCGCCGAAAGTCAGGCCGAATATGCGCAGTCCCTGGCCCAATCGTTGCAAAAACAAGGGGTTAGAGTGGCGGCCGATTTGCGCAACGAGAAGATTAGCTATAAAATACGCGAGCACACGCTGGAAAAGGTGCCTTATCTCCTCGTCGTGGGCGATAAGGAGCGTGATGCGCAAACGGTAGCCGTGCGTGCCCGTGGCGGCGTCGATCTTGGCGTAATGCCGGTCGAAGCCTTCGTTGAGCGTCTGCAGGAAGACCTGCGCTCGTTCAAGTAACCGCCCTGGCAGCGCGGCTCGTTTTTTTTAATTTTTAGAGGAAACGTAACATCGCTACTGATAAGTCGTCGCACCGCATCAACGGTGAAATCACTGCGCCGGAAGTGCGCCTGGTCGGGATCGAGAACGAACCGCTCGGTATCGTAAAACTCGCTGATGCTTTCCGTAAATCGGAAGAACTGGATGTTGACCTGGTGGAGATCGCGCCGCAAGCGGTGCCGCCGGTTTGCCGTCTGATGGATTACGGCAAGTTCAAGTACCAGGAATCGAAGAAGCAGCACGAAGCGAAGCTGAAGCAGAAGGTCATCCAGGTGAAGGAAGTCAAGTTCCGCCCGGGTACCGATGACGGGGATTACAACGTCAAGCTCCGCAATCTCGTGCGCTTCCTCGAAGAGGGCGACAAGACGAAGATCACGTTGCGTTTCCGCGGCCGCGAAATGGCTCACCAGGAAATCGGTATGCGGATGCTGGAGCGTCTGCGCACGGATCTCGAGGAAGTCGGCCAGGTCGAGCAGATGCCGAAGATGGAAGGGCGCCAGATGATCATGGTGCTCTCGCCGAAGAAAAAGAAGTAACGGGCCCGCGCGCATCGCGCGCAGGTTCGACAGTGGTTCGGCGCGCTGCCCGGTCCGGGCAGCGCGCCAACATGACGGCGGCTGCGCAAGCGGGTCGCCGTACACAAGTGGACTGGGTTTCGAAGGGCGGGTCAAGGGCGCAAGCCAACCGCACACCCATCGCCATCTAATAAACTGGAGTTGTTCGTCATGCCTAAGATGAAGACCAAGAAGAGCGCTGCAAAGCGCTTCGTGGTGCGTCCGGGCGGTACCGTCAAGCGCGGTCAAGCCTTCAAGCGCCACATCCTGACCAAGAAAACCACGAAGAACAAGCGCCATCTGCGCGGCGCAACGGCAGTTCATGATTCCGATCTGAACTCCGTCCGCGCGATGCTCCCGTTCGCGTAACCCCTCAACTGATACTCCAAGGAGAGAAACATGCCTCGAGTCAAACGTGGGGTAACCGCACGGGCCCGCCACAAGAAGATCATCAACCTGGCCAAGGGTTATCGCGGCCGCCGCAATAACGTCTACCGCATCGCCAAGCAGGCGGTGATGCGCGCCGGTCAGTACGCGTACCGCGATCGCCGCAACAAGAAGCGTGTGTTCCGCGCACTGTGGATCACGCGTATCAACGCGGCAGTTCGCCAGCACGACATGACCTACAGCGTGTTCATCAACGGCCTGAAGAAGGCGTCGATCGAACTCGACCGTAAGGTGCTGGCCGACATGGCGGTGTTCGACAAGGCTGCTTTTGCTGCGATCGTCAAGCAGGTGAAAGCCGCCGTTGCAGCCTAATTGCGAAATTAGCACTGCGTGGTTAGTTGCAGCGAGGTTCCGGTAGTCTCGGCCGCTGCAGCGAAAACGGGGCTCTTCCGAGCCCCTTTTTTGTTTGGTGGGCAGATTCGCTCGCCAAGACCGAATGACGTTGGAAATGATGGGATCTATGGATCTGGACCAGATTGTCGCCGACGCGCAGCAGTCCTTCGAACACGCTGCCGACATCACCACGCTCGAAAACGAGAAAGCGCGATTTCTCGGTAAATCGGGTGCGCTGACCGAGTTGCTGAAGGGCCTCGGCAAGCTCGATCCCGAAGCACGCAAGACCGAAGGCGCACGCATCAACGTCGCGAAGCAGCAGGTCGAAGCCGCGCTCACCGCCCGTCGCCAGGCACTGGCCGACGCGCTGCTGAATCAGCGCCTCACCGCCGAAGCGATCGACGTGACGTTGCCGGGCCGTGGCGCCGGCGCCGGCAGCCTGCACCCGGTGATGCGCACGTGGGAGCGTGTCGAACGGATTTTCGGCTCGATCGGTTTCGACGTGGCCGATGGCCCCGAAATCGAGACCGACTGGTACAACTTCACGTCGCTGAACAGCCCGGAGAACCATCCGGCGCGTTCGATGCAGGACACCTTCTACGTCGAAGGCAAGGATGCCGACGGCCGCCAGCTGCTGCTGCGCACGCACACGAGCCCGATGCAGGTGCGTTATGCGCGCATGAACCGTCCGCCGATCAAGGTGATCGCGCCGGGCCGCACGTATCGCGTCGACAGCGATGCGACCCACTCGCCGATGTTCAATCAGGTCGAGGGGCTGTGGATCGACGAAAACATCAGCTTCGCCGACCTCAAGGGCGTCTATACCGACTTCCTGAAAAAATTCTTCGAGCGCGACGACATCCTCGTGCGCTTCCGTCCGTCGTATTTCCCGTTCACGGAACCGTCGGCCGAGATCGACATGATGTTCGAGCAAGGCAAGAACGCCGGCAAGTGGCTCGAAATTTCCGGCTCCGGGCAGGTGCATCCGACCGTGATCCGCAACATGGGCCTCGACCCCGAGCGCTACATCGGTTTCGCGTTCGGCAGCGGCCTCGAGCGCCTGACGATGCTGCGTTACGGCGTCCAGGATCTCCGGCTGTTCTTCGAGAACGACCTGCGTTTCCTGCGCCAGTTCGCATAACGCCGCTCGCCGCGCCGACCTGTGCCCGCGCACGCCCCGACGGACGTTTCCGAGGGGCCCGGGCGTCGATCTAACCTGTTTCGAACGTAGACATCCATGCAATTCCCTGAATCCTGGTTGAGAACCTTTGTCGACCCGCAGCTGACGACCGACGAACTGTCGCACGCGCTGACGATGGCGGGGCTCGAAGTCGAATCGCTGAGCAAGGCTGCGCCGCCGACGTCGAAGATCGTCGTCGGCCGCGTGCTCGAAGTCGTCAAGCATCCGGATGCGGACAAGCTCAATGTCTGCCAGGTCGACGCCGGCACCGGCGCGACGCTGAACATCGTCTGCGGCGCGCCGAACGTGGCGCCGGGCATCAAGGTGCCGGTCGCGCTGGTCGGCGCGGAACTGCCGCCGGCGGAAGAGGGCGGCAAGCCGTTCGCGATCAAGCTGTCGAAGCTGCGCGGCGTGGAGAGCCAGGGGATGCTGTGCTCGGCGCGCGAGCTGAAATTGTCCGAGGATCACAGCGGGCTGCTGATCCTGCCGGAAGACACGCCGGTCGGCCAGGACATCCGCGACACCCTCAATCTCGACGACACGATCTTCGAAATCAAGCTGACGCCGAACAAGGCCGACTGCCTGTCGGTGTTCGGTATCGCACGCGAGACGGCCGCGATCACCGGCGCGCCGCTGACGCCGGTCGATATTCGCCCGGTGAAGGTCGAACTCGACGAAACGCTGCCGGTGCGCATTGCCGCGCCGGATCTGTGCGGCCGCTTCTCCGGCCGCGTGATCCGCGGCGTGAACGCGCGCGCGAAGACGCCGCAGTGGATGGTCGAGCGCCTCGAGCGCGCGGGCCAGCGCAGCGTGTCCGCGCTCGTCGACATCTCGAACTACGTGATGTTCGAACTTGGCCGTCCGTCGCACGTGTTCGACCTGGACAAGATTCACGGCGGCATCGAAGTGCGCTGGGGCAAGCGCGGCGAGTCGCTGAAGCTGCTCAACGGCAACACGGTCGAACTCGACGAAACGGTCGGCGTGATCGCGGACGACCGTCAGGTCGAAAGCCTCGCGGGCATCATGGGCGGCGACAGCACGGCCGTCACGCTCGATACGACCAACATCTACCTGGAAGCCGCGTTCTGGTGGCCGGACAGCATCCGCGGCCGCGCGCGCAAGTACAACTTCTCGACGGATGCGGCGCACCGCTTCGAGCGCGGCGTCGATTACGCGACGACCGTCGAGCACGTCGAGCGCATCACGCAACTGATCCTCGAGATCTGCGGCGGCAAGGCCGGCCCGGTCGACGATCAGGCGGTGAACCTGCCGCAGCGCGCGCCGGTGAAGATGCGCGTGTCGCGCGCGAACCGCATCATCGGCGTGAAGATCGACGCCGACGAGATCGCGAACATCTTCACGCGCCTCGGCCTGCCGTTCGAGCGTGAAGACGACGCGTTCCTCGTCACGCCGCCGTCGCACCGCTTCGACATCGAGATCGAGGAAGACCTGATCGAGGAAGTGGCGCGCATCTACGGCTTCGAGAAGATCCCCGCACGGCCGCCGGTCGCGACGAGCGAAATGCGCGCGACCCACGAGACGCGGCGTTCGATCCACGATATCCGTCACGCGCTCGCCGCGCGCGACTACGCGGAAACCGTCAACTTCAGCTTCGTCGATGCGGAGTGGGAGCACGATTTCGCGGGCAACGACAACCCGATCCGGCTGCTGAACCCGATCGCGAGCCAGCTTTCGGCGATGCGCACGACGCTGTTCGGCAGCCTGATCGCCGTGCTGCGTCACAACCTGAACCGCCGCGCCGATCGCGTGCGCGTGTTCGAATCGGGGCGCGTGTTCGTCGCCGATCCGTCGGTGAAGGCCGGCGAGCTGGCGGTCGAAGGTCACGCGCAGCCGAAGCGCGTCGGCGCGCTGGCGTACGGTCCGGCACTCGACGAGCAATGGGGCGCGGCGACCCGCCCGGTCGATTTCTTCGACGTGAAGGGCGATCTCGAAGCGCTGCTCGCGCCGGCGGTTGCACGCTTCGTGAAGGCCGAGCATCCGGCCCTTCATCCGGGCCGCAGCGCACGCATCGAAGTCGATGGCCGCGCGGTCGGCTGGATCGGTGAGCTGCATCCGCGCCTGATGCAGAAGTACGAGTTGCCGCACGCGCCGGTGATGTTCGAGATCGATGCGGACGCGCTGACTGCACGTGCGTTGCCCGCACCGACCGACGTGTCGAAATTCCCGCCGGTCCGTCGCGATATCGCCGTTGTCGTCGATCAGGCGGTCGAGGTTCAGGCACTTTTCGACGAAATGAAGAAGGCGCTTGCCGAAGAGGCCTGCCGATTCGTTCAGAAGGTTGTACTCTTCGACGAATTTCGTGCAAAATCAAACACTTCCGGTGGTCTTGCCGCGAACGAGAAGAGCCTTGCCTTCCGCGTGACGCTGCAGGACGCGGCTGGCACGCTGCAGGACGAGATCGTCGATCAGGCGATCCAGACGCTGGTCGAGCGGATGGCTCGTGCCGGCGCGCGCCTGCGCGGCTGAGGAGAGGGGCCGGCCCGTTCGCGGGCGGCTTGTTTCCATCGTAAGTTTTGATTCAACGCGCTGTATGGCAGATATGAACGACATGACCTCGAGTGAATTCGAAGCCCTCCTGACGGCGCAACGCAGCGCGATGAACCGCGACGCTTCGGTGCCGGCGTCCACCGAGACGCCGACGCTGACGAAGGCGGAACTGGCGGAGCTGCTGTTCGACAGCGTCGGGCTGAACAAGCGTGAAGCGAAGGACATGGTCGAGGCGTTTTTCGAAGTGATCCGCGACGCGCTCGAAAACGGCGAAAGCGTCAAGCTGTCGGGGTTCGGCAATTTCCAGTTGCGCGACAAGCCGCAGCGTCCGGGCCGCAATCCGAAGACGGGCGAGGCGATTCCGATCGCGGCCCGCCGGGTGGTAACCTTCCACGCGAGCCAGAAGCTGAAGGCGCTGGTCGAAAACGGCGCGGAGTAATACGCGCGCCCACGCCCCGCGCGGCCGCCGCGCACCCTTTACCGACGGTTAACCGACGATGACCACCACGGTTGAGAAAGTCGTCTTGCCTCCGATTCCCGCGAAGCGCTACTTCACGATCGGCGAAGTCAGCGAATTGTGCGGGGTCAAACCACATGTGCTGCGTTACTGGGAACAGGAATTCACGCAGCTGCGGCCGGTGAAGCGGCGCGGCAATCGTCGGTATTACCAGCATCACGAAGTGCTGCTGATCCGGCGGATTCGCGAGTTGCTGTACGAGCAGGGCTTCACGATCAACGGTGCGCGCAACCGGCTCGATTCGCCGGGCAGCGAGCGGGCCGCGGCGGAGCCGGTCGAACCCGATGCGCGGGCCGTCGATGCGCGCGGGGCGATCAAGCCGGGCGCAACCGTCGACGTCATCGCGTTGCGGCAGGCGTTGCTGGACGTGATCGACGGACTGAAACACGATTGAGCGCACGGCGCGCAAGATGCATTGAAAAGCCCGGTTGGCGACCTGCCACCGGGCTTTTTTTCATGCGTGTCCTGCACGCGGATCAGCGCGACGCGAGCGGATTCTTCCGCCCCATGTCGACGACCAGCGTGCCGTCCGGCAGCATCCGCACCGAGCCCTGCGCGACCTGGCTGCGATACCCGTACAAGTCGAACCGCATCGGGCCGGCCTCGGCCGAATTCCGGATCAGCGCGCGCACGTTCAGTTCGAGCACGTTGAACATCTTCATGTCGCCGCCTTCCATCCACATGTAGCTCGGCGCGTCGATCTGCGGCCGCTTCGGCGCGGGCGCACCCGCCGCGCGCCGGAACGTGAGCCGCAATCCGTCGCGCTCGACCGTCGCCTGGCCGAGCTTGCCGTTCAGCACGGGCGGCGGGAACACCGTGTACTGGTCGAGCACGAGCGTGTCGCCGCGCAGTTCCGCGCCGCGCCGCTGCAACGGCGTCAGCGACGCGAGCTCGATGCCGAGCGAGCGCAGCAGCGTCGCCTGCGGGATGCCGAGCACCGACACCTGCGACGGCTTGAATGCGAGGTGGCGGTCGTCGAGCACCGTCAGCGAGCCCTTCATGTCGGTCGGCAGCCAGACGCCCGGCACGTGATTCCACAGCTTGATGCCGCCCCGGACGCGCAGATCCTGGCCGTCCGCGCTCAACTGCAGATCGTTCAGCGAACGCGGCGAATAATCGAGCAGGTAATTGTTGAAGAGCGCCGACATCGCCTTCCACGACTCGACGACCGTGCCGCCGAGAATGCGGATGTCGTACTGGTTGGGATCGTCGAGATCGACGGGTTCGCCCGGGTGCTTCGACACGAGCTCCACGTCGAGATCCTCGACATGAAAGCCGATATCGCCGGACAGGTTGAAGTCGACGTTGCGCAGGTGGATCGTCGGGTTGCGGTTCGACACGTGCCGTTCGTTGAACGGCGTCGTCGACGTCCGACGCATCGCGACCTTCTGCATGCCGGGCCGCACCGCGTCCGCCGCGAGCGCGTACGCTTCCCAGTGCTGCCGTACGTCGCGCAGCGTATTTTGCTGCGCGGCGAGGAAGCTGTCGTTCAGGCGCGCCGCCGCGTTGCCGAGCAGCGCGCCGCTGGCCGGGCCCGTATACGACGGCATCCGGATCGCCATCGCGCCGCTTTCGTCGAAGTTGAAGTAGCCGGCCGACACCTGGTCTCGATAGTGATACAGGTCGAACACGAACGTCTGGTCGCGCCTCGACGCGTCGAGCGGACCGATCAGGATGTCCGCGTTCATCGGCATCGAGCGCATGAATTTCACGTCGCCGCCGCGGATGTACATCGCCTGCTGCGGTGCATTCGCGGGCATCGCGAAGCCGGCATGCGTGCCGTCGTCGAGCTTCAGGTCGAGGCCCGCCGGCGTCACGCGCACGGCGGTGATCGTGAGTTTCAGGCGCGGCGGCGGCATCAGCTTGTCGACCGCCATCACGAGATCGTCGCCGGCGAGTTGCGCGATCGGCGTCTGCACTTTCAGCAGGTCGGCCATTTTCACGTTGGCCGCGCGCATCACCGGCTGTGCGTTGATGCCCGACACGCGCACGCCGGTCGGGTGGAAGACGAGCTGGCTGCCGTCGCGGATCGCGAGCGTGCCGGTCAGCGAGAACGGTACCCAGCCGTCGCGCTGCATCTCGCCTTGCAGATGGATCACGCCGTCGCCGGCCGACACCGCGAGCTTGCGCAGCGGCGCGTTGCGATAGCCGAAGATATAGGTGTTGAAGAGGGCGGTCAGCTTCGCGTCGTCGAGCGTGACCGTGCCTTCGTGCACGTCGATCTCGAAGCTCGTCGGGTCGTCGAACACGATCGGCGCGCCGGCCTGCGTCGGTACGAGCGTGGCCGACAACTGATGGATGAAGAAGCCGAGGTTGTTGACGACGCGGAAATCGACGTCGCGCAGGAACGTCATCGCGCCGTTCTGGCCCGAGTCGCGCAGCGTGAACGGGCGCGGTTGCGTGAGGCTGAGCGATGCGAGCGACGGCACGGTACGCGCGATCTGCTGCTCGTGCGCGAGCCGCTCGGCCTTGGTGCGCTCGATCTTCGTCGACGCGCTGGATGTATTGCTGTCGCGTTGCGCGGCCGATTCCGCGCAGCCGGTGCAAAGCAGCGCGAGCGCCAGCACGCCGCAGCCGAACACGCGGGATGTCGTGCGCGCCCCCGCGGCGGCCGTGCGTCGCCGGCCAGAAACCCAGTCGAAAATTGCCAAAGGCGAGCGATGGCCGCGCCGGACCGCATTCCGCATCGTCTGTCTCCATGTCTTGTCTTGATCGACGGCGGTGCGCGCCATTGCACGGCGCGAGCGTCGATGCCGTGCAGTGTGTCATAGCGCGCTAGAGCGGCGTCACCAAACAACGGGCGCCCGGGCGCGGCGCGCCGGCGCGCGGCCAGACAATGGATTCGCGGGGGATGGGCGGCTGGATCAAACGGTCGTTTGGTTTGTCCGGCGCGGCGGTCGGCGTCTGTCGAAGCGGCCCTGAAAACCCGCGACCGGCCGTGGCCGGCGCGGGTTTCACCCGATGCCCGAGCGGCGCGGCCCCGGGCATCGACGGATACGATCGACGCTGGCCGCGAGGTAAGATCGGCATCAATGGCAGGTTCGATATCACAAACACGGCAGCCATCACGGGGAAGCGCCATGGACCTGAAGGAAGTCGACGTACTCGGTGCGGGGGTGGGTGACCACTGGTACTACGCGTCGAAGGCGAGCGCAGTTCGCCGGTTCCTGGGTGCGTCGGGCGCGAACCGCATACTCGACGTCGGTGCGGGTTCCGGTTTTTTCTCGAAGCATCTGCTCGAGTGCACGCAGGCGACGGAAGCATGGTGTGTCGATACGAGCTACGCCGACGACAGCGACGGCGAGGCGGCCGGCAAGCCCATCCATTTTCGGCGGTCCGTCGATCGATTCGATGCCGATCTCGTGTTGCTGATGGACGTGCTCGAACATGTCGACGACGATGTCGGGCTGCTGACGCAGTATGTGAAGGGCGCGCCTGCGGGCAGCCGGTTCCTGATCACGGTGCCGGCGTTCCAGTTCCTGTGGAGCGGCCACGACGATTTCCTCGAGCACAAGCGCAGGTATACGCTCGGCGGCCTCGAGGACGTGACCCGGCGTGCAGGGCTCGACGTCGAGCACGGCGCATATTATTTCGGTCTCACGTTTCCGCTCGCGGCCGCGTTGCGGCTGGGCGAGCGCGCGCGCTCGCATCCGCGCGAGCCTGCGTCGCAATTGCGTCGTCATCATCCGTTGGTCAACGGCTTGCTCAAGACGATCTGCCGCATCGAGTTGCCGATGTTCCGCTTCAATCGCGTCGGCGGCCTGACGGTCATCTGCGTCGCGCGCAAGCCGTGACGCAAAGGGGGCGGCGCTGCAGATTGCTTGCATCGGCGCCATCGCGCCAAAAAATTTCACGAGAACATTCACAAAATGCATGCGACCCGTTCTAAATCGAGGAACTGTCTGTTATAATTTTTTTCTTTCGGGGCGTAGCGCAGCCTGGTAGCGTACCTGCATGGGGTGCAGGTGGTCGGAGGTTCAAATCCTCTCGCCCCGACCAGACAAGAACCCGCGTCAGCTCAGGCTGACGCGGGTTTTTTCATGGCCGTCGCTTTTTTGCACATCGCGGCGTGGCCCCGGTAAAATGCAAGGTTGATCCACGGAAAGCGCCGTGATTTAGCGGAAGAGGATTCCCCGAACATGACTGATCTTCGTCTTACCATGCGGTTCGCTGCAGTGCTCGCCACCGGCGCGCTCGTCGCCGGTTGCGGTACGTCGTCGCCCACGAAAGTGGACTACAAGAGCGATTCGAAATCGAAGGAAGCGTCGCTCGCAGTGCCGCCCAACATGCTCGACGAGACGGCCGATCAGCGTTCGCTGCCGCCCCAGGGCGGCGCGACTTCCCTGTCCGCGCTCAAGCAGGTCCAGGAGGCCGCGCCCGCGCTGGACACCGTCGCGCCGGCCGTGGCCGGCATGCATATCCAGCGCGACGGCACCGAAAGCTGGCTCGTGATCGACGGCAAGCAGCCGGCCGCGATCTGGCCGCAGGTTCGCCGTTTCTGGCAGGAGCAGGGCTTCCTGCTCGTCGTCGACCAGCGCGACAAGGGCGTGATGGAAACCGACTGGAACGAAACCCATCCGCAGATCAACGACGGCCTGATCCGCAGCGTGATCTCGAAGGCGATGGGCAATTCGTACGTGACGGCCGAGCGCAACAAGTACCGTACGCGTCTCGATTCGGCGCCGAATGGCGGCACCTACGTGTTCATCAGCCAGAAGGGGATGCGCGAGGCGATCACCGGCGCGAACAACGATTCGAGCAAATGGGAACCGAAGCCGAACGATCCCGCGCTCGAGACGGAATACCTGAAGCGGCTGATGGCCGTGCTCGCGCAGAACGAGCAACGCGCGAAGAACGGCGAACCGCCGATCGCGAACATCAAGGACAACGCGGTACCGAGCGACAAGAAGGCCGATGCCGACGCGTCGTCGAAGGCTGCCGCGGCGATCGCTGCGCAGAACGTCTCGCGCACGTCGGCGCAAGGCAACGACGCGGCCGAAGCGGCCGTGCCGTCCGAAGTCACGCTCGGCGAGCCGTACGACCGGTCGTGGCTGCACGTCGGTCTCGCGCTCGATCGCGCGAACTTCACGGTCGACGATCGCGATCGCTCGAAGGGCCTGTATTTCGTGCGCTATGTCGATCCGAAGGATCTGAGCTCGGCCGAGCAGGGTTTCTGGAGCCAGCTGTTCCACGGCAAGAAGGAAAAGCAGGCGAAGCAGTATCGCGTCAACGTGAAGGCGCTCACGGCCGATCAGACGCGCGTCGCGGTCGTCGACGATTCGGGCGCGATCGATACGTCGTCGCCGGCTCGTCAGATCATGGGGTTGCTCGTGAATCAGCTCCGCTGATCCCGGCGTTTCCCGCATCCTTGAAAAGCCCGCCATTCCGGCGGGCTTTTTTCATGGCCGCGCGCTGGCGCGCGGCGCGGCGAGTGGTTCGACCCCGCGTCGTGACGTTACGTAACATCCGAGCGTTACGACGACAAAACAAGTGTCACATTGTCGCCGATCTAAAAAATTGTCCTTATAAATCAACGGAATGTTGAGCGTTCGATGCCTGGCACGCAACCTGCTTTATAGGTTGGAATCGTTAGAACAGGGAGGATGGCGTCAGAGTCCGGGAGTGCGCCGCGAGCGCCCGAACAACGGGCTCGACGCCTTCACATGCCGACGCGACAAGCGCCGGCGCAACAGATGACGATCCGCGCCAGCGTGCGGATCTCGATGGCCCCGTCGCCTATCCTCGTAGGGCGACGGTTTCGCCCGCGCTTCTCTGAAGCGCGGGCTATTTTTTTGGTGCCGTCGTCATGCCGTCTCGGCGTAGCCGATGCGCGGTGCGAGATTCGCGTATTCTCGGACTTTTTCGGAAGGAGGAGGCGGGAATGGCGGAAATTGCAGTCGTGGCGCTGATCGTGGCGAAGCCCGGCGCCGAGGAAAAACTGCGCGCCGCGCTCGAGGGAATCGTCGAGCCGACCCGCAACGAAGCCGGCGCATTGCAGTACGACCTGCACCGGGATCTGAAGGAGCCCGCGCGGTTCGTATTCGTCGAGCGTTGGGAGAGCGAGGAGGCGCTGGCCGCTCATGCGCGTTCCGCGCATATTCTCGCTTATCGCGAAGCGGCCGCGGACTGGATCGAACGTTCCGAAATCCGCGTGCTGTCGAAGCTCGTCTGAGTCGAGCGGGGTGGAGCGACCGGACGTGTCCGGTCGCGGCCGCGCGTCAGTGCGACGCGCTGGGTACGTCGAGGATCAGGATGATCGTCCAGTCGGCGTCGCCGTCATGGTGATACTGGCGCTCGGCAACGATGAACGGTTCCTGTTTGCCTTGCGGGCCGAGGAACAGCACGTCGCCCTCCATCGGCAGGCACTCGATCGGCGGCAGCGCGAGAAACGCGTCGTCCGAGCCGCGGGGCATCAGTTGCTTGATCCGGCGAGTGGCGGCTTCGGTCCACTCGATGTCGAGTTGAATGTTACTCATGCTGTCCTCCGCACCGGGGTGCGCACGGGTGGAAAATTTCGGTGCGCGACTTTAGCACAGCGCGCGGGCGCCGCAACCAAAAAAGCCGAACCCGGTTGCCCGGATTCGGCTTGTCGCTGGTGCGGTGCCGCCGAACTTACTGGCTGGCAGCGTCTGCAGCCTTCGCCTTCTTGCCGGCCTTCTTCGCTGCCTTGTGATGCGCAGCCTTCTTGCCGTGGTGATGCTCTTCCTGCGCCGCCGGCTGAGCCGCTTCGGCCGCTTGCTGCTGTTGCAGCGCTTGTGCACGCTGCTCGATCTCGGCGATCTTGGCCGGATCGGTGATGGTCTGGATCTGCGTGCTCTCTTGCGCATACGCTGCGCCAGTCAGCGCCGACATCGCTACCAGGATAGCCAGGGACGTCTTCTTCATTGCTTTACCTCCGCTAAGTGGTGATGAACCCGAGTGTGCCGTTTTGTCTGGCGACTGCAATCGAGTGCGTGTCGAGTGTAACAAAAGTGACGGATCAATGTGCATCGGATCGGCGCACGACGCAAGGCCCCGTTGAAGTCGCGCAACACTTCGCGCGCTTCGTCACGCATCTGCCATCCGGGGTGGTGCAGCGATTTTCGCGGTATCGTCAGAACCAGCCGAGCCAGCGATACACGTGGAATTGCGAGATGCCGACCAGCTCGTGCAGCGCCTGCTCGGCGTTCGCCACATTGCGCCAGCGCGGCAACCAGCCCGTCTGCGCGCGTCGGAGGTTCGCATAAACGGGCTGCGGATCGATGCCGAAACGGCGGAAATCGAGCAGCGCCCGGCGCATCTGGTACGACGACGTGACGAGAACGCGCGCGTCGTCATACTGTGAGCGTAGTATAGATGCAGTGAATTTCGCGTTTTCGTAGGTTGTGCGGCTGTTCGGTTCGAGCACGAGGTCGGACGGCGCCACGCCTTGTGCGACGAGCTGGCGCCCGTAGACGGCCGCCTCGGTGTCGCCGTGATGCTGCGGGTCGCCGCCCGACATCACCACGGTGCAGCGTTCGGCCTGCTGCCGGCACGTGCGATAGAGCGCCGCGACCTTGCGGATGCGCGCGACGCCATCGGGCGGCGGCTGCAATCCCGCGTCGGTGCGGTGCGTGCCGGCGCCGATGAGGATCAGCGTGGTTCGCCCATGCATGTCGGGGTGTTCGACCGGCGTGACGCCGGCCTCGGACCAGGCGATGAGCGGCGCCGCGAGCCAGCCCGTCGCCAGTAGCCAGAACAGCGCGGCGGCGGCGATGGCAATGGTTCGACGCTGCTTGCGGAAGAGCATGAAACCGATGAAGAGAAGTACAAATGAATCGAACAGAATCAATTTGATTGGGGTATGGTGTCTTTTTATGGACGGCTGACGATACGGCCCTGACGCGACGCCGAACAACGTCGGCCTCCAGAATCGGTGGCGGTTTCGGCGGGCGGAGACCCCGCCCGGCTCGCCGCTTCGCATTGTCGCTGCACTTTAAGAAAGAATCGAGATGGCCACGTATTCCAACGAAGCGGTGCTCGACGCATTGAGACGAGTGCAGTACCGCCAGGTACCGTGGGCACGCCGCCCGGGCGTGTTCGAGTATCTCCGTTCACTCGGCCTGATGGACACGGTCAGGCAGAAAACCGTTGCTCCCGCACCGGGCTTTCATGCACCGGTCGACATCGCCGTGCTGACCGACAGCGGCCGAGCCGAATTCTCGCGCCTCGAGCGCGACGAGAAATTACTTTCCTGGACCGATCGCCGCATGGACGACTACGCATTGAGCGAAGCGAGCGCCGTGGCGATTCTCGAAAGTCGCCTTTAGCGGTTCTCCATCCCGTCCCGTGCATCGCCGCACGGGACGGCGATGCAAAAAAAAGCCCGTATCGCGAGGATACGGGCGTACCGGATACTTTTGCTGCTGCCACGCTGTGCTCATGGCAACGATGTGACTCGTCGCATGCGGCGCAGTTCCCGAATGCGGGCATTTTTCTTTGGCGAAATCTCGAAATCGGCAGGACTACGGATGACGCGGCACGCCCGGCGGCTGTGAGCCGATTCGGGCCCGCGCGTTGCTGGCGATGTCGCCGCGCAAGTCGCCGCGCGGTACGGTTTGCCGGCTGGACGGGTTCGCGGACGGCGGCTGTCGAAAGGTGTTCCTGTGATCCTGCTGGCGATGGGGCGGCTTCGCGCGATCGTCGGCGTGGACGGGAGTGCTCAGCACCATGGAAACGACAATGCCGCATGCAACGAGCAGTGACATTGTTTTCATGGCGGGGCTCCCTTCAAGCCGTCCGTGCGGCCTGTTGATATGTCGCTAAGGTAAGCGTGGGAGTGCAGGCTTGCTGTAAATATTGGTAAATAGTTGTTTCGCGGCACGACAACGGTAATCGACGGCAAGGCATGCGTCGCGAAAAAGGACGCGTCGCAAAAAGAAGCCGGGCGGCCGAAGCCGCCCGGTCGAGCATTCGTTACGCCATCTTGACGGGTGCGCGCCAGGATTCCGGATTGGTCCAGAAGGCGCCGCGCAGCCGGTCGCGGCTCGGCGGGGCGGGCGGCTTCGCCGCGCTTGCGCCGATGCGTCCGCGCAGTGAGATCTGCCGGCCGCTCGTGCCGAGTCGCTTCACGATTTCGGCGAGCGTACCGTCCGCCTGCCATTCGTCGAAGCGGCGGCGGCAGGTCGGCGGGGACGGATAGCGGCCCGGCAGTTTCGACCAGCCTTCCCCCGTCGACAGCACCCACAGCACGGCGTTGACCACCGAGCGGGCTTCCACGCGAGGACGGCCGCGCCGCTCACTCCGTGCGGGCTCCGAGCAAAACAGACCCTCGACCAGCGCCCATTCGTTATCTCTCAAATCGTCGAACAGCATCATGTCCTCACCTCAGCGAAGCTAACTCCGGTGCGCTGCCCTGCGCCGCGCACTCTTCAGGCACTCGATCGTCGAGTGCCGGGTGGGGGCGTCCGGTTGGCCGGCAGCGGCGTTTCTGCTCTTCCGTCCGACGAAACCTGCACCCTGTGCGCCAGGTGATGCACGAAGCGTGCCATGTCGGAGGTGAATCCCTCGAGAGCCGCTTGGCAGCGAGCTAACGGCTAAGTCAGCTAGGGGCGTATAAGACGCCAAAATAACCCGTGAGCAAATCGGGACAATCACCAATCTTGTGCAATTCGCCCATGTCACGTGCGTTTGCGAATGTATTGCACCGCAGCGAAACATGGGCGGCGGGTGCCGGATTCGTTCGTCGAAGCCGGTTTCGCACATTAGAATCCCGCATCGATATCGACGATTGATGAGGTCGGGACATGAACGTTACGCTGCGCCAGCTTCGCGTTTTCATCGAAGTCGCGCGGCTCAAGAGCTTCAGCCGGGCGGGTGACGAGATCGGGCTCACGCAGTCCGCCGTCAGCCGTTGCGTGCGCGAGCTCGAGGCCGAACTCGGGCTGAAGCTGATCGACCGCACGACGCGCGACGTGCAATTGACCGACGTCGGCGCGAACCTGATCGCGAGCGTGTCGCGCTTGCTCGACGACCTCGACGACACGCTGCGCGAGATTCGCGAGATCGGCGAACAGCGCCGCGGGCGCGTGATCGTCGCGGCAAGCCCGACGATCGCATGCCGGTTGATGCCGCGCGTGGTGGCGTCGTGCGAACGCCAGTTCCCGTTCGTCACGCTCGGCCTGCGCGACGACGTGCAGAGCGACGTGCTGCGCAAGGTGAAATCGAGCGAAGTCGACTTCGGCGTCGTGATCGGGCCGCTGACGGTCGCCGATCTCGTCTGCGAGCCGTTGATGACCGATTCGTTCTGCCTTGTCGCGCGCGCCGATCATCCGCTCGCGGCGCGGGCCGAGGTGCCGTGGACGGCGCTGGACGGCGAGCGCCTCGTGTTGCTCGACCATGCGTCGGGCAGCCGGCCGCTGATCGATGCGGCGCTGGCCACGCATCGCGTCAACGCGACGGTCATGCAGGAACTCGGTCATTCGGCGACCGTGTTCGGGCTGGTCGAGGCCGGTGTCGGCGTGAGCGTGCAGCCGTGGCTGTCGCTGCCGCTGCCGGCCGGCTCGACGCTCGTCGCACGGCCGCTCACGCCGCGCACCGAACGCACCGTCGAACTGGTGCGTCGCCGCGACCGGTCGTTGTCGCCCGCCGCGCAAGCGATCTGGGAGCTCGTGCGGCAGATGCCGGCGAGGGCCGAGGATCTCGACTGACGTTGCGCCGGTCCGGCTTGCCGGCCGGTACACTACGCGGATCGTGTTCCTGGGCGGTGGTTCTCGATGACGCATTCCGCAGGTTTTTTCCCGGCGAACGATGAGCCGGCGGCGCGCGCCACGGTGCACGCGCTGCGTCCGTCGCTGATCCGCGAGGTCGCAAACGCCGGCTTCGGCGTGCCGGACATGCTGCCGTTCTGGTTCGGCGAATCCGACCGCGTGACGCCGGACTTCATCCGCGACGCCGCGGCGGTGGCGCTGCGCGACGGTGCGACCTTCTACACGCACAATCTCGGCACGGCGCCGCTGCGCGACGCGATCGCGGCCTATGTCGGCGCGCGTCACGGTGCGACGGCGCCCGATACGGTGGCCGTGACGAGCTCGGGCGTGAGTGCGCTGATGCTGGCTGCCCAGCTGCTGGTCGGGCCGGGCGAGCGTGTCGTCGCGGTCACGCCGCTGTGGCCGAATCTCGTCGAGATTCCGAAGATTCTCGGCGCACAGGTCGAGTGCGTGCCGCTTGGCTACGGCGATGCGGGATGGCAGCTCGATGTCGGACGGTTGCTCGCGGCGCTGACGCCCGATACGCGGCTGCTGCTGATCAATTCGCCGAACAACCCGACCGGCTGGACGATGTCGCGCGACGATCAGCGGGCCGTGCTCGCCCATTGCCGTCGCTACGGCATCTGGCTGGTCGCCGACGAGGTGTACGAGCGGCTTGCATTCGACGAGGGCGGCGCGCCGTCGTTTCTGGATATCGCGTCTCGCGACGAGCGTGTCGTGGTCGTCAATTCATTCTCGAAGGCGTGGGCGATGACGGGCTGGCGGCTCGGGTGGCTGATTGCGCCGGCATCGGTGATGGCCGACCTGTCGAAGCTCGTCGAATACAACACGTCGTGTGCGCCGGGCTTCGTTCAAGCTGCGGCCGAGGTCGCGTTGCGCGACGGCGAGCCGTTCGTGCAATCGTTCGTGTCGGCGCTGCGCGACGCGCGCGATCACCTGGTTGCCGCGCTGCGCACGCTGCCGGGCGTCGACGTGCCGCCTCCGCCGGGCGCGATGTACCTGTTCCTGAGACTGCCGGGGGCGGCCGACAGCCTGGCGTTCTGCAAGACGCTGGTGCGCGACGCGGGGCTCGGCCTTGCGCCCGGTCGGGCGTTCGGCCCGGAGGGGGAAGGGTTCGTGCGCTGGTGCTATGCGTGCGATCCGGCGCGGCTCGATGCGGGCGTCGAGCGGCTACGCCGGTTCCTTGCGCATGGCGCGGGCTCTCGCTGAAGCGGGGACGGAGCGGGCGCCCGTGCCGTGCGGCGGCCTGTTCCGCTCATCTTTACGCACCGGGCAATTTTGCGTAATATGGCGTTCAGTCACGCGGTTCCGTCGTTGAACCGTGCTGTTCCGTCCGGTTTGGGCCTGGCCTGAAGTTGGTTCGCCGCCCCCGGTTCGTGCTCCCATCAATATGACCGATCAGAATCGGGCGAGCGCGTCTTCCGTTCCTTTCGTCTGTTTGTTGATCCGGTTCGTTTGACCACAGGGTCTGGCCTAGCTGCATGAATACCCAAGAGGCGAAGATCGTCCTCGAGACTGCTTTGATCTGTGCGCAGGAACCGCTGAAGCTCGGCGATTTGCGCAAGCTCTTTGCCGACGGCGTGTCGGCTGACACGGTCCGCACGTTGCTCGAAGATCTGAAACAGGATTGGTCCGGTCGCGGTGTCGAACTGGTGGCGCTGGCGACCGGATGGCGCTTTCAGAGCAAGCCGGCGATGCGTCATTATCTGGATCGCCTGCACCCCGAGAAGCCGCCGAAATATTCGCGCGCGGTGCTCGAAACGCTCGCGATCATTGCGTACCGACAGCCCGTCACGCGCGGCGACATCGAAGAGATTCGCGGCGTCACGGTCAATACGCAGGTGGTCAAGCAACTCGAGGATCGCGGCTGGATCGAGGTGATCGGTCATCGCGACGTGCCGGGGCGTCCGGCGCTGTATGCGACGACCAAGCAGTTTCTCGACGATCTCGGCCTGAAGGCGCTCGACGACCTGCCGGCGCTCGAAGAACCGGCCGCGAACATCGAGGCCGCGCTGCTCGCGCAGCAGGCGATGGATTTCGATGGCGACATGCCGGTGGCCAGCGATGCGGCGGCCGACGTGCCGCAGGCGCTCGCGGATGAAGCGCCCGACGGCCAGTCGGCCGAGGGGCCGGCCGACGTCGCGTCGACGCACGAAATTCCGAGTCGCGATACGCTCGACGCTGATCGCGAGCAAACGGAACATACTGAACAGGTCGGCGCCGAAGCAGTGCCGACCGGTGTGCAGCCCGAGCCGCAGCGTGCGGATTGGAGCGAGGAAGATCGCAAGCCGGCCGCCGAAGCGGCTGCCGGAGACGGAGCGGAAGCGGCCGGCGACATGCCCGGCGAGGCCGATCGGGCCGACGCCTCCCGTTCCGGTCCCGCGGACGACGAGACGCTGGACGACACGTCCGACAGTCTCGCGGATGCCGTACGAAGCGCCAGTGCGCCCATCGGCGCCGACGCGCTGCCGGACGACGAAGCAGAACCCAAACAGCGTCGCGCCTGATCGCGGCCAACTTCTTGCCGCGCCCGCGCCGGGCGCGAGACCTGACATTTTGAGGTTGTTTTGACAGATATCCACGATATTGAATCGTCCGCGCCTGCCGTGCAGGCGGCGCGTGCCGACGATGCGCCGGAGCAGGATGCTTCGGCCGCGGGTGGCGACGAGCGTCCCCGCCGCGGTCTGCGGCGCGGCCCGCGCAGCCTGATCGCGCGGCGGCGCGCGGCGGCCAAGTCGAAGGGCGCCGAAGGCGAGCAGCAGGGTGCCGAGGGCGCGGACGCGCAGCCGGTCGACGCTGCCGACGCGCAGCCTGCGCGTGCGCCGCGCAAGGAAGGCGCGGCCAAGGGCGGTCGCAAGCCGGCCGGCAAGCGCGAAGGCGCGGCCAAGGGCGGCCAGGGCCGTCGCGGTGCATCGAAGGCCGAAGGCGGCGCGGCGAAAGCCGTGGAAGGCGATGCATCCGAGGATGAACTGTTCGCGTACGTGACGTCGCCCGCCTTCGACGCGGACAACTCCGCGGGCGGTAGCGGCGTGCGTGCGCCGATGCTGCGCCGCGGCCGCAACCAGTCGGCGAACAAGCGTGTGCTGTCGCCGGACGACGATGCGCCGAAGCTCCACAAGGTGCTGGCGGAGGCGGGCATGGGTTCGCGCCGGGAAATGGAAGAGCTGATCGTCGCCGGCCGCGTGTCGGTGAACGGCGAGCCTGCGCACATCGGCCAGCGGATCATGCCGACCGACCAGGTGCGGATCAACGGCAAGCCGGTCAAGCGCAAGCTGCCGAACAAGCCGCCGCGCGTGCTGCTGTATCACAAGCCGACCGGCGAAATCGTCAGCCATGCGGATCCGGAAGGCCGTCCGTCGGTGTTCGACCGCCTGCCGCCGATGAAGACGGCGAAATGGCTTGCGGTGGGCCGTCTCGACTTCAATACCGAAGGTCTGCTGATGCTGACGACCTCCGGCGACCTCGCGAACCGCTTCATGCATCCGCGTTACAGCGTCGAGCGCGAGTACGCGGTGCGCGTCGTCGGCGAGCTGTCCGAAGGCATGCGGCAGAAGCTGCTGCACGGCGTCGAGCTCGACGACGGTCCGGCGAATTTCCTGCGCATCCGCGATGGCGGCGGCGAAGGCACGAACCACTGGTATCACGTCGCGCTGGCCGAAGGCCGCAACCGCGAAGTGCGCCGGATGTTCGAGGCGGTCGGCCTGATGGTGAGCCGGCTGATCCGTACGCGTCACGGCCCGATTCCGCTGCCGCGCGGCCTGAAGCGTGGCCGTTGGGAAGAGCTCGACGACGCGCAGGTGCGCAAGCTGATGGCGACCGTCGGCCTGAAGGCGCCGTCCGAGGAGAAGGGCAAGCGCGGCGGCGCCGGTCCGACCGAGCGTCGCCAGCCCGATCCGATGCAGACGTCGATGGGCTTCATCGGCCGCGAGCCGGTGCTGACGACGCACGGGCAACTCGACCAGCCGCGTCGCGGCGGTGGCCGACGCGGCGGGCCGGGCCTGCCGGGCTTGAGCGGCTACGGTAGCCTGCCGGTTGCGCCGTCGGGCTACGGCAACCGCATGGGCGGCGGTCGTGATGGCAATCGCATGGGTGGCGGCCGCGACGGCAACCGCGCCGGCGGTGGTCGCGACGTCGACGGCAATCGCGCGTCGTATGGCGCCGGCCCCAAGCGCGATGGCGCGGGCGGCAAGCGCGGCGGCAGCAAGGGCGGCGGCAACCGCAATCCGAACGGCAATCGCGCCGACGGCGGCAACGGCGGCGGCCCGCGCGGCGGTCAGCGTCCGCAGCGCAGTCGTACGCGCAGCCGCTAAGCGTCTATTGACCGGATTGGCGTGCGGCGGCGCGAGGCTGCCGGCTCGCCGGTCCGACCGGCGTTCGGCCGGTTTTGTCGACGCGACGCATTGCATTGATGGATTTCGGCTGCATTTATGATGTCGCGTACCGCGACAACGGCGATCACCGGTTCGGTAGTGGGTGTCGGTCGATCGGGCAGCCCGATTTCGCATTTTCGGTTCGTAAAGGCGGCCGACGCGCTGCTTTTACCGGCTGGCTTGGCGTTTGCGCCAAAAATCGCTATAATCGCGGAGTCGCTGGGCGTACGGATTCAATGTGCGGCTCAGGTGCGACCACCAGTAAGAAGATGGGCGTTCCGCCCATTTTTTTTTGCTGAAACGGTTAGGCATCTCGGGTAGCGCTTCCTGCGCCGGCTAAGGCGCGCGCCCGCGGGTGAATCGCGAGCGGCGGGCGCGAACACCTGAGAGGACACTGTGCAACTGACGGAACTGATAGAAACCACGGTCACCGGGCTCGGCTACGAGCTGGTGGATCTCGAGCGCACCGGGCGCGGCATGCTTTGCATCTATATCGATCAGCCTGCCGGCATCTCGCTCGAAGATTGCGAAAAGGTCACGCGTCAGCTCCAGCACGTCTTGACGGTCGAAAACATCGATTACGAACGGCTCGAAGTCTCGTCCCCGGGGCTCGACCGCCCGTTGAAGAAGCTGGCCGACTTCGAGCGCTTCGCCGGCAGCGAAGTTTCCGTGACCTTGAAAAAGCCGCTGGACGGGCGCAAGACGTACCGGGGCATTCTGCACGCGCCGAATGGCGAAACGATCGGTTTGGAATTTGAGGGGAAGAAGGGCGAGGCAGCCATGCTGGATTTCACGCTGGCCGATATCGACAAAGCCCGCCTGATTCCGCAAGTTGACTTTAGGAGCCGCAAATAATGAGTCGCGAAGTGTTGATGCTGGTGGATGCGCTGGCGCGCGAGAAAAACGTCGACAAGGATGTGGTGCTGGGCGCCCTCGAGGCCGCGCTCGCGTCCGCTTCCAAGAAGCTGTTCGACGAAGGCGCCGAAATCCGCGTCCATATCGATCGCGAAAGCGGCGAGCACGAAACCTTCCGTCGCTGGCTCGTCGTGCCCGACGAGGCAGGCTTGCAGGAGCCGGATCGCGAGATCCTGCTGTTCGAGGCTCGTGAGCAGAAGCCCGACGTCGAAGTCGGCGAGTACGTCGAGGAACCCGTTCCGTCGATCGAGTTCGGTCGCATCGGCGCGCAGGCCGCGAAGCAGGTGATCCTGCAGAAGGTGCGCGACGCGGAGCGCGAGCAGATCCTGAACGACTACCTCGAGCGTGGTGAAAAGATCATGACGGGTACGGTGAAACGCCTCGACAAGGGCAACTTCATCGTCGAATCGGGCCGCGTCGAGGCGCTGCTGCGCCGCGATCAACTGATCCCGAAGGAAAACCTGCGCGTGGGCGACCGCGTGCGCGCCTACATCGCGAAGGTCGACCGTACCGCGCGCGGCCCGCAGATCGAGCTGTCGCGCACGGCGCCCGAATTCCTGATGAAGCTGTTCGAGATGGAAGTGCCGGAAATCGAGCAGGGCCTGCTCGAGATCAAGGCGGCTGCCCGCGACCCGGGCGTGCGCGCGAAGATCGGCGTCATCGCATACGACAAGCGGATCGATCCGATCGGCACCTGCGTCGGCATCCGCGGCTCGCGCGTGCAGGCCGTGCGCAACGAGCTCGGTGGCGAAAACATCGACATCGTGCTATGGTCGGAAGATCCCGCCCAGTTCGTGATCGGCGCGCTCGCGCCGGCAGCCGTCCAGTCGATCGTCGTCGATGAAGAAAAGCATTCGATGGACGTCGTCGTCGACGAAAACGAACTGGCTGTCGCGATCGGCCGCAGCGGTCAGAACGTTCGCCTTGCCGGCGAGCTGACCGGCTGGCAGATCAACATCATGACGCCGGACGAATCCGCGCTGAAGCAGGGCGAAGAGCGCGACCGGCTGCGTGCACTGTTCATGGCGCGTCTCGACGTCGACGAGGAAGTTGCCGACATCCTGATCGACGAAGGCTTCACGAGCCTCGAAGAGATCGCATACGTGCCGCTCAACGAAATGCTCGAAATCGAAGCGTTCGACGAGGACACCGTGCACGAACTGCGCAACCGCGCACGCGACGCGCTGTTGACGATGGCCATCGCGAACGAAGAAAAGGTCGAGAACGCAGCGCTGGATCTCAAGAGTCTCGACGGCGTCACGCCGGAGCTGCTCGCGAAGCTGGCCGAACACGGCGTGCAGACGCGCGACGATCTCGCCGAGCTGGCTGTAGATGAACTGGTCGACATGACCGGGATGGAAGAGGATGCCGCTAAGGCGTTGATCATGAAAGCACGTGAACATTGGTTCCAGTGAGAAATGACCATGGCGCACTGATTTGATGGCGGCCGTATGGCCTGACCCGATGCTAACCGCAAGGAATCGGTCCTTGCACTAAGAGGAATGAATGGCGAGTAACAACGTAGCCCAATTTGCCGCGGAACTGAAAATGCCTGCTGGTGTGCTGCTCGAACAGCTGCAGGCAGCGGGCGTCCAGAAAGCGAGTGAAGACGACGCGCTGTCCGAAACGGACAAGGCGCGTCTGCTCGATCATTTGCGCAAGTCGCACGGCGCAACCGACGGCGACAAGCGCAAGATCACGCTGACCCGCAAGCATACGTCGGAGATCAAGCAATCTGACGCGACGGGCAAGGCTCGCACCATTCAGGTCGAGGTTCGCAAGAAGCGTACGTTCGTCAAGCGCGACGACGTGAGCGAAGGTGCGGAACAGGGTCAGGCGCAGGTCGCCGAAGCGGACGACGATGCGGAACTGAAGCGTCGCGAGGAAGAGGCGCGCCGCGAGGCCGAGCTGCTCGAGAAGCAGGCGCAGGAGCTGCGCGAGCGTCAGGAGCGCCTCGAGCGCGAGGAAGCCGAACGTCGCGCCCGCGAGGAAGCGGCCGAAGCCGAGCGTCGTCGCGCCGAGGAAGAAGCGGCGGCGAAGCGTGCCGCGGCGGAAGCAGCCGCGGCACGGCAGCAGGCGGCCGCGCAGCAGGCCGCCGCAGCCGAGTCGGAAGCACCGAGTGCGCAGTCCGCGCAGGACGAAGCGCGCGCGGCCGCCGAACGTGCGGCGCAGCGCGAAGCGGCGAAGAAGGCCGAGGACGCTGCCCGCGAGGCGGCCGACAAGGCGCGCGCCGAGCAGGAAGAGATCAGCAAGCGTCGCGCGGCGGCGGAAGCCGAAGCACGCGCGATCCGCGAAATGATGAACACGCCGCGCAAGGCCGTGGTCAAGGCGCCCGAACCGCCGAAGCCGGTCGAGGCGGCGAAGCCGGCCGAAGCGAAGGGCACGCTGCACAAGCCGGCGAAGCCGGAGGGTGCGCAGGCGCGACCGGCCGTGAAGAAGCCGGCCGGTGCCGCGGCACCGGCCACGACGCAGGCGCCGGCAGGCGCGGGCGACCGCAACAAGAAGCCGGGCGCAGGCAAGGGCGGCTGGCAGGATGACGCATCGAAGCGTCGCGGCATCAAGACGCGCGGCGACTCGAGCGGCGGCGTCGACCGCGGCTGGCGCGGCGGCCCGAAGGGTCGCGGCCGTCACCAGGACAGCGCATCGTCGTTCCAGGCGCCGACCGAACCGATCGTCCGCGAAGTGCACGTGCCGGAAACCGTGTCGGTTGCCGACCTCGCGCACAAGATGTCGATCAAGGCCTCCGAAGTCATCAAGGTGATGATGAAGATGGGCCAGATGGTCACGATCAACCAGGTGCTGGACCAGGAAACGGCGATGATCATCGTCGAGGAACTGGGTCACCGCGCGGTTGCCGCGAAGCTGGACGATCCGGAAGCGCTGCTCGTCGAAGGGGAAACCGGTACCGATGCGGAGCAACTGCCGCGTCCGCCGGTCGTCACGGTGATGGGTCACGTCGACCACGGCAAGACCTCGTTGCTCGACCACATCCGCCGCGCGAAGGTTGCCGCGGGCGAAGCGGGCGGCATTACGCAGCACATCGGTGCGTATCACGTCGACACGCCGCGTGGCGTCATCACGTTCCTCGATACGCCGGGTCACGAAGCGTTCACGGCAATGCGTGCACGCGGCGCGAAGGCGACCGACATCGTCGTGCTGGTGGTGGCTGCCGACGACGGCGTGATGCCGCAGACGAAGGAAGCGATCGCCCACGCGAAGGCGGGTGGCGTGCCGATCGTCGTCGCGATCAACAAGATCGACAAGCCGGAAGCGAACCCCGATCGCGTCAAGCAGGAACTGGTCGCGGAAGGCGTCGTGCCGGAAGAATACGGTGGCGATTCGCCGTTCGTGCCGGTGTCGGCCAAGACGGGCGCAGGTATCGACGATCTGCTCGAGAACGTGCTGCTGCAGGCCGAAGTGCTGGAACTGAAGGCACCGGTCGAAGCGCCGGCCAAGGGCATCGTGATCGAAGCGAAGCTCGACAAGGGTAAAGGCCCGGTCGCGACGATCCTCGTGCAGTCCGGTACGCTGAACCGCGGCGACATCGTGCTGGCGGGTACGGCCTACGGCCGCGTCCGTGCGATGCTCGACGAGAACGGCAAGCCGACGAAGGAAGCCGGCCCGTCGATCCCGGTTGAAATCCAGGGTCTGTCGGAAGTGCCGGGTGCGGGCGAGGAAGTGATCGTGCTGCCGGACGAGCGCAAGGCGCGTGAAATCGCGCTGTTCCGTCAGGGCAAGTTCCGCGACGTGAAGCTCGCGAAGCAGCAGGCCGCGAAGCTCGAAAGCATGCTCGAGCAGATGGGCGAAGGCGAAGTGCAGAACCTGCCGCTCATCATCAAGGCAGACGTGCAGGGTTCGCAGGAAGCGCTCGTGCAGTCGCTGCTCAAGCTGTCGACCGACGAAGTGCGCGTGCAGATCGTGCACAGCGCGGTGGGCGGCATCAGCGAAAACGACGTCAACCTCGCGACGGCATCGAAGGCGGTCATCATCGGCTTCAACACGCGTGCGGATGCTCAGGCACGCAAGCTGGCCGAGGCGAACGGCATCGATATCCGCTACTACAACATCATCTACGACGCAGTGGACGAGGTGAAGGCGGCGATGTCGGGCATGCTGGCGCCGGAGAAGCGCGAAGTCGTCACCGGCATGGTCGAGGTGCGCCAGGTCTTCAAGGTACCGAAGGTCGGCACGGTCGCAGGCTGTATGGTCACGGACGGTATCGTCAAGCGCTCGTCGTCGGTGCGCGTGCTGCGCAACAACGTCGTGATCTTCACGGGCGAACTCGAATCGCTGAAGCGCTTCAAGGACGACGTGAAGGAAGTGAAGCAAGGCTTCGAGTGCGGTATGTCGGTGAAGAATTTCAACGACATCATCGAAGGCGACCAGTTCGAAGTCTTCGAAGTGACCGAAGTCGCACGTACGCTGTAATCGTCGCGTATCGGCTCATGGGCGGGGCAGGCTTGGGCTTGCCCCGCCCATTTTCATGGTGGCGTGCCGAAATGGCCGCCGCTTCATCCTGATAAACGGATCACGGATCGATCATGTCCAGGAAACGTACTTCCCCCAATCGCAACGTTCAGATCGCCGACCAGATTCAGCGCGATCTGTCCGAACTCATCATGCGCGAGGTCAAAGATCCGCGCATCGGCATCGTGACCATCCAGAGCGTGGAGCTCACGCCGGACTATGCGCACGCGAAGGTCTACTTCACGGCGCTCACCGGCGATCCGGACAAGACGCAGGAAGCGCTGAACCATGCGTCGGGTCACCTGCACAACCTGCTGTTCAAGCGCCTGCACATTCATACGGTGCCGACGCTGCATTTCCATTACGACCAGACGATCGAGAAGGCCGTCGAAATGTCGCGCCTGATCAAGGAAGCGAACTCGACGCGCGCGAAGGACGACGACGAGGCCGACGCGCCTGCCAAGGACGACTGAGCTCGACCGGCCTATGACGAATGCTGCACCCCAACGTCCGCGCGTGCCTCGGCGCGTGCTGGACGGCGTTCTTCTGCTGGACAAGCCGGTCGGCCTGTCGAGCAACGATGCGCTGATTCGTGCGAAGCGCCTGCTGCTCGCGAAGAAAGCCGGCCACACCGGCACGCTCGATCCGTTGGCCTCGGGCCTGCTGCCGCTGTGTTTCGGCGAAGCAACCAAGTTCTCGCAGGACTTGCTCGACGCCGACAAGACTTACGAAGCGACGATGCGTCTCGGCCAGCGCACGACCACCGGCGACGCGGAAGGCGACGTGATCGACACACGCCCGGTCGAATGCGATCGAGCGGCGGTGGAAGCCGCGCTCGTGCGCTTCACCGGCGACATCGTGCAGGTGCCGCCGATGTATTCGGCGCTCAAGCGCGACGGCAAGCCGCTGTACGAATATGCGCGGGCCGGCCAGACCGTCGAGCGGGAAGGCCGCAACGTGACGATCCACGCGCTGGAACTGCTCGCCTGCGAGCTGCCCGACGTGACGTTTCGCGTGACCTGCAGCAAGGGCACGTATGTGCGCACGCTGGCGGAGGACATCGGCGAGGCGCTGGGTTGCGGCGCGCATCTGACGATGCTGCGTCGTACGGGCGTAGGCGCGCTGACGCTCGAGCACGCGGTGACGCTCGATGCGCTGTCGGACGCTGCCGAATCGGCGCGCGATGCATGGCTTCAGCCGGTCGATGCGTTGCTGTCGACGTTTCCGGCCATTCGGCTCGACGACGCGTCCGCGAAACGGTTCTTGCACGGCCAGCGCCTGCCGCTGTCGGCGCTCGAGCCGATCGACGCGGCCGATGGCGAGCGCGTGCGCGTGTACGACGCAACGCGATTGCTCGGCGTGGCACGCAAGGCGAATGGCGTGCTCGCACCGGAACGGCTCGTCGTGACGGCGCCATGACGCAGCGACGCACGCACGTGCACGCAGCGGAATGAAAAAGGCCCGGTCATTTTGAACTGAACCCCGAGAGTTGGACGGTTCAAGAATGCTAGGCCAAGAAGGGCTGAGTTCTGTACTGAACAGGACTC
>NZ_LOYP01000011.1:0-14466 GCF_001526365.1 Burkholderia sp. MSMB1835
AGCCCCGATATTTCCGCATAAGTCGCGCTTTGAATCAGCCCCATCGTGATCGCGGCGATCCAGATCGCCCACGCGGGCTGGCCGATCGTCGCGCATACGCCGCCGATCGTGAACAGCACGCCTGCCGGCACGCCGCTCGTCACCCAAAAAGCGTCTTTCCAGGTCAGGCCACGATGCAGCGTGTGGCCCGTCGAATCATGTGAGATGGTTGCCTCGACATCACTGGTGCGATTCGCACGCAGTCCTGCTTGACTCATCCAATTCCTCCCGAGATGACTCCGCACAAGGGCGCTAGTGTAACAACTTACGCGCTTTTTTGCAGAATCCGCAAAAGAATTCCGGGATATGGCCGCATTGCATCCGAATTGTTTCGGATTCCTGCATGCCATTCCCGACGTGTTTTTTATGACGATTCGTGCGACGTATATCGGAATGCTTACTGTGTGCCTTCCGTCCACGAATTCACGCGGTCGGCATGCGCCGCAATCCACGCATCCGCGGCCGCTTCCGGCTTCGAGCCGTTCTGGATCGCGAGCATCACGCTGTCGATTTCACCCGGCTTCCACTGGAATTTCTTCAGGAACGCGACGACCGGCTTCGCCTTGGTTTCGAGTCCCGGATTCACGACGCTGTCGACGTGCTCGGCGCCGCCGAACACCTTCTTCGGATCCTCGAGGAAGCGCAGCTTCCACTTCGCGAACATCCAGTGCGGCGCCCAGCCCGTCACGATGACCGGCTTGTTCGCATTGACCGAACGCGACAGCTCGGCCGTCATCGCGCTACCCGAGCTCGGCATCAGTGTGTAGTTCAGCCCGTAGCTCTTGATCGCGTCGTCGGTCTTGCGCATCACGCCGGCGCCCGCATCGATGCCGACGATCCGGCCGCCGAAGCTGCCCTTCTCCGCATTGAGGTCGTCGATGCTCTTCGCCTTCACGTACGCGGGCACGATCAGGCCGATCTTCGCATCGGGAAAATTCGCGCCGAGGTCGACGACCTTGGCCTTGTACTCGTCCCAGTACGAGCCGTGCGTGACCGGCAGCCACGCGGACAGCGTCGCATCCAGATCGCCGCGCGCGACGCCCTGCCACATGATCCCGGCCGCCACCGGCACGAGCTTCACCTCGTAGCCGAGCTTCTTCTCGATGACGCGGGCCGCGACGTTCGACGTCGCGACGCTGTCGTCCCAGCCTTCGACGTAGCCGATTTTCAGCGTCGGCTTCGTATCGGCGAGCGCCGATGCGCTCAATGCCACCATCGCCGACAGGGCGCCGGTCCACAACAGTTTTCCGAACAGCTTCATGGTCGATCTCCTTGGTCTGCGCACCGTGCGCGTTGTCTCTCTAGGTTCTTCAACCACAAATCCGCGGTATCGTTGTTTTCCGACGGATGCTTGTCCGGATGCGACGCACCCGGACAGCCGACGGCGAGTTTCGACTACTTGTCGATCACGAGATCCGACAGCGGCTTGCTGCAGCACAGCAGCACCATCCCCTGATCGATCTCGCGCTGGCGGATGCCGCCGTTGTGCTTCATGTCGACCTGCCCCGACACCAGCTTCACCTTGCAGGTGCCGCACATGCCCTGCGTGCACGATGCCGGCAGCCGCACGCCCGACTGGCGCGCCGCGTCGAGCACGTGCTGCTCCGAGCCGCACGAGATCTCGCGGTTGCTCTTCGCGAAGCTGACCGTGTACTGCTTCGTGCCGGCGTCGCCGCCTTCGGCCGGCGGCGCGAGATCGGCGAGCAGCTCGTCGCTCGCCGTCTGCGCGAGCGTCTCGAACGAGAAGCTTTCCTCGTGATACTGCTTGCGATCGAAGCCGGCTTCGTCGAGCAGGTCGCGCACGGCCTTCATGTACGGCGCGGGGCCGCACGTGAAAATCTCGCGTTCCATGAAATCCGGCGCGATCAGCTTCAGCAGCGGCAGCGTCAGGAAGCCCGTGACGCCCGGCCAGTTGGTGCGCGCGCCGACGCGCTCGACGACGAACGACGTGCGGAAATTCGTGTGGTTCGACGCGATCAGGTCGAGTTCGCGCGCGAAGATGATGTCGTCCGGCGTGCGTGCGCTGTGCACGAACAGGATGTCGCGATCTTCCGCGAGATCATGGTGCGCGCGGCTCATCGACATCAGCGGCGTGATGCCCGAGCCGGCCGACAGGAACAGGTACTTGCGCGCCGGATGCCGCGCGCACGTGAATTCGCCGGCCGGGCCGAGCACGCGCACCGACGCGCCCGGCTGCAGGTTGTCGTGCAGCCAGTTCGACACCTTGCCGCCCGGCACGCGCTTCACCGTGATCGAGATCGTGTGCGGCCGCGCCGGCGACGACGAAATCGTGTAGCAGCGGTTGATCGTCTCGCCGTCGATGTCGAGCTCGAGCGTGATGAACTGCCCGGGCTCGAACGAGAACGTGCGGCCCTGCGGCGAACGGAAGAAGAAGCTCTTCACGTCGTGGGTTTCCTGCCGCACGTGGCAGCACACCAGCGTTTCCTCGACGTCGCTCGTCCAGCGCTCGGGCAGCGCGTTCCAGAAGGCCGGGTGCGTCACCCGGCTGTCAGCCGGCTCGAAATTGGCCGCATCTCGCATCATGTGTAACTCCGCTTGCTGTCTGCTGACTACGCGCCGGTTTTTTCGGCGAGCCGGCCGATGTACCAGGCCGAGAATTTTTCGACGAGACCTTCCGTGTACGGCGAATACGGGCCCGGCTCGTACGCGCTGCTGTTCGCGCCGCGCTGCGAGAATTCGACGAGCGCGCGATCCTGGTCGTTGGTCGCGTTCCACACGGCCGTGAGGTTCTTCACGTCGTAGTCGATGCCTTCCTTCGCGTCCTTGTGCACGAGCCACTTCGTACGCACGAGCGTCTTGCCGGCCGACAGCGGAATCACCGAGAACGTCACGATGTGATCGCTCATGAAGTGGTGCCACGAGTTCGGCTGCGTCCAGAACGACAGCCCGCCGAGATCGGCCCTGTCGAAACCGCCGAGCAACTTCTTCGACGCGACCTTCGCGTCGAGCGTCTGCGATTCGCCGTCGCGGTCCAGCGGCAGGCGTTGCGTGCGGAAACCCGTCACGTCGAGCAGCTTTTCGATTTCGGCGGACGGCAGGCCCATCTCGGCCCACTCCTTGCCGCGCCGCACGCAGGTTTCGGCGAAAGCGTCCATGCCTTCGGCGTTCGCGTCGGAACGCTGGTAGCCGAAGCCGTATTCGTACAGCGAGATCGTCAGCTCGGGATGGTTCGCGACGCAGTGATAGCACTCGCGGTTGTTCTCCATCGTGAGCTTCCAGTTGCCTTCTTCGATGATGTCGATCTGCGCGGCGATCTTCGTGTTCGGCAGGTCGTGCGGCAGCAGGTACGGCTCCATCTCGGCCCGCATCTGCGCGAAATCGACCGGCGGCTCGTCGGCGAGGCAGATGAAGATCAGGCCCGCGAGGTTCTCGACGTGCACCGACTTCAGGCTGTGCTTGCACCGGTCGAACTTCTCGCCCATGTGCTCGGCGAACATCAGTTGGCCCGTCAGGTTGTAGGTCCAGCTGTGGTACGGACACACGATGTTGCCGACCGAGCCTTTGTCTTCGTTGCACAGGCGCGCGCCGCGGTGACGGCACACGTTGTGGAACGCGCGAATCGCCATGTCGTCGTCGCGCACGATCAGGATCGAATCGCTGCCCAACTGCACGGTCACGTAATCGCCCGGCTCGGGAATGTCCGGTTCGATCGCCACCTGGATCCAGTGCTGGCGGAAAATCGCCTCCATGTCGAGCGCGAAGATGTCCTCGCTCGTGTAGAACGGTGCGTCGAGGCTGTGCCCTTCCTTGCGCCGCTCGATCAATGCACGAATGTCTGCCGATACTTTCATCGTTTGCTCCGGATTCCTTGCATCCCTGGGTGTCTTGCCGACAGGCATCAAAATCAGTAGTCGATGAGCTGATGCTCGCGCAAATACGCGAGGATCACTTGTGCTTTTTCGACCGAACTCCCTTCATTTACGACGTTGCCGCCGCGGCTTTCGGTCGTCGTCGCGGACAGCATCCGGGCATGCCCGGAGCGCTTCTCGGCGGCGACCAGCTTGACGGGTTTGCGCTCGACCGGGCCGACCGTCCACGCGGCCGCGTCGGCGTCCGCACCGGGCGCCGCGAGCGCCGGCCGGATCGCGCCGGCGCGCAACCGCGCATACGCATAGCGCGGCTCGACACCGGCGAGCGGATGCACGGCGACGACGGCCGGCAGCGCCGCGTCGACACGCCGCCGCAGCCCTTTCGGCAAAAATTGCCGAACCGCCGCGCGACCGCCTTCGACCGTCACGTCGACGGCCGAGCCGACGAGCGGATAGCCGAGCGCCGCGGCGACACGGTACGGCAGCATCCCGGTGTCGTACGCGCCCTCGGCGCGCGTGCCGGTCAGCACGAGGTCGTAGCCGTCGAGACGCGCGGCGAGTGCGTGCACGGCGTCGTCGCCGTCGCGGCAGGCCAGCACTTCGACCTCCCGCGCACCGAGCGCCAGATAGTCGGCAAGCGCCGCATTCGCGGGGTCGCCTGCATGGATCACGTCGAGCGTCGCGCGATGCTTGTCCGCGAGCTGGCGGCCGGTTTCGAGCGCGGCCGCATCGTTGCGGCTGTAGCGCGCGACGCCGCTGACCGGGTGCCGGCCGACGGACACGAGCACCGCGATGCGTTGCAAGGGGCGAGGGGCGTTCATGCGGCGACTCCTTCGGGTTCACGGGTACCGACCGCGGCCGGCGATTCGCCGCGCGCGGCCCGCGCGGCCTGGACCTGTTCGATCAGCGCGGCGATCGTCGCCTGCGCGTCGCCGACCACCGTCAGGTTCGCGCGCTTCGCGATCGGCGCGCTGCCGTCGAGGTTCACCGCGATCACGTGGCGGCAGTCCTTGATCCCCTGCAGGTGCTGCACCGCGCCGGAGATGCCGAACGCGATGTACACGCTCGCCTCGACCGTCTTGCCGGTCGCGCCGACCTGCTTGTCGCGCGTGAAGTGGCCGTTGTCGACCGCGACACGGCTCGCGCCGATCGCCGCGCCGAACACGCCGGCCAGCCGCTCGAACGCGCCGATGTCGGACACGCCGTTGCCGGCCGACACGATGAAATCGGCTTCCTCGAGCGCGACCTGGGCCGCGTCGATTTCGTCGAGACCGAGATCGCGGTACGGCTGCGCGGCGTCGCGCGCCGGGCGGATGAAATCGGCGGCGACGCGTTCGCCCGCGCCGACGAACGGCAGCTTCGCTTCGACCGCGTTCTGCGCGAGCAGGATCACGTCGGGCAGCGCGCGGGTGGCGAACGCACGCCCCGCCTGGGCATACGCGCCGACATGCTTCGCGTCGATTTCGACGACGTGAGTCGCGACGCTCGCACCGGCGGCCGCCGCGTAACGCCGGCCGAGATCGCCGTCGCCCGTCGCGTTGTCGGGCACGAACACGTGTTTCGGCGCGAGCGCGGCCACGCAGGCCTGCAATGCTTGCAATTCGCTTTCGGGATCGAACGCGCGGCGTTCGAAGCCGGCCAGCTCGAGCAGCTTGTCGACGCCGAGTTCGGCCACGTCGTCCTTCAGTTCGCCGAACGCGAGCAGCGCGACTTCGGTTTGCGCATCGGCGAGCACGGCCGCGGCGGCGATCGCCTGCCGCGAATGGTCGTCGAGCGCGCCGCGTTCGCTATGCGCGACCACCAGCATCACGTGCTTCGGCTCCTGCAGCGCGCGGCGCGGCTTCGCGGCCGCGGCGCCATGACCGTGCGCGGACCACTGCGCGGCGTTCGCATCGGCGCTGCCTTCCTCGCCGAGCGTGATGCGCTTCAGGCCGGCGGCCGTGATGACGAACGGCCGGCGCGGATCGATTCGTTTGATCGTATTCATCGATTCACTCCAGCGAGGCGGCGACGAGTTCGGCGACGTCGAGCACGTCGGGGCGCGGGCCCACGACGCCTTCGAGCATGGCCGTGCAGTTCGGGCACGCAACCGCGACCACGTCCGCGCCGATCGTGCGCGCGTCGGCGATGCGAATGTCCGGGATGCGCTGCTTGCCCGGGATGTCGGTCAGCGGCGCTCCGCCGCCACCGCCGCAGCAGCGGCCGCGCATGCCGTTGCGCTCCATCTCGACGACCTGGATGCCGATCGTCTTCAGCAGCTTGCGCGGCGCCTCCGTCTCGCCGTTGTAGCGGCCGAGGTAGCACGGGTCGTGATAGGTCGTGCGTTTCTCCTGCAGCGCCTCGACGGCCTTCGGCGCGATCTTGCCGCTGTCGGCCAGTTCGGCCAGATAGGTCGTGTGATGCTTGACCGTCACGCGCAGCCCGAGCGCACGGTATTCGTTGCGCAGGCTGTGCATCACGTGCGGGTCGGCCGTCACGATCTGCTTGTACGACAGCGTGCCGAGCGTGCCGATCAGGCGCTTCGCCATCTGCTGGAACGTCGCTTCGTCGCCGAGCCGGCGGGCGACGTCGCCCGTGTCGGTCTCGGTCGGGCCGAGCACGGCGTAGTCGACGCCCGCCTTGTTCAGCACCTTCACGAACGCACGCAGCGTACGCTGGTAGCGCATGTCGAACGCGCCTTCGCCCGCGACGAACAGCACGTCGACCGGCTTGCCGGGTTGCGCGACGGGCGCGCTCAGGTCCACCGACCAGTCGTAACGTGCGGCGGTGTCGTAGCCGCCCATCGTGCCCGTCTCGCGCAGGTTCGCGAGCACTTCCTGGCCCTTGCCCGGCACCGTGCCGTGCACGAGCGTGCGGTTGCGGCGCATGTCGACGATCGCGTCGACGTGCTCGATCAGCATCGGGCACTCCTGCACGCACGCGCGGCAGGTCGTACACGACCACAGCGTCTGCTCCTCGATCAGGCCCGACACGATCGGGCCGTTCGGCTCGCCGCGATGCTGGCCGACCGGGATGCCCGGCGACGGGCTGCCCGCATATGCCGCATCGGTGCCGCCGGCCATCCCGACCACGAGATCCTGGATCAGCTTCTTCGGGTTCAGCGGCTGGCCCGACGCGAACGCGGGGCACGCGGCTTCGCACTTGCCGCACTGCACGCAGGCGTCGAAGCTCAGCAACTGGTTCCAGCGGAATTCGACCGGCTTCGCGACGCCGTACTCCTGATGCTCGATGTCCGGCAGCTTCAGCGCGGTCGGCGGCGTGGCCGTGCCGTTGCCGGTGAACGATTCGCGCGTCGCGGCGAAACGCTCCTGGCGCGGGTGGAACGCGAGGTGCAGCAGGCCGGCGATCGCATGCTTCATCGGGCCGCCCTTCGCGGCGCCGATCGTCATCGTGAACGCGCCGATGCCGATCAGCAGCGCGCAGAGCACCGCGAACGCACCCGACATCGCGCCGGTCGGCACCAGCATGAACAGCACGAGTCCGAGCGCGAACGAACCGAGCAGCCAGGGCAGCGTATTCCACGGGCCGCGCGACAGGCGCGCCGGCACGTCCTTCGCCGCGCGTCGACGCCACACGAACACCGCGCCGACCAGCATCGCGAGCGCCGCGAGGAAGATCAGCTTGTCGAGCCACGGCGAGTAGATCGCGAGGCCGTAGTTGACGAACACCAGCGCGAGCGCGCCGATCGCGCCGCCGGCGGTCGCGACGTGGGTCTTCGCGATGTACGGATCGCGGGCGACCACGTGGTGCAGGTCGACGAAATAACGCTTCGGAATCGCGAACAGGTTCGCGACGCCGAACGCGCCCGGTGCCGTGGCGCGGCCCAGACGCCAGTATGACGAGCGCTTCGCGACCGCGAACGCGAGCCCCGCCACCGACAGCCACAACAGGGCGGTAATGAGGAAGGACGGGTTCATCTTTTAGAAATCCTTCACGAGACGCAGCGAGTCGTAGATGGCCCCGTGGACGTTGTGCATCGAAATGCAGTCGCCGACACGGAACAGCAGGAAACGGCCGTTGCCGAGTTCTTCCGACAGGCACGGCTGCGGCTCGGCCGCGAACAGCGTGTGCGGATCGATCTGGCCGCGGTTCACCGATTCCGGCTTGAGCTTCCAGTACAGTTCGTCGTTCGGCGACGAACCGTTCTCGATCACCACCTGGTCGACCGCGCGCTCTTCCAGTTCTTCCGTGTACTCGTTGCGCAGCACGGCGATCATCTTGCCGTTCTCTTCATAGACGCGATCGAGCATCGTGTTCGGCGTCGGGATCACGCCGAATGCGTACAGCCGGCGATAGAAGATCGGGAACGTCGTGCCGCCGCAGTCGTCGGCCACCTTCACGTCCGGCGTGACGACCTCGACCTTCGAGCCGCGGCTCGCCATGAAATCGGCCACGCCCGCGCCCGCATGCGTGCTCACGCCGTCGAACAGCAGCACGTTCTGCTTCGGCTCGACCTTGCCGGTCAGGATGTCCCACGAGCTGACGGCGAGGCCTTCGGCCACGCCCCACGCCGGCACCTGCCACGTGAAGCTCGAGCCGCCCGTCGCGAGCACGACGATGTCCGGCTTCTCGGCCATGATCGTCTTCTCGTCGGCGGCCACGCCCAGGCGCCGGTCGACGCCCAGACGCTTCGTTTCCATGTCGAACCAGCGGATGATCCCCGACATCTGTTCGCGCTGCGGCGCCTTCGCGGCGATCATCACCTGGCCGCCCACTTCCGCGTTCTTCTCGAACAGCACGACGTCGTGGCCGCGCAGCTTCGCGACGCGGGCGGCCTCGAGCCCCGCGGGGCCGGCGCCGACCACCACGACCTTGCGCTTCGGACCGCGCGACTTCTCGATGATGTGCGGCATCGTCGCTTCGCGCGACGTCGCCGCGTTCTGGATGCACAGCACGTCGAGGCCGTTGTACTGGCGGTCGATACAGTAGTTCGCGCCGACGCACTGCTTGATTTCGTCCTCGCGGCCGTCGCGGATCTTGATCACCATGTGCGGATCGGCGATCTGCGCGCGCGTCATGCCGACCAGGTCGATCATGCCGTTCGCGAGCAGGCGCTCGGCCTGGCCCGCGTCGCGGATGCTCTGCGCGTGCATCACCGGAATCTTCACGACCGACTTGATACCGGCCGCGAGGTGCACGAACGGCTCCGGCGGCAGCGCCATCGGCGGCATGCAGTTCGCGATCGTGTTGTGCGTGTCGCCACCCGAGCCGACCACGCTCAGGTAGTCGATCAGGCCCGTCTCCGACATCGCCTGCGCGATTTCCTTCAGCGCTTCGTGATCGAGGCCGTCCTCGTGGAATTCGTCGCCGCACATGCGCAGGCCGACGCAGAAGTCCTTGCCGACCGCCTCGCGCACGGCCGTCAGCACTTCGATGCCGAAGCGCAGGCGGTTTTCGAGGCTGCCGCCCCATTCGTCGGTGCGATGGTTCGAACGCTTGCTCCAGAACTGGTCGATCAGGTGCTGGTGCGCGGCGGAGATTTCGATGCCGTCCATGCCGGCCGCCTTCACGCGCTTCGCGGCCGCCGCGAAATCGCCGATGATGCGGCGGATTTCCTCGATCTCGATGATCTTCGCGTTGCCGCGGTGCACGGGCTCGCGCACGCCCGACGGCGACATCAGGTGCGGCCAGTGCTCGCCGTGGAACGACGAGCGGCGGCCCATGTGCGTCGCCTGGATCATGATCTTCGCGCCGTGCTTGTGCATCGTGTCGGCCAGGCGCGTGAGCGGATCGATGATCTTGTCGGTCGACAGGTTCACCGATTTCCACCAGCCTTGCGGGCTGTCGATCGAGACCGGGCTCGAGCCGCCGCAGATGGCCAGGCCGACGCCACCCTTCGCCTTTTCTTCGTAGTAGCGGATGTAGCGGTCGCCCGGCAGGCCGCCCGGCTCGGCATACACCTCCGCGTGCGCGGTGCTGACGATCCGGTTGCGCAGCGTCAGCTGGTTCAGCTGCATGGGTTTGAACAGGTGGGGATAACGCATCGCAGGCGACCTCTGGCGTTCGAATGTCTCGTGTTGCGGGTATTTATGTATTTCAGTGCATCGATGCGTCAGTGCGCGATCGGCGACACTTCGAAGACGCAGTGGTCGTGGTGCTCGGCCGCACACTGCACTTCCTTCGACTGCGCGCGCGGCGCGCTCTTGCCTTCCGGCGTCGTGTCGTTGACCCAGTCCATCGCGCCCGCGAACCAGCCGGCGAACATGTAGCAGAGCTTGCCTTCCTTGCCCGGTTGCTGGAGCACGAACGACGAGTGGCGCAGCTCGATCTTCGCGCGGGCGCTGGCCGGATCGGCCTCGATGATCGAGAACAGGCCCCAGCCGCGTTGCGACAGGCGCTTCAGGTAGTGCTCGAACACGGCCATGCCGGTCAGGCCGTGCAGCTTCGCTTCCTTGTCGCACCAGTGGTAAGCGGACTTGTAGCCGGCCTTGTAGAGGATCTCGGCATACGCTTCGACGCCGAGCGCTTCCTCGACGGCGACGTGATTGTTCGTGAAGAAGTGGCGCGGCACGTACAGCATCGGCAGCGCGTCGGTGGTCCAGACGCCGGTATCGGGATCGACGTTGATCGGCAGTTGCGGTTGCATCGTGGTGACTCCGTGAGGAAATTGGCCGCGCGGCTCAGTGCGCAGGCGCGACATCGTCCGCGTGCCCGCGCGGCAAGCGCGGGCACGTCCCGATTTTTTTATGTTGAAACGCGGGGGGCGGTTCGGCGGGCGTGGCGCTTACGCGCCCCACACGTCCTTGAACACGCGCACCCAGTTCTCGCCCATGATCTTGCGGATCCGCGATTCCTTCCAGCCGTGGCGCTCCATTGCGGCGGTCAGGTTCGGGAATTCGCCGATCGTGCGGATACCTTCCGGGTTGATCACCTTGCCGAAGTTCGTCAGCTGGCGATAGCGGCCCTTGTCGTGCGTGAGCATGTCGAAGAACTCCTTCGCATAGTCCTGCGTGAAGTCCGTGCCGATGCCCACCGCATCCTCGCCAATCAGGTTCACGACGTAGTCGATCGCCTCGATGTAGTCGTCGATGTTCGCTTCGATCCCGCGCTTCAGGAACGGCGCGAACATCGTCACGCCGACGAAACCGCCCGCATCGGCGATCTCCTTCAATTGCGCGTCGCTCTTGTTGCGCGGATGCTCCTTCAGGCCCGACGGCAGGCAGTGCGAGTAGCACACCGGCTTCTTCGAGAATGCGATCGCTTCCGACGACGTGTTGCCGCCCACGTGCGACAGGTCGACCATGATGCCGACGCGGTTCATCTCGGTGATCACTTCGCGGCCGAAGTCCGACAGCCCGCCGTCGCGCTCGTAGCAGCCGGTGCCGACCAGGTTCTGCGTGTTGTAGCAGAGCTGCACGACGCGCACGCCCATGTCGGCGAACGCCTCGATGTAGCCGAGGTTGTCCTCGAACGCATGCGCGTTCTGGAAGCCGAGGATGATGCCGGTCTTGCCTTCCTTCTTCGCGCGGAAGATGTCGTCCGTCGTGCGCACGAGCGTCAGCAGCTCGCCGTTGTCGCGGATCTTCTTCTTCATCACGCCGATGTTGTCGACGGTCTTGGCGAAGTTTTCCCACACCGACACCGTGCAGTTCGCGGCCGTGATGCCGCCCTTTCGCATGTCCTCGAACACCGGCTTCTCGAACTTCGAGATGTTCAGTCCGTCGATGATGATGCTGTCATGATGCAGCGTGCTCATATCTGCTCTCGCTCGTGTGGCTGTTCTGGTGGGGTCGATCAATAGATCGGGAAGCGCTCGCAGAGCGCGAAGATCTCGCGGCGCACGCGCTGTTCGGTGGCGGGATCGCCTTCCGGGTTCGCGCGCAGCGCGTCGAACACTTCGAGGATCAGGCGGCCGATCTCGCGGAACTCCGCGACGCCGAAGCCGCGCGTCGTGCCCGCCGGCGTGCCGAGACGGATGCCCGACGTGACGGTCGGCTTCTCGGTGTCGAACGGGATGCCGTTCTTGTTGCAGGTGATGCCCGCGCGTTCCAGCGCCTGCTCGACCGGCGCGCCCTTCAGGCCCTTCGGGCGCAGGTCGACCAGCAGCAGGTGATTGTCGGTGCCGCCCGTGACGAGATCGACGCCGCCGGCCTTCAGCACTTCGCCGAGCGCCTGGGCGTTCGCGAGCACGTTGTCGATGTAGGTCTTGAAGTCCGCATGCAGCACTTCGCCGAACGCCACCGCCTTGCCGGCGATCACGTGCATCAGCGGGCCGCCCTGCAGGCCGGGGAACACGGCCGAGTTGATCTTCTTCGCGATCTCCTCGTCGTTGGTCAGCACGAAGCCGCCGCGCGGGCCGCGCAGCGTCTTGTGCGTGGTCGACGTGACGACGTGCGCGTGCTCGACCGGGTTCGCATGGCGGCCTGCGGCGATCACGCCCGCGATGTGCGCCATGTCGACCATCAGCTTCGCGCCGACGCTGTCGGCGATCGCGCGAAAGCGCGCGAAGTCGAGCGCGCGCGGGTACGCCGAGAAGCCGGCGATGATGAGGTTCGGCTTGTGCTCGTGGGCGAGCGCCTCGACCTGGTCGTAATCGATGCGCAGCGTGTCGCGATTCACGCCGTACTGGACGGCGTTGAACCACTTGCCCGACAGCGCCGGCTTCGCGCCGTGCGTCAGGTGGCCGCCCGCGTCGAGCGACATGCCGAGCACCGTGTCGCCCGGCTTGGCCAGCGCGAGCATCACCGAACCGTTCGCCTGCGCGCCCGAGTGCGGCTGCACGTTCGCATAGCCGGCGTTGAAGATCTGCTTCACGCGCTCGATCGCGAGCGCCTCGACTTCGTCCGCGAATTCGCAGCCGCCGTAGTAGCGCTTGCCGGGATAGCCTTCCGCATACTTGTTGGTCAGCACCGAGCCCTGCGCCTCGAGCACGGCGCGCGACACGATGTTTTCCGACGCGATCAACTCGACCTGCGACTGCTGACGCTCGAGTTCCTTCAGGATGGCGCTGCGCACCGGCGCGTCGCGCTCGGCAAGGGGCTGCGAGAAGAAAGGCTGGGTATTCGACATAGTGCGTCCGTGACGAAGAATGAAGGGCTGCAACCGAAGCTCAAGGGCCGCCGTGCCTGGGGTTCCCGCGCGTCCAGTGCAAGGCTGCCGACGGCTCTATTCTTGTCGTTCGGATTTTCGGCGGATTGATGAATTTAGACGCGTTCTTTGCCTTTTCCGCCATGCGCGTCCGTTTTATACAAGTGACCGGTCGTGCTTTTCGGGGCGACCGCCCGAAACGGTGCGAGCGATTCACCTATGGACACGCACACCGGCAGTGCGTTTGCCGCACGTTCGCGTGCGGCTTCTCCCGGATACGGTGCAGTGCAGCAACGGCCCGATGCCCAGACAACGTATGGAGCTAGGGTTTAGCCGTATGGCACGCTTGTTGCACTCGCTCACACAATATCGCAGCCCGATCCGTGCCCCGGGCCAAAAGCTATTAGAGATTCAAGGAACGCTCCCCATGTCGCCCGACCGCACAGCGTCGCTGTCCCACTTCGCGTTCATGCCTTTACCGAACTTCACGATGATCGCGTTCACCAATGCGATCGAGGTGCTTCGGATGGCGAACTATCTGAGCGGCCAGCCGCTCTACCGCTGGTCGGTAATCAGCCCGGACGGCGGCCCGGTCACGGCGAGCAACGGCCTCACGGTCGACACGGGGCCGGCCGAATGCGTGGGGCAGCCCGACATCGTGTTCGTGTGCGGCGGCGTCGACGTGCAGCGCGCGACCACGTCCGCCCATCTGTCGACGCTGCGCCGCTTCGCGCGCTCGGGGCTGCCGCTCGGCAGCCTGTGCACGGGCACCTATGCACTCGCGAAGTCGGGGCTGCTCGCGGGCTACGCGTGCGCGATCCACTGGGAGAACATGTCGGCGCTGAAAGAAGAGTTTCCGGACACGCGCTTCCTGAAGGAACTGTTCGTGATCGACCGCGATCGCATCACGTGCACGGGCGGCGTCGCGCCGCTCGACATGATGCTGAACCTGATCGCCGCGCGCGTCGGCACCGCGCGCGTCACGCAGATCGCCGAGCAGTTCATCGTCGAACACGTGCGCGACACGAGCGCGCAACAACGCATGCCGCTCGTCGCCCGCCTCGGCTCGGCGAACAAGTCGCTGTTCGAAGTGATCTCGCTGATGGAGAACAACATCGAGGAGCCGCTGTCGCGCGAGGAACTCGCGCGGCTCGCGAACATGTCGCAGCGGCAGTTGCAACGCCTGTTCCGCGAGCATCTCGGGATGACGCCGACGCACTACTACCTGACGCTGCGGCTGCGCCGTGCGCGCGAGCTGCTGCTGCAGACCGACATGTCGATCATGCACATCACGATGGCGTGCGGCTTCCAGTCGGCATGCCATTTCAGCAAGAGCTATCGCGACGCGTTCGGCGTGGCGCCAACCCGCGAGCGCCGCAAGCAGGTTGCGCCGCTCGCGCAGGGTGCGGCGGCGGCCGGGCCGGCGTTTCCGACGCATCTGCTGCATGCGTGAAGCGCGGACTATCTGAAGCAAAAAAAGCGGCCTCGAAGGCCTAATGCCGTTCAGTTAAGCGACTGAACGGCATTTTTGTTTGCGCCAACTTGTTGTAAACGGGGCGTGGCGATGTTA
>NZ_LOYP01000012.1:0-142725 GCF_001526365.1 Burkholderia sp. MSMB1835
GCCGCAATCTTCGCCAGCGAGCCGCCGAATTTGCCGACCGCGGTCCGCGCGGCCGATACGATCACTACATCCGTCATGTTCAATCCCTGCATTGAAATCAGTTCGTCGTTCCGACGCCGGCACGAGGCGGCTGCACGTGGCGATGGCGTGCGTCGGGCCATCCGGCGCGAGCGCGGTCGCATGCCGCCGCATGGCGGGCAGCATCCGTTCGCACCGGCGGCACGGCACACCGCGGCACGGGCAACCGTGCACGGTCGTCTTGCGGCGCACCGGGCGTTCGCCGGACCCCCGCGTGGCACACGCGGCGTCCGGCGCCATCCGGCGCCGGTCAATCGTGTCGCGCCTGCGCGCGACACGCACTCACGCGGTTACGCTGCCGATTCGCGCGCAGCCGCTGCGTCCTTGCGGGCAGCGGCCGCCGTCTGCTTGGCGCCGCGCGTGGCCGTTTCGCTGACCGCATCGAAGCCGCTCTGCGCCGCTTCGAGCGCTTGCCCCGTCGCCGCACGCACGGAGTCGGCCGCGGCGCTCGCCGCGGACAGCGCCGAATTCAGCGCGGCCACCACCGGCGCCGAGCCGGCCGGCGCATGCTTCGACAGTTCGCCGAGCACGTCCTTCAGGCGCTTGTCGTTCTGCTCGTACTGCGCCTGCGCGACCTTCGCCCATTCGGACTGCGTCGACACCGCGATGTCGAACAGATGGCGGCCGTACGACACGACCTTGCCGGCCGCTTCCTGCGGCGCGGCCACCTGCTGCGCGAAGCCTGCGGCCGGGTTGTTGCCGTTGAACGCGTTTTTCAGCTTGTCCTCGTATTCCTCGAGCGCCGTCCGGGCCGCCTGCAGGTTGAGTTCGACGACGGCCTCGAAACCGTGGATCGCCGGACGGGCGATCGCGAACCAGGCGGCGATACCGGATTGATAATCGGCGGCGAGTTTTTCGGGGGCAAATACGGACATCGGGCACGCTCCTGTTAGCAATGCGAGAGACGACTTGAAGAAAAATGGAAGCTTGATCGACAGCTGCTTCCTTATTGACAACCCGTCACCTTTTTGTGCACGGGCGGTTGAAGGAAGCCATTTTAGAGCGATTAATTGTCAATTAAGTGGCATTAATGATAGGTATAAACCCTTATTACCCTTTGGAGCGCCTGCCGAAGCCCCGGCGCGTCGACGTCGTGGTCGTGATATCGCCCGCTCCGACCCGCAATGCTTTTTTACCTTTTTACAGCATAGCGCAACATGATGTCGCGCAATATTTACCAATTCATTATTCTGTTTATTAGAAAACCGGCCCTCATTGGAAATTTAGCGACCACCCATGTAACCGTTTTTCCGGATTCTTTATGAAATCGTTTTCTACATTATTAATACCGAATTCAATAATCGGACGAATTACGGGAGCGATAAAAAAGGCCGCTTGAAGCGGCCCCGGTCGACGCGGTCGGGCGCGGGATCAGCCCGCCAGTTCGCGATGCAGCGCGCGAAACTCCTGCGCCAGCTTGTGCGTCGGCTCGAGATGGATCACCGGCGTCGACTGCTGATGCGATTCGCGGATCTTCACCGACGCGGACAACCGCGACGCGAGTACCGGCAGCCCTTCGTCGACGAGCTCGTCGACCAGCCGTTGCGGCAGACTCGCGCGCGGCTGGAACTGGTTGATGACGATCCCTTCCACCTCGAGCGCCGCGTTGTGGTCCTGCTGGATTTCCTTCACGTTCTCGAGCAGCGTGTACAGCGCGCGGCGCGAGAAATCGTCGCAGTCGAACGGGATCAGGCAGCGCTCGACCGCGATCAGCGCCGAGCGCGTATAGAAATTCAGCGCGGGCGGCGTGTCGATGTATACGGCGTCGTACATGTCGAGCTCGTTCAGCGCGTCGCGCAGCTTGTAGATCTTGTAGCGCGATTCGAGCTTGCCGTGCAGCGTGTCGAGATCCGGATGCGCGGGCATCACGTCGAGCCCGTCGAACGGGGTCGCGTGGATGAACGACGCGATGTCGACCGGACGGAAGTTGAAGGTCAGCGCGGTTTCGAAGAAACCGGCGACGCCCGGTTGCGCATCGGCCGCGGCGTCGCCGAGCAGGTAGCGCGTCGAGTTCGCCTGCGCATCGAGATCGATGACGAGCGTGCGCAATCCTTCGCTCGCACTGATCGCCGCCAGGTTGCAGACGATCGTCGACTTGCCCACGCCGCCCTTCTGGTTGAATACGACCCGCCGCATGGTGTCCCCTCGATCGAAACGTCGAAACGGCCAGCTTAGCCGGCCAATCATGGCGGCTGCGTGACGCAGGTCGAATTGGGCGCGAAGTGGACGCGAACTGGGCGCGGCACCCGTCACGTGCGCGGCGCCGCGCCCGATACGTACCGGTTGCCGGGCACACTCCACCGCCACGGCAGATCCTGGCCGACGCGAATGCCGATGCGCGGCCCGCCCGCCAGATCCGCGGGCGGCGCCATCCCGTCGTCGACGATCGCGAACCCGTCATGCGCGCCGACCAGGTCGACGCCGTCCTGCGCGCCGCCGATCCCCATCGCCTGCGTCAACCGCGCCGGCCCGCGGCACAGGTCGCGATCGCGCGTGCGCGGCGGCCGCGCCGCACGCATCCGTTCGAGCCCGTGCAGCGGCTCCAGCGCGCGGATCAGCACGCCCGTTCCCGCGCCGTCCGGGCCGCACACGCAGTTGCAGCACCAGTGCATGCCGTACGTGAAATAAACGTAGAAGTGCCCGGGCGGCCCGAACATCGTCGCATTGCGCGGCGTCTTGCCGCGATAGGTGTGCGCGGCCGGATCGAGCGCGCCCGCATACGCTTCCACTTCGACGATGCGGCCGGCCCGGCCGTCCGCGGCCGCGAGGATCTTGTTGAGCAGTTGCGGCGCCACCTCGGTGGCCATGCGGTTGAAGAATGCGCGCGGCACGATGGTGCCGAGCCACGCCGTCGGGGTCTTACTGCGCCGCATCGCGCCTCTCCGTCATCGTCGCGAGATGAAGCTCACGATATGCATCGACCGGATCGTCGAGCCCGGAGCGCGTAAACGAAGCAAGGCCCGAAAATCCGGGCCAAGCGACTGGCTTGACCCGGACATTCGGGCCCATCGTGATGCGGGGTGCGACTTGCGATCAAAACGGTTAGCGGAACATGCCACTGTAAAAAAATCTGCCAACCTCTTGAAGCGCCACAAATTCCAATGAACGATGATGGCCACTTGTAACGAACCGTCCAGCAAAGGTTAGGCAAGCTCTTTGCACGATGACCGATGCGATCGAAATCGTGAACCCTCGCGCCTCGAACGGCGGGGTGCTCACCACCGAATCGACTACGTCGCTCAAGGTTCATATCCTATAGGCAACGGTATACGATAACAAGCGCATCATGCTCTCGGCGTAGCGATCGCTTTTTGGCAGGGTTCAGTCGAAGATCAAGCGCTCCTGCAGGATCCCCGTGTCGAACGCTGCGCTAGCGCCTCGTCATTGAGCACAGCTTGCAAATCTCCAGTCCCAATCGACGTGCCGGTATTGCAGGCATGCATTTGGTGACGGTAGCTCGGCTCCCCAGACAGCAAGAGCCTGTCAGATTCAACTACTCACGACAAACGTCTGTTGAGTCGCTATTAGTGCGGCGCCACACGCGGTCTTCATCCCATCCAGCGCTACCGGTCGACCATCTATCGCATACTGGTTCGAACCCTGGACAATGGGAAAGACACCACTGCATTTCGGGCACGCAACCATGTGTCCAATACCTGCCGGTGGGCGACCGTTTAGGTCGGCACGCTCGAAGCCTTCGAGCACCAAGCCGCCGTGATCAGTTGAATCACCCTTGCGAATGATCGGCTTTGTCAATGCAGCCTCCGCGTCGCGCTATCTATCCGAATAACTTACGTAGTCCTTCAAAAATCACGGACCTCTCAATGTAACCAAAAGCAGAAATCGCGCACACAACACCAATGGCCGAGTACAGCAACAACATCTTGTTGATCGCCAACATGTCCGCCCACGATGCCTTCGTGAGCACTGCAAGAATAAGTGCAGCCGCAACTCCACCAGCGATGATAACCACAGGGAAAATAGCGCCTGATGGAATCACCGCCTTCACCCAAGCCATCGGATAAGACAAAACCATTGCCGAAAAAAATGCGACCACAAACGCAACGACGGCGAACAAAAGCGAGACAATCCCAAAGTCCCGAATGGAAAGAAGCCCAATCAACACTCCGCCCACAATTGCGGCTGTCAAGCTCGCCCCAAGCAACTCAGAGAATCTCACTTTTTATCTCCTTGACACCCCATATATTTAAATATGTTTGCATCGACTTTACCCCACAACGAATCAGCAGCCCATTCGTTAATCTTCGGGAGATATCCGGTTCCCTCGCCGTAAGTATGGATACTGATTGAATTACCGTCGTCCGATACCCATCGCCTGACAATCCCTGGTGAGAGCAAGTGGCGCCCTGGCTCGGTAACGTTGATTACCGTCGCACCACCATCCTTGACAACATGATGCACGTACCCTACCGGTAACGCAAAGCTTTCTTGTCCATTCTTGATGGGTTCCCCCGACGCACCGGGAGCAGGATATCGAAGCAATCCTTCAACTGCACTCTTGTAGTTGCACTTTGGATTCGTCTTTTGACAAGAATTAACCACATTGTATGAATGGAATCTCGTATTCGATTCATCAAACGACGGAACTCCATCTGCGTCAACACCGGTAACTCCATCCTTACCTGGCGTATACAACCCAAGCGGATCATATTCAGACGCCGGATTCGATTCGGCATATGCAAATTTGTTTAGACCACCAACAATCCCGATCGGGTCTTGATTAATGTACCGCCCTACTTGAGGATCGTAATACCGATATCGGTTGTAGTACAAGCCGGATTCCAGATCGCGATACTGCCCCGGGAATCGAATCGGATTATCAATTTCCTCTGCAATATGCATCCGCGCTTGACCATAGCCTTTGAGATCGACGGCCCACACCACCTTACGCTCGTCGTCGACCAGTTCTTGCGGCGTGCCCAAATGATCGCTTAGATAGTGATAGCGCTTACCACCCTCAAGCTTTGCCAGTGGCCCCTTGTGGTCTGGATGCGGAATATATGTAATCACCGAATCGTCTCGGGGCGACGCACCTGCCAACACTTCCTGCAGCATCCAATCGCCGTCCCAAGTGAACAACGTCGTTCGAGGTGCTTCGTTTGCAGGCGTGTGGATTTTCGCAATTCGTCGGCCAATTGCGTCGTATCTGTATTCGGTTCGAGTACCGTCAGCATGCTCAACGCCTGAGAGTTGATGCGCACCGTCGTACCAGTATCGCGTCGAGCGTGGCGCGGCCGTGATTTCCTGCCCGCCGGGAGAGTCCTGTCTCGACAATAGCCTACCAATCAGGCTCGATGCAGGTTGAGGAGGGGACGCTTCTCGCCCGGCTTGTACCGTCTGTCCGATCCGGTTGCAATGTCCGTCGTAAGTAAACTCGAATATCTGACGCCGGTGCAGTTCGCTCGGGCGCACGATGCAAAGCAGCAGTTTTTAACCTCGGACTCTAACTGCAGTTCGGACTAAAACCGGGGGCAGGTCAGTAAGCGTTCGCCGTTCTCAAGACGAACTTCACGAATTGCGTATCTGGTCACGCTAGGCTCCATTCGACGAACGGAACCCATTTTTTACCGATTAGGCACGTTCCGCCTAGATCGAATAATGTGTAAACGAAAAAAGACCCGAAGATCCAGGCTAAATCGTTGATTTAGCCTGGAAACTCGGGTCTATCCTTACACTAGGAACTAACGTTCCTCCTAGAACGGAATATCGTCGTCCATCTCGTCGAACCCGCCGCCTGCCGGCGCGCTCGGACGGCTCTGGCCGCCGCCCGCACCGCCACGCGCCGCGCCGCCGGCACGACCGCCACCGCCGCCGCGCTCCGCCTGCTCGCCGCGACCGCCACCACCACCGTAGCCGCCGCCATAACCGCCTTCGTCACCGCCGCCACCGCCGCCGCCCGAACCACCGCGGCCGCCGAGCATCTGCATCTGTTCGGCGACGATTTCGGTCGAGTAACGGTCCTGGCCGTCCTGACCCTGCCACTTGCGCGTACGGATGCGGCCTTCGATATAGACCGACGAACCCTTCTTCAGGTATTCGCTGACGATTTCCGCCAGACGGCCGAAGAACGCGACGCGATGCCACTCGGTCATTTCCTTGAAATCGCCGCTCGCCTTGTCCTTGTAGCGATCGGTCGTCGCGAGACGGATGTTCGCAACCGCGTCGCCGCTCGGCAGGTAACGGACTTCAGGATCGGCGCCGAGATTGCCGACGAGGATGACCTTGTTGACGGATGCCATGTGTTTCTCCAGTAAATTCGATGCGGGGCCGCCCGCGAAAGCCGTCTGAGCGGCCCGCCGGGCAAGCCGGCGAACGCCGCCCGCGCCTGCCCGACGATCAGATTCAGGCCTTGCGCGGCGGCGCTTTCATGCTGGCCGCGATTATAAGCCACGCGGCAACGAGCCCCGAACACGTGTAGAACACCGTGTTCGCGCCGCCGTGCTTGAGCAGCCAGCCGCCCACGATGCCGCCGAGCGCGAGCCCGATCGACTGCGTGGTGTTGTAGACGCCCGTGGCCGCGCCCTTGCGCGAACCCGGCGCAAGCTTCGACACGAGCGACGGCTGCGACGCTTCCAGGATGTTGAACCCGAGGAAGTACACGAACAGGATCGCCGCCACAATCAGAATGGTATGCGGTGCGCTGCCGAGCAACAATTGGCCGATCAGGATAGCTAGAATGCCGCCGAGCAGCACCGGCTTCATCTTGCCCCGCTTTTCCGCGACGATGATCGCCGGCACCATCATCACGAACGCGAGCCCCATCACCGGCAGGTAGACCTTCCAGTGCGCGGCGACCGGCAACCCGCCGTCCACCAGCAGGCGCGGCACGACGAGGAACAGCGCCGTCTGCGTCGCATGCAGCACCAGCACGCCGAAGTTCAGGCGCAGCAGTTCGACGTTGTGCAGCACCTCGGCGAACGGCGCGGGCACGTGCACGGGCTTGGCCGCGTCGGGCACGATCCACAGCACGACGCCGATCGCGAGGATCGACAGCACGCCGACGATCGCGAACAGCCCGCTCATCCCGACCCAGTGGAACACGATCGGCGCGCCGACGATCGCGACCGCGAACGACACGCCGATCGAGCCGCCGACCATCGCCATCGCCTTCGTGCGGTTCTGCTCGGAGGTCAGGTCGGCGATGAACGCGAGCACCGCGGACGACACCGCGCCCATCCCCTGGATCACGCGGCCGACGATGATCCACGTGATGTCGTGCGCGAACGCGGCGACGAAGCTGCCGAGCGCGAAGATCACGAGGCCCGTGGCGATTACCGGCTTGCGGCCGAACTTGTCGGACGCCCAGCCGTAGAAGATGTAGAACAGCGACTGCGTGACGCCGTAGGCCCCGAGCGCGATACCGACGAGCAGCACGTTGTCGCCGCCCGGGATGGTTTTCGCGTAGACCGAGAACACCGGCATGATCATGAACAGGCCGAGCATGCGCAACGCGAAGATCGCCGCGAGCGACGTGGTCGCGCGCAGTTCGGGCGCGGTCATGCGGGAAGACGTGGCAGACGGATTGGACATCGGGAATGAATTTCGAATGATCGGAATGTCCGCCCGGCGGCGGGCGGCGGAAGATCAGGACCGGCGGCCTGGCGGCCTTTCGGGCGACACGTCGGGGCCGGATGCAGGCGGCCTGCGGGCGGCCCGGAACGTGCGGCGCGACCGCTTTCCCCGGCGCAGGCGTCGCCTTGCTGCCACCTGCTGTAAAGGCTGAGGGCCGTAAACGACGGTCTCGAAAAGCCGTTATAGTAGCAGGTTTGGTTCCCTCCATTTTCGCCAGGTTCATGGAACAGATCCGTATCCGTGGGGCGCGCACCCACAACCTGAAAAACGTCAATCTCGACCTGCCGCGCCACAAGCTGGTCGTGATTACCGGGTTGTCCGGGTCGGGCAAGTCGTCGCTCGCGTTCGACACCCTTTATGCCGAAGGCCAGCGCCGCTACGTGGAAAGCCTGTCCGCATACGCCCGCCAGTTCCTGCAGCTGATGGAGAAGCCCGACGTCGACCTGATCGAGGGGCTGTCGCCGGCGATCTCGATCGAGCAGAAGGCAACGTCCCACAATCCGCGTTCGACCGTCGGCACGGTCACCGAAATCCACGACTACCTGCGACTTTTGTACGCACGTGTCGGCACGCCGTACTGCCCCGACCACGACATCCCGCTCGAGGCGCAGAGCGTGTCGCAGATGGTCGACGCGGCGCTCGCGCTGCCCGAGGAAACCAAGCTGATGATCCTCGCGCCGGTCGTCGCGAACCGCAAGGGCGAGCACGCGGAGCTGTTCGAGGAGATGCAGGCGCAGGGCTTCGTGCGCTTTCGCGTGCGCTCGGGCGGCGGCGCCGCGAACGAAGGCGTCGCGAAGATCTACGAGGTCGAGTCGCTGCCGAAGCTGAAGAAGAACGACAAGCACACGATCGACGTCGTCGTCGATCGCCTGAAGGTGCGCCCGGACATGAAGCAGCGGCTCGCCGAATCGTTCGAGACGGCGCTGCGCCTCGCCGACGGCCGCGCGATCGCGCTCGAGATGGATACCGACCGCGAGCACCTGTTCAGCTCGAAGTTCGCGTGCCCGGTCTGCTCGTACTCGCTGCAGGAGCTCGAGCCGCGCCTGTTCTCGTTCAACAACCCGATGGGCGCGTGCCCGGAATGCGACGGCCTCGGTCAGATCACGTTCTTCGACCCGAAGCGGGTCGTCGCGCACCCGTCGCTGTCGCTCGCCGCCGGCGCCGTGAAGGGCTGGGACCGCCGCAACCAGTTCTACTTCCAGATGCTGCAGAGCCTCGCGGCGTTCTACGAATTCGACATCGACGCCGCGTTCGAGGATCTGCCCGAAAAGATCCGGAAGGTGCTGCTGTTCGGTTCGGGCAAGCAGACGATCCCGTTCTCGTACATCAACGAGCGCGGCCGCACGACGATCCGTGAGCACGTGTTCGAAGGGATCATCCCGAATCTCGAGCGCCGCTACCGCGAGACCGATTCGGTCGCGGTGCGCGAAGAGCTGTCGAAATACCAGAACAACCAGCCGTGCCCGTCCTGCGACGGCACGCGCCTGCGCCGCGAGGCACGCCACGTGCGGATCGGCACCGGCGACCATGCGCGCGGCATCTATGAAATCAGCGGCTGGCCGCTGCGCGACGCGCTCGGCTATTTCGACGGGCTGACGCTCGAAGGCGCGAAGCGCGAGATCGCCGACAAGGTGATCAAGGAAATCGTCGCGCGCCTGACGTTCCTGAACAACGTCGGTCTCGATTACCTGTCGCTCGAGCGCAGCGCCGAAACGCTGTCGGGCGGCGAGGCGCAGCGGATCCGGCTCGCGTCGCAGATCGGCTCGGGCCTCACGGGCGTGATGTACGTGCTCGACGAGCCGTCGATCGGGCTGCACCAGCGCGACAACGACCGCCTGATCGCGACGCTCAAGCATCTGCGCGACCTCGGCAACTCGGTGATCGTCGTCGAGCACGACGAGGACATGATCCGCACGGCCGACTACGTCGTCGACATGGGCCCCGGCGCGGGCGAGCACGGCGGCGTCGTGGTCGCCGAAGGCACGCCGAAGCAGGTGCAGTCGAACCCTCAATCGCTGACCGGCCAGTACCTGCTCGGCAAGCGCGTCATCGAGTACCCGGACGAGCGGCTCGCGCCCGATCCGGAACGGATGCTGCGCATCGTCGACGCGCACGGCAACAACCTGAAGCACGTCGATCTCGAGCTGCCGGTCGGGCTGCTGACCTGCATCACCGGCGTGTCGGGCTCCGGCAAGTCGACGCTGATCAACGACACGCTGTATCACGCGGTCGCGCGCCACCTGTACGGTTCGGCTGCCGAGCCGGCGCCGCACGAGGCGATCGAGGGCCTCGAGCACTTCGACAAGGTGATCAACGTCGATCAGTCGCCGATCGGCCGCACGCCGCGCTCGAACCCGGCCACGTACACGGGCCTGTTCACGCCGATCCGCGAGCTGTTCTCGGGCGTGCCGACCGCGAAGGAGCGCGGCTACGATCCGGGCCGCTTCTCGTTCAACGTGAAGGGCGGCCGCTGCGAATCGTGCCAGGGCGACGGCGTGCTGAAGGTCGAGATGCACTTCCTGCCGGACGTCTACGTGCCGTGCGACGTCTGCCACGGCAAGCGCTACAACCGCGAAACGCTCGAAGTGCAATACAAGGGCAAGAACATCAGCGAAGTGCTCGACATGACGGTCGAGCACGCGTACGAGTTCTTCAGCGCGGTGCCGGTCATCGCGCGCAAGCTGAAGACGCTGCTCGACGTCGGCCTCGGCTATATCCGCCTCGGCCAGTCGGCCACGACGCTGTCGGGCGGCGAGGCGCAGCGCGTGAAGCTGTCGCTGGAGCTCTCCAAGCGCGACACCGGCCGCACGCTGTACATCCTCGACGAGCCGACCACCGGCCTGCACTTCCACGACATCGCGCTGCTGCTGGAAGTGATCCACCGGCTGCGCGACCAGGGCAACACGGTGGTGATCATCGAGCACAACCTCGACGTGATCAAGACGGCCGACTGGGTGATCGACCTCGGCCCGGAAGGCGGCGCCGGCGGCGGCCAGATCATCGCGCAGGGCACGCCCGAGCAGGTCGCGAAGACGAAGGCGAGCTTCACCGGCAAGTACCTCGCGCCGCTGCTCAAGCGTCCGACCCGCAAAGTCGCGGCCGGCTGACCCCGGTCCGCCGGTTCCCCCCTTCCCCGCGCGCGGCACCCCGGCCGCGCGCGCGTCGACGGCAGGCCGCCCCCTCGTTTTCCCTTCTGCGTTTACACCACGCGCCAAACGGCCCGTTTGCGGACCATAATGGCAGCTATACTTTACGGTCGTAAGGTTCGCCATCCGCACCAATCCGGTGCGGCGCCTGGCGACCGGCATCGGGCGACCGGCGCTCTGCCTCGCACTGCGCGGCACGACACACCGACGACAGGAATCCACGATGGAGAAGCAACAAGAGTCGCGCGACACGCAGAACCGCGAGCCGCACCTGCGCAGTGTGCGGCTGACGAGCGACTTGAGCCTGCCGAAGCTGTCGGCGCTCGAGATCGGCAGCTATCTCTTCGCGCTCGCCATGATGTGGCTCGTCCTCGAGCTGCGGCTGCTCGGCGGGATGCTGGCCGGCCTGCTCGTCTATCAGCTGATCCACACGATCGCGCCCGTGATCGAGCGCCATACCACCAGCATGCGCGCGCGCTGGGTCGCCGTCGTGCTGCTGTCGATCGCGATCGTCGGCGGGCTCACCGGCCTGACGATCGGCATCATCGAGCATTTCGAGCACACGGTGCCGAACCTGCAGAGCCTGCTCGACCAGTTGATGCAGATCGTCGAGCAGACGCGCGCGCGCACGCCGGCGTGGATCGCGAACCTGCTGCCCGTCGACGTCGAACAGATGAAGACGAAGGCGGCCGTGCTGATGCATTCGCACATGGACCAGCTCCAGCAAAGCGGCAAAAGCGTCGCGCGCGGCTTCGGCCACGTGCTGTTCGGGATGGTCATCGGCGCGATGATCGCGATCGGCGTCGAGCAGGGCAAGGTGCGCCGGCCGCTGTCGACCGCGCTCGTCACGCGCGTGTCGCGCTTCGCCGATGCGTTCCGCCGCATCGTGTTCGCGCAGATCAAGATCTCCGCGATCAACGCGGCCTTCACCGGCATCTACCTGCTCGTCGCGCTGCCGATCTTCCACCAGCGGCTGCCGCTGTCGAAAACGCTCGTGCTGGTCACGTTCATCGTCGGCCTGCTGCCAGTGATCGGCAACCTGATCTCGAACACGCTGATCGTCGCGGTGTCGCTGTCGGTCAGCATGGGCACCGCGATCGCGTCGCTCGCGTTCCTCGTGGTCATCCACAAGCTCGAATATTTCCTGAACGCGAAGATCATCGGCGGCCAGATCGAGTCGCGCGCGTGGGAGCTGCTGCTCGCGATGCTGATCATGGAAGCCGCGTTCGGGCTACCGGGCGTGATCGCCGCGCCGATCTTCTATGCGTACCTGAAACGCGAGCTGCACCTGCTGCGGCTGATCTGAAGCCGCCCGCTCGCCGACGGCGATAAAAAAAACGCCGCGCCCTTCGGGGCGCGGCGTTTTTGCTCGTGGAGCCGGCCTTTCGGGCCGACGGATCAGCGGAACACGACCGTCTTCGTCCCGTTCAGCACGATCCGGTGCTCGACGTGCCACTTCACCGCGCGCGCGAGCGTCACGCACTCGACGTCGCGGCCGATCGCGGTCAGTTGGTCGGGCGTCATGCTGTGGTCGACGCGCTCGACTTCCTGCTCGATGATCGGGCCTTCGTCGAGATCGGTCGTCACGTAGTGCGCGGTCGCGCCGATCAGCTTCACGCCGCGGTCGAACGCCTGGTAGTAAGGCTTCGCGCCCTTGAAGCTCGGCAGGAACGAATGGTGGATGTTGATCGCGCGCCCGGCGAGCTGCTCGCACATGTTCGGCGACAGGATCTGCATGTAGCGCGCGAGCACGACGAGATCGGCCTGATGCTCGTCGATCACTTCCAGCACGCGCGCTTCCTGCGCCGCCTTCGCGGCATCGGACGAACCGCCGACCAGCGGGAAGTGATGGAACGGAATGTTGTAGCTCGCGGCGAGCTGGTAGAACTCCTTGTGATTCGACACGATCGCCGGAATCTCGATCGGCAACTGGCCGGTGCGATAGCGGAACAGCAGGTCGTTCAGGCAGTGGCCGATCTTCGACACCATGATCACGACGCGCGGCTTCACGGCCGCATCGTGCAGCTCCCAGCGCATCGAGAACTGTTCGGCGAGCGGCGCGAATTCCTTGCGAAGCGTGTCGAGCGCCGACGCGGCATCCACGCCGCCGCCGTCCTGCTCGAAGTGCACGCGCATGAAGAACTCGCCGGTACGGCTGTCGCCGAACTGCGCGGAATCGAGGATGTTGTTGCTGCGCTCGAACAGGAAGCCCGAGACCGCATGGACGATGCCGTGCCGATCGGGGCACGACAGTTTCAAGATAAAGCTGTGATCGGTCGGCATGACCGCTACTCCCATTGTTTCCGTATTCGTCAAATTGCCCGGTCGCACCGCGCGGCGCGCGTCACGCGGCCGGTACGAACAGCGCGTCGATACCGGCCGCGTCGGCCGCCGCAATCCAGCGGTGGCGCAGCAGCGTATCGAGCGTCGCGAGGCTCGCATCCATCGTCGCACGGCCTTCGCGCAACCAGCCGATCACCTCCGGCACGCCGGCCAGCAGGTGTTCGGCCACTTCGCCGTCCTGGTTGCGCGGCGCGAAGTCGTGCGGCAGCGGCAGGTCGTACACGAAGATCAGTTCCGACTGCGTGCCTTCCGGCAGCGCGTTCAGCACCTGTACCGCGCGGCCCGCGATCGCGCGCGCCGCCAGGTCGGCCGGAATGCCGGCTTCTTCCCAGCACTCCTTCGCGAGCGTCTCGTGAACGCCCAGCCCCCAGCCGATCCCGCCGGCGACGACGTTGTCGAGCATGCCGGGGTCCGTGGCCTTGGTCGCGCTGCGGCGGCCGAGCCACAGCTTCGGCGCAGCGGCCGGCTCGCCCGGCGTAACCGCGTATTCTACGATGCCGTTCACGTGCACCGCATAGGTCTGCGTGCCGAAGAAGCGCGACGCGGCGCGCTCGATGTAGGCGAGCGGCGGATCGTCGAAGCGGTTGCGGATCGCGTAGATCTCGTCGCGCCAGCCGGGAATCGCGCCTTCGGCGGCGAGCGCGCCGATCGCGCCGGCCAGCGCCATGCTGCGCGCGTCGACCGAATCGTAGCGCGCCGACAGCACGACCCGCTCGCCGGTCAGCTCGAACACGTCGGGCCAGCGTGCGAGCCTGGCGACGTCCCGGCGGCGCACCCAGCCGACCGCCTGGCCGGCGATCTCGAAGCGCAGGTGCGCGGCCGGATCGAAGCGGCGCGCGGCCGCGATGCACGGAAACGTCATCGCGCTCAATCCTTCAGCGCGACGCGAATGCCGATCGCGATGAACGTCGCGCCGGCGATCCGGTCGAGCCACACGCCGGCCTGCGGGCGACGCTTGAGCCACGCGCCGATCATGCCCGCGCCGACGCCGAACAGCGAGAAAACCGCGGCCGTCTGCAGCATGAACAGCGCGCCGAGCTCGAACATCTGCAGCGTCACGCCCTGCGCGCCGTGCGGATCGACGAACTGCGGCAGGAACACGACGAAGAACAGCGTGACCTTCGGGTTCATCAGGTTGCCGATCACGCTCTGCCGGAAAATCGCGCCGAGCGGCTGCGGCGGGCGCGCATGCGCGTTCGCGAGGCCCTGGCTGCGCAGCGCCTTGATGCCGATCCACACGAGGTACGCGGCCCCCGCGAGCTTCAGGATCTGGAACGCGACCGGCGACGAACGCAGCACGGCCGCGACGCCGAGCGCCGCGAGCGTCGTGTGGAACAGGATCCCCGCCGTGAAGCCGAGCGCGGCGACGAAGCCGGCCGCGCGACCCTGCGAGATGCCGCGCGCGAGCACCTGCAGGTTGTCGGGCCCCGGCGCGAACGTGATCGCGATCGACGTGGCGAGAAACAGCATGAAGTTGGGCATCGTGACCTCGCTGCGTAACGTGAGCCAAGCGTGAACCAAGCGTGAACCCGCGCAAGCCGGGGCGGCAAGCCGCTGCAGGACCGGCGTTCAGTGGCCGGGGAATTCGGTAACGGTATAGACGGGCAGGCCGGCATTGCGCAGCAGCGCCGAGCCGCCGAGATCCGGCAGGTCGATGATCGCCGCGCCTTCGACGACCACCGCGCCGAGCCGCTGCAGCAGGTTGCGCCCCGCCATCATCGTGCCGCCGGTCGCGATCAGGTCGTCCATGATGATCACGCGGTCGCCGGGGCGGCACGCATCTTCGTGGATCTCGACCGTCGCGCTGCCGTATTCGAGGTCGTACGATTCCGAACGGGTCTTGTACGGCAGCTTGCCGACCTTGCGGATCGGCACGAAGCCGACGCTCAGCTCGTACGCGACGATCGGCGCGATGATGAAGCCGCGCGCGTCGAGCCCCGCGACGTAGTCGAGCTTCGCATCGACATAGCGTTCGACGAACAGGTCGACGAGGATGCGCAGCGCCTTCGGGCTCTGCAGCAGCGTCGTGATGTCGCGGAACTGCACGCCCGGCTGCGGCCAGTCGGGCACCGTGCGGATCTGGCTGTGGATGAAGGCGACCGGATCGAGCGGTGCGCCCGACGACGAATGCGGCATGAAACTCTCCGAAAAAAACGGTGCGCGAAGATCGGGCACCGTTTCTGATCAATACGGGTCAGGTTGTGATTCGCGGCTCACGCAGCCGCGGCCGGCGGATCGCGCCGATGGCGCGACAACCGCTCCTCCGCGAGCGCGAGCGCCTCGGGCAACCCGCGCAGCACCACGATGTCGCTCGCGCGCAGCTTGGTCTGCGGATCGGGTTCGACGCCGCGGATGCCGTGCCGGCGGATCGCCGTGACTTCCAGCCCGAGCGCGTACAGCCCGAGTTCTTCCAGCGAACGCCCGACCGCGTCCGCGCGCGCGTCGACCGGCACCGATTGTAGCCGCACCTGCTCGTGATCGTCGTCGTCCGCGTCGTCCGCGCCGCGGAAATAGCCGCGCAGCAGGCTGTAGCGCTCGTCGCGCATCTCCTCGACGCGCCGCACGACCTTGCGCATCGGCACGCCGACCAGCACCAGCGTATGCGACGCGAGCATCAGGCTGCCCTCGACGATCTCCGGAATCACCTCGGTCGCGCCGGCCGCGAGCAGTTTCTCCAGATCGGCATCGTCGACGGTGCGCACGATCGCCGGCAGCGTCGGCTCGAGCTCGTGCACGTGGTGCAGCACGCGCAGCGCGGACGGCGTGTTCGCGTAGGTGATCGCGACGGCCGCCGCACGGTGGATACCGGCCGCGAGCAGCGACTCGCGGCGCGCCGCGTCGCCGAACACGACCGATTCGCCGGCCGTCGCGGCCGCGCTCACGCGATCAGGGTCGAGGTCGAGCGCGACGTACGAAATGCCTTCCTGCTCGAGCATGCGCGCCAGGTTCTGGCCCGCGCGGCCGTAGCCGCAGATGATCACGTGGCCGCGCTGCTTGAGGCTTTGCGTCGCGATCCGCGTCATCTGCAGCGATTGCTGCATCCACTCCGTCGACGACAGCCGCATCACGATGCGGTCGGCGTTCTGGATCAGGAACGGCGCGGCGAGCATCGACAGCAGCATCGACGCGAGGATCGCCTGCAGCAGCGTCGAATCGACGAGATGCCGGTCGAGAATCAGGTTCAGCAGCACGAAGCCGAATTCGCCGGCCTGCGCGAGGCCGATCCCCGTGCGCATCGCAACGCCCGGCGTCGCGCCGAACAGCCGTGCGAGCCCCGCGATCATCGTCGCCTTGAACAGGATCTGCCCGACGAAAAAGCCGAGCACGATCAACGGATGCTCCCAGATCACGCGCGGGTCGAGCAGCATCCCCGTCGTCACGAAGAACAGGCCGAGCAGCACGTCGCGGAACGGCTTGATGTCCTCTTCCACCTGATGGCGGAACGGCGTCTCGGAAATGAGCATCCCCGCGATGAACGCGCCGAGCGCGAGCGACAGGCCGAAGCGGTCGGTGACGAACGCGGCGCCGAGCGTGACGAGCAGCAGGTTCAGCACGAACAGCTCCTGCGAGCGGCGCCGCGCGACGACGTTGAGCCAGCGCGTCATGAAACGCTGGCCGATGACCAGCAGCAGCGTGAGCGCGATCACGATCTTGAGCGCCGCGAAGCCGAGCGTGATCGCGAGGTCCTTCGACGATTCGGCGCCGAACGCGGCGATCACGATCAGCAGCGGCACGACCGCGAGATCCTGGAACAGCAGCACGCCGAAGATGTTGCGGCCGTGCTCCGTCTCGATCTCGAGCCGCTCGGCGAGCATCTTCGACACGATCGCCGTCGACGACATCGCGAGCGCGCCGCCGAGCGCGATGCTGCCCTGCCACGTGATGTGCACCCAGCGCTCGAACAGCACGCCGAGCACGAGCGCGAGCACGAGGGTCGCGACGACCTGCAGCAGGCCGAGCCCGAACACGAGCCGCTGCATCGCCCTCAGCTTCGCGAGCGAGAATTCGAGGCCGATCGAAAACATCAGGAACACCACGCCGAACTCCGCGAGGTGCTCGGCCCGTTCGAGATCCGCCGCGACGCCGAACGCGTGCGGGCCGACCAGGATGCCGACGGTCAGGTAGCCGAGCATCGGCGGCAGGTTCAGCGAGCGGAATACGACGACGCCCACCACCGAGGCCAGCAGCAGCAGCAGGGTCATTTCGAGCGGGGAAATCACAGGCGAAGCGTCCTCGTTCGTCGGGGCCACGGCAATGCGGGCGCGGGTGGTGGCGGTGGACAGGCGACGTCGGACGAGTCCGAAGGCGCGGCGCGGCGAACAAACGCCTTTGCTATACTCCGCGCATGATAGCGAAAATCAATGATGATCGGGCGCTCGCGCTCGCCCGCGACGTGCTCGACATCGAGGCGGACGCCGTGCGCGCGCTGCGCGACCAGCTCGACGGCGGCTTCGTCCAGGCCGTTGCGCTGCTGCTCGGCTGCCGCGGCCGCGTCGTGGTCTCCGGGATCGGCAAATCGGGGCACATCGCTCGCAAGATCGCGGCCACGCTGGCCAGCACCGGTACGCCGGCCTTCTTCGTCCACCCTGCCGAGGCCAGCCACGGCGACCTCGGGATGGTCACCTCCGACGACGTCTTCATCGGCATCTCCTATTCCGGCGAATCGGAAGAACTCGTCGCGATCCTGCCGCTCGTGAAGCGGATCGGCGCGAAGCTGATCGCGATCACGGGCCGCGCGGGGTCGAGCCTCGGCACGCTCGCCGACGTGAACCTGAACGCCGCGGTGTCGAAGGAGGCGTGCCCGCTGAACCTCGCGCCCACCGCGAGCACGACCGCCGCGCTCGCGCTCGGCGACGCGCTCGCCGTCGCCGTGCTCGACGCGCGCGGCTTCGGCTCGGAAGATTTCGCGCGCTCGCATCCGGGCGGCGCGCTCGGCCGGCGCCTGCTCACCTACGTGCGCGACGTGATGCGCTCGGGCGACGACGTCCCGTCCGTCGGGCTGAACGCCACGCTGTCGGACGCGCTGTTCCAGATCACCGCGAAGCGCCTCGGCATGACGGCCGTGGTCGACGCCGACGGCAAGGTCGTCGGCATCTTCACGGACGGCGACCTGCGCCGCGTGCTCGCGCGCGACGGCGACTTCCGCACGCTGCCGATCACCGAAGTCATGACGCGCGACCCGCGCACGATCGCGCCGGATCACCTGGCGGTCGAGGCCGTGGAACTGATGGAGCGCCACCGGATCAACCAGATGCTGGTCGTCGATGCCGCCGGCGTGCTGATCGGCGCGCTGAACATGCACGACCTGTTTTCGAAGAAGGTGATCTGATGAGCGCAGCGCTGACTGCGGCCGAACGCGCGAGCCGCGTGAAGCTGATGATTTTCGACGTCGACGGCGTTCTGACCGACGGCGGCCTGTTGTTTACCGCGGCCGGCGACGCGATGAAGTCGTTCAATTCGCTCGACGGCCACGGCGTGAAGCTGCTCGGCGAAGCCGGCATCGCGACCGCGATCATCACGGGCCGCCGCTCGGACATCGTCGCGGCGCGCGCGAAGGAAATGAAGATCGCGCACCTGTTCCAGGGCGTCGAGAACAAGCTCGACGTGTTCGCCGACCTGATCGCGTCGCTCGGCCTGACGGCCGACGCATGCGGCTACATGGGCGACGACTGGCCCGACCTGCCGGTCATGCTGCGCTGCGGCTTCGCCACGGCCCCCGCGAACGCGCACCCCGAGGTGATCGCCCGCGCGCACTGGGTCGCCGAAGCCCGCGGCGGCCACGGCGCCGTGCGCGAGGTCTGCGATGCGATCCTGCGCGCACAGCGCCGCTACGACGCGCTGCTCGCCGCCGCCTGCGGAGCCTGACCGATGAGCACGCATTTCCGCTGGACCCAGCTGCTGCCGCTCGCCGCGGTCGCCGCGCTCGCGGGCGTCACCTGGTGGCTGCTGCAGGCCACGCTGCCGCCGCCCGGCGAGGGCGTCGCGCAGCCGAAGCGCCATACGCCCGACTATTTCGCGGACAACTTCTCGGTCACCGAGCTCGACCAGTCCGGCACGACCCAGTACCGGCTGACGGCCGCGAAGCTGGTCCATTACGAAGACACCGAAAGCAGCGACCTGACCGATCCGGCCATGCGCGCGTTCCAGCCCGGCAAGCCCGTCGTGACGACCACCGCGAAGCGCGGCACCGTCAACGGCGACGTGTCGATCGTCGATTTGTACGACGATGCGCGCATCCTGCGCGCGGCCGGCGGCGGCGATCCGCAGATGCAGGCCGATTCCCAGCATTTCCGGATCTTCGTCAATGACGATGTGATCCAGACCGAAAAGCCGGTTAAACTTCAGCGCGGCCTGTCGCTCGTCAACGCGACCGACGGCATGAAGTACAACAACGTCACCCGGGTCATCGAGCTTTACGGCAACGTGCGCGGCACGATCGCCGCGGCGGACACGTCCGGCGGCTCGAAAGGTCAACCCAAGTGACGCATCCCTCACGTGACTGCATGAACGAACCGTTCCCTCGACAGATTTCCGGCGGCGCTGCGCGCGCCGTCCGCGCCGCGCTCGCCGCGACGCTCGTGGCGCTCCCGCTCGTCGGGCTGGCGCCGCTCGCCCATGCCGAGAAGGCCGACCAGAACAAGCCGATCAACGTCGAGGCCGACAACCTGACCTACGACGATCTGAAGCAGGTCACGGTCGCGACCGGCAACGTCGTGATCACGAAGGGCACGATCATCATCAAGGGCGATCGCGTCGAAGTGCGCCAGGACCCGGAAGGCTACCAGTACGCGACGTCGTTCGGCAGCGGCAAGAAGCACGCGACGTTCCGCCAGAAGCGCGAAGGCCTCGACGAATACATCGACGGCGACGCCGAGCGCATCGACTACGACGGCAAGCAGGACCTGACCACGCTGACCACCGCGGCGACCGTGCGCCGCCTGCAGGGCACGTCGACCGTCGCCGATACCGTGCACGGCAGCGTGATCACCTATGACGGCCAGCGCGACTTCTACACCGCGAAGGGCGGCAAGGACGTCGCGGCGCCGGGCAACCCGAACGGCCGCGTGCGCGCGATGCTGTCGCCGAAGAGCGGCGGCCCCGCGCCGCTGAACGGGGCGCCGGCCAAGCTGTCGCCGTCGACCACGATCCAGGGAGCGCCGGGCCAATGAACGCGCTCCCGAATCGCCAGCCGGCCGGCACCACGAGCTCGCTCGTCGTCCGCAACCTGAAGAAGCGCTACGGCTCGCGCACGGTCGTCAAGGACGTGTCGCTCGACGTGAAGAGCGGCGAAGTCGTCGGCCTGCTCGGCCCGAACGGCGCCGGCAAGACCACGTCGTTCTACATGATCGTCGGCCTCGTGCCGACGGACGGGGGCGAAATCTCGCTGAACGGCAGCTCGATCGGCCTGCTGCCGATCCACAAGCGCGCGTCGCTCGGCCTGTCGTACCTGCCGCAAGAGGCGTCCGTGTTCCGCAAGCTGACCGTCGAGGAGAACATCCGCGCGGTGCTCGAGCTGCAGCACGGCGAAGACGGCAAGCGGCTGTCGAAGGACGCGATCTCGTCGCGCACCGAAGCGCTGCTCGACGAGCTGCAGATCGGCCACCTGCGCGAGAACCCCGCGCTGTCGCTGTCGGGCGGCGAACGGCGCCGCGTCGAAATCGCGCGCGCGCTCGCGACCAACCCGAACTTCATCCTGCTCGACGAACCGTTCGCCGGCGTCGACCCGATCGCGGTGCTCGAGATCCAGAAGATCGTCAAGTTCCTGAAGCAGCGCAACATCGGCGTGCTGATCACGGACCACAACGTCCGCGAAACGCTCGGCATCTGCGACCACGCGTACATCATCAGCGACGGTTCGGTGCTGGCCGCCGGCGCGCCGAGCGAAATCATCGAAAACGAAAGCGTGCGCCGCGTGTACCTCGGCGAGCACTTCCGCATGTAACGTCCTCCTCGTGGCTGGCTGCACCCCGCCCGGCATGGCCGCGCGGGGCCGCGTCCCGCTTCGCGGCCATGCCCGCGGCCACGCGGCGCGCCGCGCGTAATCGCGGATGGCTCAATGCGCCTGGGTCGTGGCAAACTGCCGGTATGACTCCCTCCTTGCCATGAAAGCCAGCCTCCAACTTCGCCTGTCGCAACATCTGGCGCTGACGCCGCAGCTGCAGCAGTCGATCCGGCTCCTGCAGTTGTCGACGCTCGAATTGCAGCAGGAAGTCGCGATGGCCGTCGCGCAGAACCCGCTGCTCGAAACCGACGACGAATGGATCGCGAGCCCGCTGCGCGTCGCGGCGGACGGATCGCTGATCGCGCAGACGCCGCCCGCACAGAACACCGAGCCCGTCGCGACGAACGGCAGCGGCACGTCCGGCGATCGCGCCGAGCGCGACGAGCCGGCCGGCGCCGACGAATACGACGGTTACGGGTCCGGCGACGGCAACGACGGCCCGCAGTGGAACCTCGACGAATACGGCCGCTCCGGCGGCGCGTCCGACGACGACGACCTGCCGCCGCTGCAGGTGCAGGAAGCCGCGACGTCGCTGCGCGACCACCTGTCCGCGCAGTTGCGCGTCACGCAGGCCGGCCCGCGCGATCGCGCGCTCGTGATGTTCCTGATCGAATCGCTCGACGACGACGGCTACCTGACCGCCACGCTCGACGAAGTGCTCGCCGACCTGCCGCCCGAACTGGAAATCGACGGCGACGAACTGAACGCGGCGCTCGCGCTGCTGCACAGCTTCGACCCGGCCGGCGTCGGCGCGCGCTCGGCCTCCGAATGCCTGAAGCTGCAGTTGCTGCGTCTCGATCCGTCCCCGACGCGCACGCTCGCGCTCGAGATCGTGTCGCAGCATCTCGAACTGCTCGCCGCCCGCGACTTCACACGGTTGCGCAAGCACCTGAAGGCGAGCGACGACGCGCTGCGCGACGCGCACACGCTGATCCGCTCGCTGGAGCCGTTCCCCGGCGCCGCATACGGCAAGGCCGAGGCCGACTACGTCGTACCCGACATCATCGTGAAGAAGGCCGGCCAGGGATGGCTCGCGGAGCTCAATCCGGAGGTTGTGCCGCGCCTGCGGATCAACAACCTGTACGCGAACATCCTGCGCAACAGCCGCGGCGATCCGTCGGCCGGATCGCTGAAGCAGCAGCTTCAGGAAGCGCGCTGGCTGATCAAAAATATCCAGCAGCGTTTCGACACGATCCTGCGTGTCGCGCAGGCTATTGTCGAGCGTCAGAAGAATTTCTTTGCGCACGGCGAAATTGCCATGCGCCCCTTGGTTTTGCGGGAAATAGCTGATACGCTGGGCCTACACGAGTCGACTGTCAGCCGTGTGACAACCGGGAAGTACATGCTGACCCCGTTCGGGACGCTTGAATTTAAGTACTTCTTCGGATCTCACGTTTCGACCGACACCGGTGGCGCCGCCTCGTCGACCGCCATCCGAGCCCTCATCAAGCAACTGATAGGAGCTGAAGACCCAAAATCGCCACTTTCGGACAGCCGCATTGCCGAGCTGCTGGCAGAACAGGGGTTCGTGGTCGCGCGCCGCACCGTTGCGAAATATCGCGAAGCCCTCAAGATCCCGGCAGTGAATCTGCGCAAGTCTCTTTAAGCCTGCTGCCTGCCCGGCGGCAGGCGTGTTCCGGCCACCGCGCACACGGGGAACAGGCCGGGCGACCTGTCCGCGATACGCCGCCTCGTGCGGCACGGGCAAGTCGACCGGAGCGCCGCCTCGATGCGGCCGGGTGGTCACTCGCTTGGAGAAGCACTATGAACCTGAAGATCAGTGGACATCATCTCGAAGTCACGCCTGCCATTCGCGAATACGTGATCACCAAGCTGGACCGGGTGCTACGGCATAGCGATCAGGTGATCGATGGCACTGTGATCCTCTCGGTCGACAACCACAAGGAAAAGGACAAGCAGCAGCGCGCGGAAATCAATCTGCACCTGAAGGGCAAGGACATCTTCGTCGAAAGCGCGAACGGCAACCTGTACGCCGCGATCGATCTGCTGATCGACAAGCTGGATCGCCAGGTCGTCAAGCACATGGAGCGCCTGCAAACGCACGCGCACGACCCGATCAAGCTGCAGCCGTCGATCGACCAGATCGAACTGCCGCCGCAATAACCGTCACTGCAACACGCACGCCGCCCGGTTCGCCGGGCGTTTTTTTTGCGACTCCGCGCGAAGGTGCAACCGGTCCGTCCGTGCCGCGCCACGCACGCGGCTGTGCTCTATAATGTTCCGGTTATCGCCGGGGGGTGTTGGATGCGGTAGCGGCGTTGCAGGTTGCCATGCCACATGCCTTGATATCGCCGAACATGGAAAATCAGTCCGCCGCCGCAAGGAGACCCCAGGCCGCCCAATCGCCTGCCAACATGAATCGCCTAGCCAAAATCCTGCCCATAGAGAACGTCGTCATCGACCTCTCGGTCACCAGCAAGAAACGCGTCTTCGAACAAGCCGGGCTGATGTTCGAGAATCAGAACGGCATCGGCCGCAGCACCGTCACGGACAACCTGTTCGCACGCGAGCGCCTCGGGTCGACCGGGCTCGGCGAAGGTGTCGCGATTCCGCACGGCCGCATCAAGGGCCTCAAGCACCCGCTCGCCGCGTTCGTCCGCCTCGCCGATGCGATCCCGTTCGAAGCGCCCGACGGCCAGCCGGTCGGCCTTCTGATCTTCCTGCTCGTCCCCGAGCAAGCGACCCAGCAGCACCTCGAGATCCTGTCGGAAATCGCGCAACTGCTGTCCGATCGCGACGCACGCGAGCGTCTGCACAACGAAACGGATATCGCCGAGTTGCATCGCCTGCTCACTCAGTGGCAACCTTGAGTTGTTCCGGGCGGAATATTTCCCCGTACCAGGCGGCACGCGCCGCCGTCCAGGGCCGCCCGGCGCCGGCCCGGCATGGCGACGTCCGTCGCCGCGCGCCCGCACCGGCCCATTGGAGTGACGAGAGTCATGGATACGTCCAGCATCAACGCCCAGAGCATCTTCGACGACAACGCAGCCACGCTGAAACTGAGCTGGCTGACGGGGCATGAAGGCTGGGAACGCGGCTTTTCGGCCGACACGGTCGGCAACGCAACGTCGAGCGCCGACCTCGTCGGCCACCTGAACCTGATCCACCCGAACCGGATCCAGGTGCTCGGCGAAGCCGAAATCGACTACTACCAGCGACAGACCGACGAAGACCGCTCGCGCCACATGGCCGAGCTGATCGCGCTCGAGCCGCCGTTCCTCGTCGTCGCCGGCGGCGCCGCGGCGCCGCCCGAACTGGTGCTGCGCTGCACGCGCTCGTCCACGCCGCTGTTCACGACGCCGATGTCGGCCGCCGCGGTGATCGACAGCCTGCGGCTCTACATGTCGCGCATCCTCGCGCCGCGCGCAACGCTGCACGGCGTGTTCCTCGACATCCTCGGGATGGGCGTGCTGCTGACCGGCGATTCGGGCCTCGGCAAGAGCGAGCTCGGCCTCGAGCTGATCAGCCGCGGACACGGCCTCGTCGCCGACGACGCGGTCGACTTCGTCCGCCTTGGCCCCGATTTCGTCGAAGGGCGCTGCCCGCCGCTGCTGCAGAACCTGCTCGAAGTGCGCGGCCTCGGCCTGCTCGACATCAAGACGATCTTCGGCGAAACCGCGGTGCGACGGAAAATGAAGCTGAAGCTGATCGTCCAGCTCGTGCGGCGCCCCGACGGCGAGTTCCAGCGGCTGCCGCTGGAGAGCCAGACGGTCGACGTGCTCGGTTTGCCGATCAGCAAGGTCACGATCCAGGTTGCGGCCGGCCGCAACCTCGCGGTGCTCGTCGAGGCGGCCGTCCGGAACACGATCCTGCAGTTGCGCGGAATCGACACGTTGCGCGATTTCATGGATCGGCAACGACTCGCGATGCAGGATCCCGACAGTCAGTTCCCCGGCAAACTGGTGTAACCCGCACGCGCCGGCCACGCAACGCCGACGCGTCGAGCCGGTGCTATGATGAAACGTCAGGATTCTCCGTTCCCATGCGCATCGTCCTCATTACCGGCATCTCCGGCTCAGGCAAGTCCGTCGCGCTGAACGCGCTCGAAGACGCAGGCTATTACTGCGTCGACAACCTGCCGCCGCACGTGCTCCCCGAACTCGCCCGCTACCTCGCCCAGGACGGCCAGCGCCGGCTCGCGGTCGCGATCGACGCGCGCTCGAGCGCGTCGCTCGATGAAATGCCCGGCCTGATCCGCGAGCTGTCCCGCGAGCACGACGTGCGCGTGCTGTTCCTCAACGCGAGCACCCAGGCGCTGATCCAGCGCTTCTCCGAAACGCGTCGCCGCCATCCGTTGTCCGGCTCGCGGTCGCACGATGCGGACGTCGGCCTGCTGTCGTCGCTCGAGGAAGCGATCGAGCGCGAACGCGAGCTCGTCGCGCCGCTCGCGGAATTCGGCCACCAGATCGATACCAGCACGCTGCGCGCGAACGCGCTGCGCACCTGGGTCAAGCGCTTCATCGAGCAGAAGAACAACGACCTGATGGTGATGTTCGAATCGTTCGGCTTCAAGCGCGGCGTGCCGCTCGACGCCGACCTGATGTTCGACGTGCGCGCGTTGCCGAATCCGTACTACGACCACCAGTTGCGCCCGCTCACCGGGCTCGACCAGCCGGTCATCGCCTTTCTCGACGCACTGCCGATCGTCCATCAGATGATCGACGACATCCATGCGTTCCTGATGAAATGGCTGCCGCACTTCCGCGATGACAACCGCAGCTACCTGACCGTCGCCATCGGCTGCACGGGCGGCCAGCATCGCTCGGTGTTCATCGCGGAAACGCTCGCCGCGCGCCTCGCGCGCGACGCGAACGTGATCGTGCGGCATCGTGACGCGCCAGTGGATGTCGACGCGTCGTCGCGGCTCGTCTCCGAGGTCGATCGACCCTAGCGACACCCGCCCCCACGCCCGCGCGCCATGTCCTCCCTATCGACCACCCTGATCGACTTGCCGCTGTTTCCGCTGCATACGGTGCTGTTTCCGGGAGGGCTGCTCCCGCTCAAGGTGTTCGAGGCGCGCTATCTCGACATGTCGCGCGCATGCCTGCGCGACGACGCGCCGTTCGGCGTGTGCCTGCTCAAGAGCGGGCCCGAAGTCGCGCAGGACGGCGCGGTGTCGGTGCCCGAAACCATCGGCTGCATGGCGCGCATCACCGAGTGCGATACCGGCGAGTTCGGGATGCTGTATCTGCAGGCGGTCGGCACGCAGCGTTTCGAGCTGCTGTCGTATCGCGTCGAAAGCAACGGGCTGCTGGTCGGCATCGCGGAGCCGCTGCCCGACGACATCCCGCTCGAAGGCGAACAGGCGCTCGCGCAGTTCGGCTCGTGCGCCGAGGTGCTCGAGCGCATCATCGACGCGCTGAAGAAGTCCGATCCGGAAAAAATGCCGTTCGGCGAACCGTTCCGCCTCGACGATCCGAGCTGGGTATCGAATCGCCTCGCGGAACTGCTGCCGCTCGACCTGCGCGCGCGGCAGAAGCTGATGGAGTTTCCGGACGTCGGCGCGCGCATCGACGCCGTGCACCACGTGCTCGACCGGCACGGCTGGCTGTAACGCCGCAGCCTCCGTCGCGCAGCGCACCTGCCCGGCGAGCCTGCCTGCGCGACGGCATAGCCGCGGCAGTCAGGCGCCTTCCCGAACGCGGCCCGCGCCGCGCCCCACGCCGTTCGTTACAGCAGCGGCCCGCTCAGCGCATCGAGCAGCTTGCGCACTGGCGCCGGCACGCCGTACGCGTCGAGCCGGCTCAGCGGTACCCATGCGGTGTCCGCGTCCCGCGCCGGCGACGGCAGGCCTTTGCCCTCCGTCAGATCGCTCAGCCGCGGCTCGATCTCGAGCCGGAAATGCGTGAACGTGTGCGTGAGCGGCGCGAGCGGCACCGTGCCGCCGCCGCCGAAGCCGCGCGCGAGATCCGCGAGCGCGGCATCGCCGTCCGCTTGCGGCAGGCTCCACAGTCCGCCCCAGATGCCGGTCGGCGGCCGGCGCTCGAGCAGCACGGCGTCGCCGTCGCGCAGCACGAGCATCCAGGTCTTGCGCGTCGGCACGGCCTTCTTCGGCCGCGCGGCCGGCAGTTCGCGCTGACGGCCGGTCGATTGCGCGACGCAGTCGCCCGCAAACGGGCAGCGCGCGCAGTCGGGTTTGCCGCGCACGCACAGCGTCGCGCCCAGATCCATCAGCCCCTGCGTATACGCGCTCACGTCGGCCGCGTTCGCGGCGTCGGGCAGCAGCGATTCGGCGAGCGCCCACATGTCGTTCTCGACGCGCTTCTCGCCCGGAAAGCCCTCGACGCCGAATACCCGCGCGAGCACGCGCTTCACGTTGCCGTCGAGGATCGTCGCGCGCGCGCCGTACGCAAACGACGCGATCGCGGCGGCCGTCGAACGACCGATGCCCGGCAGTTCGGCCAATGCGTCGGGTGTCGCCGGAAACGCGCCGCCGTGCTCGGCGACGACGACCTGCGCGCAGCGGTGCAGGTTGCGCGCGCGCGAGTAGTAGCCGAGCCCGGCCCACAACGCCATCACGTCGTCGCTCGGCGCGGCCGCGAGCGCGGCGACGTCGGGGTAGCGGTCGAGAAAACGCGTGTAATACGGAATGACGGTCGATACCTGCGTCTGCTGCAGCATGATTTCCGACAGCCAGATCCGGTACGGATCGCGGGTGTTCTGCCACGGCAGGTCATGACGGCCATGCTCGCGCTGCCACGCGACGAGACGCGTGGCGAACGTGCGGTGCAGCGGCGTGACGGGGAACGGAGCGGGGGCGATGCGGGGCGGCTTCAAGTTTGTCTGATGGCGGAAAAGGGTTTCAACGCTGGCACGTCGGGCAGAAATAGGTCGATCGCTGGCCCTGCACGATCTGGCGGATCGATGTGCCGCATACGCGGCACGGCTGGCCGGCGCGATCGTAGACGAAGCAGTCGAGCTGGAAGTAGCCGCTTTCGCCGTTGCTGCCGACGAAATCGCGCAACGTGCTGCCGCCGCGCTCGATCGCGTCGGCGAGCGTCGCGCGTACCGCATCGGCCAGCCGCTCGTAGCGCGGCAGCGACACCTTGCCGGCGGCCGTCGTCGGCCGGATGCCGGCGCGAAACAGGCTCTCCGACGCGTAGATGTTGCCGACGCCGACGACCATGTCGCCCGCGAGCAGCGCCTGCTTGACCGACACCGTGCGGCCGCGCGTGCGCGCATGCAGCAGCGCGCCGGTGAACGCCGGCGAGAACGGCTCGACGCCGAGGCTCGCGAGTAGCGGATGCGCATGCACGTCGCCTGCTTCACGCGGATGCCACAGCACGGCGCCGAAGCGGCGCGGATCGCGGAACCGCAGCACGAATTCGTCGAAGATCCAGTCGATGTGGTCGTGCTTCGCCGCGACCGGCACGCCGGTTGCGGGCAGCACGCGCAGCGTGCCGGTCATCCCGAGATGGACGATGAACCAGCCTGCATCGACCTCGAACAGCAGGTACTTGCCGCGGCGCTCGACGGCGAGCACCTCGCGCGCGCGCAACTGCTCGGCGAGCCCCGCCGGCACGGGCCAGCGCAGCATCGCGGTACGGACGTCGACACGCTCGACGCGGCGGCCCGCGACAAAGGGCTCGATACCCCGGCGCGTGACTTCGACTTCTGGCAACTCTGGCATGTTTTGCGGGTCTGAGGCTACGGTCTGTTTACATAGGGAACGCGCGTGCGCCGCCACGAGAACGGCCGCGCTCGCGGCCCCCCCGAACGAGACACGGAAATGCCCGAAATCGCCCGCCCGGCAGCACGCGAGACGGGCGATTTCGGGCATTCGCATGGGGATTCCACAGGTAAGCGGACCCTATCACGATCGTGCGTGTATTGTAGCGAGCGCGTTACAATCGGTTGAAACATCGAACGGATTTCCATGACCCTGCCCTCGAAGCTGCTTCAGAAGCGCCCCGCCGCCGTGCGCGGCGCGCGCGCCTTCCCGGTCCGCCGTGCACTCGGTGCCGCGCTGCTTGCCGCCTGGACCCTCACCGCCTTTCCGGCCCACGCGCAGGATCCGGCCTCGGACGACGCGGAGCCGCAGGGCGCGTTCGAGCATGTGATGCCGGACGAGCAGAAGAATCTCCCCGGCGTGCCGCTGACGAGCCAGATCGTCTACCAGGTGCTCGCCGCCGAGGTCGCGCTCCAGCGCAACCAGCCGGCACCGGCCTACCAGACCTACCTCGCGCTTGCCCGCGACACGCGCGATCCGCGCATGGCGCAGCGCGCGACCGAAATCGCGCTCGGCGCGCAGAGCCCGGCCGACGCGCTGTCCGCCGCGAATCTGTGGCGCCAGTACGCACCGGATTCGAACCGCGCGTCGCAGGTCGACGCCGCACTGCTGGTGCTCGCCGGCAAGCCGGCCGACGCGCAGCCGATGCTCGCGCGCGAGCTGGCCCGCGCGACCGGCGACACGCGCGGCCCGGCGATCCTCGCGCTGCAGGCGCTGCTCGTGCGCGGCCCCGACCGCGTCGGCGGCCTCGCGGTGCTGAAGGACATGTTGAAGAACGACATGAATCGCCCCGAGGCGCAGCTGGCGATCGCGCGGCAGCAGCTCGCGGTCGACGACAAGGACGGCGCCGCGCAATCGCTGAAGCAGGCGCTGCAGATTCGCCCCGATTACCTGCCGGCAGCGCTGATGCTGTCGCAAATGGGGCCGGCGGAACGCGCGGCGGGCATCGCGTCGTTCGAGAAGTATGTTCAGCAGAATCCGAAGTCGCGCGACGCACGGCTCGCGCTGTCGCAGCTCTATCTCGCCGACGATCGCCTCGACGACGCACAGAAGCAGTTCGAGACGATGCGCAAGCTCGACTCGAAGGATCCGACGCCGCTGATGGCGCTCGCGCTGATCAAGATCCAGCAGAAGAAGCTCGACGAGGCGACCGGCTACCTGAAGCAGTACGTGCAGCTCGGCGACAAGCAGCCGAATCTCGACGTCGGCCAGGGCTACATCTACCTCGCGCAGATCGCGATCGACCAGAACAACGACGCGCAGGCGTCGCAATGGCTCGACAAGGTCGACCAGACGAGCCAGCACTACCTGCCCGCGCAGATCACGCGCGCGCAACTGCTGCAGAAACAGGGCAAGACCGACGAGGCGCGCAAGGTGCTCGACAACCTGCCGATCACGGATCCGCGCGACGCGGCCGTGGTGGCGCGCACCGATGCGTCGATCCTGTTCACGGCGAAGCGCTATCCGGAAGCGGAGGCGCGGCTCGGGCAGGCCGTCCAGGACTTCCCGGACGATCCCGACCTGCGCTACGACTACGCGATGGCGGCCGAAAAGACGGGCCACTATGCGACGATGGAAAAGCAGTTGCGCGAGCTGATCCGGACGCAGCCCGACAATCCGCAGGCCTACAACGCGCTCGGCTATTCGCTCGCCGACCGCAACCAGCGCCTGCCCGAGGCCAGCAAGCTGATCGACAAGGCGATGGCGCTCGCGCCGAACGACGCCTACATCATGGACAGCCTCGGCTGGGTGAAGTACCGGATGGGCGACACGGCCGGCGCGACGAAGGTGCTGCAGCGTGCATACGAGCTGCAGCCGAACGCCGAAATCGGCGCGCATCTTGGCGAAGTGCTGTGGAAGAGCGGCGCGCAGGACGACGCGCGCAACGCGTGGCGTGCCGCGCAGAAGCTCGAGCCCGACAACGAAACGCTCGTGCAGACGCTGAAGCGCCTGCAGATCAACGGCCTCTGATGCGGATGTTCGCGATGTTTTCCCTGTCTTCCCGCGCGCGGCGCACGCTGGCCGCAGCCGGCGCGGCGCTCGCGCTCGCCGGCTGCGCGAGCACGCCGCCGTCGGCCGGCACGCCGGCGGGCGCCGCACTGCAGACGGCGGCGACGCATGCGTACCACGGCCGCTTCGCGGTGCGGTACGACGATCGTCTCGGCAACCCGCAGAACGTGTACGGCAACTTCGACTGGCAGGAACACGGCGACGACGTGTCGCTCGAACTGCGCAGCCCGCTCGGCCAGACGCTTGCGGTCGTGAAAACGACGCCGCGCGCGGCGTCGCTCGAATTGCCGAACCGTCCGACCCAATATGCGCCGGACGTCGGCGACCTGATGCAGAAAACGCTCGGCTTCGAGCTGCCGCTCGCGGGCCTGCGCTACTGGCTGCTGCCGAGCGCCGCGCCCGCGACGCCCGCGGAAACCGTGCGCGACCCGGCCGACGGCACGCGCCTCAAGCAGCTCCGCCAGGACGGCTGGACGATCGACTACCTCGCCTACGCGGATGCCCCGGCCACGGGCGTCAAACGCGTCAACCTCGTGCGCGCGACGCCGCCGCTCGACATCAAGCTCGTGCTCGATCAGTGAGCACGCGCGCCTAGCCCCCGATACCCGCATGACCGATTCGACCCGCTCGCTGCGCAACTGCCTGGCGCCCGCGAAACTCAACCTGTTCCTGCACATCACCGGCCGTCGCCCGAACGGCTATCACGATCTGCAGAGCGTATTCCAGCTGCTGAACTGGGGCGACACGCTGCACTTCACGCGGCGCGACGACGGCCGCGTCGCCCGCGTCACCGACGTGCCCGGCGTGCCCGAGGAAAGCGATCTCGTCGTGCGCGCGGCGAACCTGCTGAAAGCGCATACGGGCACCGCGCACGGCGTCGACATCGAGATCGACAAGATCCTGCCGATGGGCGCCGGCCTCGGCGGCGGCAGCTCCGACGCGGCGACGACGCTGCTCGCGCTGAACCGCCTGTGGCAACTCGATTTGCCGCGCACCGAACTCCAGTCGCTCGCGGTCAAACTCGGCGCCGACGTGCCGTTTTTCATTTTTGGAAAAAATGCGTTCGCAGAGGGTATCGGAGAAGAATTAGCTGAGGTAGAATTGCCGACTCGCTGGTTCTTGGTTGTGACGCCACGCGTTCATGTCCCGACCGCTGAAATATTTTCAGATGAGTTGTTGACAAGAGATACGAAGCCCGTCACAATTGCTGACTTTCTTGCACAGCAAACCAGCGATGCGGGATGGCCAGATAGCTTCGGCCGGAACGATATGCAGGAAGTTGTAACAAGGAAGTACGCGGAAGTTGCGCAGGTGGTCAAATGGTTGTATGATGTGACCCCCGCGAGGATGACCGGCTCCGGAGCAAGCGTGTTTGCAGCGTTTCACAGCAAGCACGAGGCAGAAGCGGCGAAAGCCAAATTGCCCGCCAGTTGGAATGGCGCAGTTGCCGAGAGCCTGAACGAGCATCCGCTCTTCGCTTTCGCGTCATGAAGTTTTACTTTGCCGAACGACCTACACGAGTTCGGTGAAGTTATCAGTTAAGTGTAGGGGAGTCGCCAAGTTGGTCAAGGCACCGGATTTTGATTCCGGCATGCGAGGGTTCGAGTCCTTCCTCCCCTGCCAAAAATTTTCCCGCATTTCCCGCCCAAGCCTGAAGCAGGTGCACGATGAGCAGCCACAGCCATGATGGCCTGATGGTCTTTACTGGCAACGCGAATCCCGCGCTCGCCCAGGAAGTCGTCAATATCCTTGGTATCCCCCTCGGCAAAGCGATGGTCAGCCGTTTCTCCGACGGCGAGATCCAGGTCGAGATCCAGGAAAACGTGCGCGGCAAGGACGTCTTCGTCCTGCAATCCACGTGCGCACCGACGAACGACAACCTGATGGAACTGATGATCATGGTCGATGCGCTCAAGCGCGCATCCGCCGGCCGGATCACGGCAGCCATCCCCTACTTCGGCTATGCGCGTCAGGATCGCCGCCCGCGTTCGGCGCGCGTCGCGATCTCGGCGAAGGTCATCGCGAACATGCTGGAAATCGCCGGCGTCGAGCGGATCATCACGATGGATCTGCACGCCGACCAGATTCAAGGCTTCTTCGACATTCCGGTCGACAACATCTACGCCACGCCGATCCTGCTGGGCGACCTGCGCAAGCAGAACTACTCGGATCTGCTCGTCGTGTCGCCGGACGTCGGCGGCGTGGTGCGCGCCCGGGCACTCGCGAAGCAGCTCAACTGCGATCTCGCGATCATCGACAAGCGTCGCCCGAAGGCGAACGTCGCCGAAGTGATGAACATCATCGGTGAAGTCGAAGGCCGCACCTGCGTGATCATGGACGACATGGTCGATACGGCCGGCACGCTCTGCAAGGCCGCGCAAGTGCTGAAGGACCGCGGTGCGAAACAGGTGTTCGCGTACGCGACGCACCCGGTGCTGTCGGGCGGCGCCGCAGAACGCATCGCCGCATCGGAACTCGACGAGCTGGTCGTGACCGACACGATTCCGCTGTCGGCCGAATCGCTGGCGTGCTCGAAGATTCGCTCACTGACGAGCGCGAGCCTGCTGGCCGAGACGTTCTCGCGGATTCGCCGCGGCGATTCGGTGATGTCGCTGTTCGCGGAATCCTGATCGCGAAACGACGGAACACAGTATGCGCGGAAAGCGAAGCGGCAACGCTTCGCTTTTTGCACAATCGGACGGGATAGACGAAACCCCGGCCGTTTCATCGGGGGCCGCTTGATGGCCCCGTTTCACTGCCTGGTCGCGGGCAGCCATTGGAGAATCACATGAAAGTCGTCGCTTTCGAGCGCCAACAGCAAGGTACGGGTGCGAGCCGCCGCCTGCGCAACGCCGGTAAGACCACGGGTATCGTCTACGGTGGCGAAGCCGCCCCGCAAAAGATCGAACTCGATCACAACGCCCTGTGGCACGCCCTGAAGAAGGAAGCCTTCCACTCGTCGATCCTCGACCTCGAAGTGGCCGGCCAGTCGCAACAGGTTCTGCTGCGCGACGTGCAATACCACCCGTTCAAGCAACTGGTGCTGCACGTGGACTTCCAGCGCGTCGACGCGAAGAAGAAGCTGCACACGAAGGTGCCGCTGCACTTCCTGAACGCTGAAGTCAGCCCGGCCGTGAAGCTGTCGAGCGCAGTCGTTTCGCACGTCGCAACGGAAATCGAAGTCGAGTGCCTGCCGGCTGCCCTGCCGGAATTCCTCGAAGTCGACCTGTCGAAGATCGAAGCCGGTCAATCGCTGCACGCGAAGGACATCGCGCTGCCGAAGGGCGTCGCGCTGGTCGCGCACGTCGACGCGGAAAACCCGGTCGTCGCCTCGGCAACGATCCCGGCTGGCGCCGTGTCGGACGCAGCAGACGAAGGCGAAACGCCGGCTGCCTAAGCGGCCGCTCACGCGCCCCATCGATCCGTTTCGCGAAACGGTCGACGCAACCCGCCGCGGCCTGCCCGGCGGGTTTTTCTTTTTCTGCGCCCAGGCGGCAGCCGCCGCCTTCGAAACGTCATGATCAAACTGATCGTCGGCCTCGGCAATCCCGGGGCGGAATACACCGCGACGCGCCACAACGCCGGCTTCTGGCTGATCGACCAGCTCGCCCGCGAAGCCGGCACGACGCTGCGCGACGAGCGCCGCTTCCACGGCTTCTATGCGAAAGCGCGCCTGCACGGCGAGGAAGTCCACCTGCTCGAGCCGCAAACCTACATGAACCGCTCCGGCCAATCGGTCGTCGCGCTCGCGCAGTTCTTCAAGATCCTGCCCGACCAGATCCTCGTCGCGCACGACGAGCTCGACCTGCCGCCCGGCACCGTGAAGCTGAAGCTCGGCGGCGGCAGCGGCGGCCACAACGGCCTGAAGGACATCTCCGCGCACCTGTCGTCGCAGCAGTACTGGCGGCTGCGGATCGGCATCGGCCATCCGCGCGACCTGATTCCGGAAAGTGCGCGCGCCGGCGCGAAGCCCGACGTCGCGAACTTCGTGCTGAAACCGCCGCGCCGCGAGGAACAGGACGTGATCGATGCATCGATCGAACGCGCGCTCGCCGTGATGCCGATGATCGTCAAGGGCGAACTCGATCGCGCGACGATGCAGCTGCATCGCAACTGACCGCCCGTCGCACCGGCCTGGTGCATCGGCCGTTCGGCGCAACCGGGCGGCCTCGCCCGCCCCACCGCGACGCGCACATGCGGTACTCTCGACGTTTTGCCCGTCAGGAGCCAAGCGGTGAGCCGTTACTGGAGCGACGTCGTTCAGCAACTCGTGCCTTACGTGCCGGGCGAACAGCCCGCGCTTGCACACCCCGTCAAGCTGAACACCAACGAGAATCCCTATCCGCCGTCGCCGCGCGTCGTCGCGGCGATCGCACGCGAACTCGGCGACACCGGCGACTCGCTGCGCCGCTATCCCGACCCGGTCGCGCGCGCGCTGCGCGAGACGGTCGCGGCCCATCATCGCATCGCGCCCGAGCAGGTGTTCGTCGGCAACGGCTCCGACGAGGTGCTCGCGCACGCGTTCCAGGCGCTGCTCAAGCACGACCGGCCGCTACGCTTTCCCGACATCACGTACAGCTTCTATCCGACCTACGCGCGCCTGTACGGCGTCGAGACCACGATCGTGCCGCTCGCGGACGATTTCTCGATCCGCGTCGACGACTATCTCGACGACGCCGGCGGCGTACTGTTTCCGAACCCGAATGCGCCGACCGGGCGCGCGTTGCCGCTCGCGGACGTCGAGCGGATCGCGGCCGCGAATCGGTCGTCGGTCGTCGTGATCGACGAAGCGTACGTCGATTTCGGCGCGCAGTCGGCGATCACGCTGATCGACCGTCATCCGAACCTGCTCGTCGTGCATACGACGTCGAAGGCGCGCTCGCTCGCGGGCATGCGCGTCGGCTTCGCGTTCGGCGATGCGGCGCTGATCGACGCGCTGAACCGTGTGAAGGACAGCTTCAACTCGTATCCGCTCGACCGGCTCGCGCAGGTGGCCGCGCAGGCCGCCTACGAGGACGCCGATTATTTCCACGCCACCTGCCGGCGCGTGATCGACAGCCGGGCGCGGCTCACGCATGCGCTCGACGCACTCGGCTTCGAGATCGTGCCGTCGGCCGCGAATTTCGTGTTCGCGCGCCATCCCGCACACGATGCGGGCACGATCGCGGCGAAGCTGAAGGAACGGGAGATTTTCGTGCGGCACTTCCGGCTGCCGCGGATCGACCAGCACCTGCGCATCACCGTCGGCACCGATGCCGAATGCGATGCGCTCGTCGCGGCGCTGCGCGAGCTGCTGGCCTGACACGAAGGAACCGGCGCCGGGCGGCGCCGATCCGAAAGCACGACGCGCGCGAGCCAAGCCAGGCGCGCGCGTCAGCGCAGGATCACGACGCGTCGTCGCCTTTCGCGGCGATCAACGCGTGATACTTCTCCATCAATTGCGCGTGCGATTCGTCATGCTGCGGATCGCGCGGAATGCATTCGACCGGACACACCTGCTGGCACTGCGGTTCGTCGAAATGGCCGACGCACTCGGTGCACTTGTTCGGGTCGATCACGTAGATGTCCGGGCCCATCGAAATCGCGCCGTTCGGGCACTCGGGCTCGCACACGTCGCAATTGATGCACTCGTCGGTAATCATCAAAGACATACTGATCTCACTTCTTCAGGCCGCCGGCCGGCTTCGCAACGAAACCGGCCGGCGCCGCGTCACGCGGCCGGGCCTCCGATCGCGGCGACTTTCTCGGTCAGCCACTTCTCGACGGACGGGAACACGAACTTGCTGACATCGCCGCCCAATTGCGCGATTTCGCGCACGATCGTTCCCGAGATGAACTGGTACTGGTCGGACGGCGTCATGAACATCGTCTCGACGTCGGGCAGCAGATAGCGGTTCATGCCCGCCATCTGGAACTCGTATTCGAAATCGGACACGGCGCGCAGCCCGCGCACGATCACGCGCGCATTGTTGACGCGCACGAAATCCTTCAGGAGGCCGGTGAAACTCATCACCTTCACGTTCGGATAATGACCGAGCACTTCGTTCGCAATCGTCAGACGTTCTTCGAGCGAGAAAAACGGCTTTTTCGCGCGGCTGTCGGCGACACCCACCACCAGCGTATCAAAAATGCTCGACGCACGCCGCACGAGGTCTTCGTGCCCGCGCGTCAGCGGATCGAACGTACCGGGATACACGGCGACTACCATGTCGCTCCTCCTGTCATCACGCAAACGGGATGGCAGCCGTGCGATGCGCACGCCGCTGCCGAGATGGGCATGCGTCGCCTTTGCCGCGCGCCGCCTCGTATGGAACGCGCATTATTCATCATTTTCGCGCCGCAGCAAATGATAGTGAACCGCACCGGCCTTGCCGTGCTTCGCCAGCTGCCAGCCCGCGAGCGCGTCGTGCGCGGCCGGATCGAGTTCCGCCCCCGTTTCGACGTACAGCGCGCCGCCGGCCGCGACGAGCGGCGCCGACAACGCGATCGCGCGCTCGAGCGCGGCCAGGTCGTCGAACGGCGGATCGAGGAACACGACGTCGAACGCGCCCGGCGTGAGCCCGGCCGCGAGCCGCAGCGCGTCGGCTTCGGCGATCTCGACCGAACGGGCGCCGAGCTTGTCCTTGATCGCACGAAGCTGCTGCGCGGCGCGCGGATGGCGCTCGACCATCACGACGCTCGCCGCGCCGCGCGACGCGGCCTCGAAGCCGAGCGCGCCGGTGCCCGCGAACAGGTCGAGGCAGCGCCAACCGTCGAGATCCTGGCCGAGCCAGTTGAACAGCGTCTCGCGGACGCGATCGGGGGTCGGGCGCAGGCCGTCGAGATCGAGCACCGCGAGCGGCGTGCGTTTCCAGTCGCCGCCGATGATGCGGATCGTGTGCGGCTTGCCGCGGCCAGGGGGGGCCGCCGGGCGGCCGGAAGAGGAACGGGACATACGGGATATCGACAACGGAGGGACCGGGCGCGCGCAGAGGGCGCCGCCAAACAGGCGCACGTTACCACAGCGGCGACGCCCACTGACGCGAGCGCCACGCCGCACTGATAAAATGCACGGTTTCGGCCGCCGTGCGCCGCGCCCGCGCGAACGCAGAACGGCCCGTCCGGCGCCCCGCCCTCGGCGGCGGCCCGCCCTCTTCCCGACGTCAGACCATGTTCAGTTTCTTCAAACGATTCAAGAAAACGCAGGAGCCCGATCCGGCGGAATCGCAATCGGCCGACGCGCAGCAAGCGGACGAAGCGTCCGACGCCGACGCGCGCGCGACGCCGCCCGCGGCCGACGTGCCGCAGGCGCCCGCGCAACCGGCCGCGCCGGCCGTCGTGATGACGGTCACGCCGACCAACGACGGCCGCGACGAAGTCGTCGAGACGGTCGAGATCGTCCCGCCGCCGCAGCAGGACGCGTCCGCGAAGAAGTCGTGGCTCGCGCGCCTGAAAACGGGTCTCGCGAAGACGGGCTCGAACATCACCGGCGTCTTCGTCAACACGAAGATCGACGAGGATCTGTACGAGGAACTCGAAACCGCGCTGCTGATGTCCGACGCGGGCGTCGACGCGACCGAATACCTGCTCGGCGCGCTGCGCGAGAAGGTGCGCGCGGGCCGGCTGACCGATCCGCAACAGGTGAAGAATGCGCTGCGCGACCTGCTCGTCGAGTTGCTGACGCCGCTCGAGAAATCGCTGATGCTCGGCCGCGCGCAGCCGCTCGTGATGATGATCGCCGGCGTGAACGGCGCGGGCAAGACGACCAGCATCGGCAAGCTCGCGAAGCATCTGCAGAGCTTCGACCAGTCGGTGCTGCTGGCCGCCGGCGACACGTTCCGCGCGGCCGCGCGCGAACAGCTCGCGGTCTGGGGCGAGCGCAACAACGTGACGGTCGTGCAGCAGGAAAGCGGCGATCCGGCCGCGGTGATCTTCGACGCGGTCAGCGCCGCGCGCGCGCGCAAGATCGACGTGATGATGGCCGACACGGCCGGCCGCCTGCCGACGCAGCTCCATCTGATGGAAGAGCTGAAGAAGGTGAAGCGCGTGATCGCGAAGGCGCACGACGGCGCGCCGCATGAAGTGCTGCTGGTGATCGACGCGAACACCGGCCAGAACGCGCTCACGCAGGTGAAGGCATTCGACGACGCGCTCGGCCTCACCGGCCTGATCGTCACGAAGCTCGACGGCACCGCGAAGGGCGGGATTCTCGCCGCGATCGCGCGGCAACGCCCGGTGCCCGTCTACTTCATCGGCGTCGGCGAGAAGGTCGAGGACCTGCAGCCGTTCAGCGCGGCGGAATTCGCGGACGCGCTGCTCGGCTGAACGCCGCCGGCTCGCGTCGCACCTCGCACGGGGCGCCTTCGGGCGCCCTTTTTCATGCGCGCCCGATCATTGCCTGCCACGGGCGCGCCGCGCTCATTCCGCGTCGGGTTGCACGCCCGGCTCGGCGGCCTTGAACGCATCGATCGTCGCCGCATGGTCGACGATGCGCTGGATCGTCGGGAAACGCGTCGTGTCGATCGAGAAGCGGTTCGCGTTGAACACCTGCGGCACGAGGCATATGTCGGCGAGTGTCGGCGTGTCGCCGAAGCACAGCGCGCCGGTGCGCGGATCGTTCGCGAGACGCGCCTCGAGCGTTTCGAAACCGGCCTCGATCCAGTGCCGATACCACGCGTTCTTGGCGTCCTCGGGCACCTTCAGCGTGTGCTTCAGGTACTTGAGCACGCGCAGATTGTTGAGCGGGTGGATTTCGCATGCGATCTGCAGCGCCACCGCGCGCACGTACGCGCGATCGACCGGCTGCTTCGGCAGCAGCGCGGGCTCGGGATGGGTTTCGTCGAGATATTCGATGATCGCGAGCGACTGCTGCAGCGTCGCGTCGCCGTCGATCAGCGTCGGCACGACCGCATCCGGATTCAGCGCGCGGTACGCGTCCTTCAGTTGCTCGCCGCCGTCGCGCAGCATGTGCACGGGGGCGTAGTCGAACGGCAACTGCTTGAGGTTCAGGGCAATCCGCACGCGGTACGACGCGGAACTGCGGAAATAGCTGTAGAGCTTCATGGGATGTCTCTCGTTGTCGTATTCGGCCGGCAACGGCACGGGTGCGGCGCAGCCGGTGCGCGCGTCGCCGGGAACCAGAGTGTAGCGCGGCACGATGCGCGGCCGCGCCCGTGCGATACTCGGGGCATTCCTTACCGCTCACCGCGCGGCCCGATGCCGGCCGCCCGCCCCACGCCCCGATGACCGCTTCCCACGATCCCGCCGCCGCTCCGTTCCCCTGCGCCCGCTTCATCAAGGAAATCGGCCGGGGCCCGAACGGCGCGCGCGCCCTGTCCGCCGAGGACACGTTCGAGCTCTATCGCGCGATGCTCGATGCGCGCGTGTCGGACGTCGAACTCGGTGCGATCCTGATCGCCTATCGGCTGAAGGGCGAATCCGCCGACGAACTGGCCGCGATGCTCGCCGCCGCGCAGGCATCGTTCGAGCCCGTGCACGTGCAGGACGCCGCGTTCCGGCCGGTGTCGATCCCGAGCTACAACGGCGCGCGCAAGCAGCCGAACCTCGTGCCGCTGCTTGCGCTGCTGCTCGCGCGCGAAGGCGTGCCGGTGCTGGTGCATGGCGTGGAATGCGATCCGGGCCGCGTGACGAGCGCCGAGATTTTCTCGGCACTGTCGCTCGCGCCGTCGACGTCGCACGATGCGATCGAGGACACGCTCGCCGAACGCCGGGTCGCGTTCGCCCCGATCGACGTGCTGGCGCCGCGCATCGCGCACCTGCTGTCGATGCGCCGCGTGCTCGGCGTGCGCAATTCGACGCATACGCTCGTGAAGATCCTGCAGCCGTTCGCGCCGGCCGGGCTGCGGCTCGTCAACTACACGCATCCGCCGTACCGCGACAGCCTCGCGCAGTTGTTCCGCGACCATCCGGACGCCGCGCTGGGCGGCGCGCTGCTCGCGCGCGGCACCGAAGGCGAAGCGGTGGCCGACACGCGACGCCAGGTACAGGTCGACTGGCTGCACGACGGCGTGTGCGACACGCTGATCGACGCCGAGCGTTCGTCGAGCGATGCGCCGCCCGTCGCCCTGCCCGAGTCGCGCGATGCGGCGACCACGGCCGCGTGGACGGACGCCGTGCTGCGCGGCGAGGTGCCGGTGCCGGACACGGTCGCGCGACAGGTCGCGACGATCGTCCGGATCGCCCGCGTCGCGCACTGAGGGCGCCGCGGCGCCCTCCTTTATCCCGATAATTGACACGCGAGCGCATCCTGGCATAGAGTGGCCGTCATGCGTTCCTTTCCGAACACCCTCCGAATTACCTCCGGCCGCCTAGCGCGGCCGCTATCGCTACGACTAGCCTAAGGCTGTCGTAGCGCCGTGTGCCGTCCGCACGGTCCTCCCAGCAGTTCCTCGCAGTACCCCTCTCGTAATTTTTACAACCCGAAGTCGTCAGCATTCGTCCGTCCATCCGTCGGCCGATTCGCGAAGATCATCCGCATCCGCGGCGCCATCGCGCGCCGGATGCGAGGCAGCGCCCACCGCCGCCCTGCCGCCCGTCTTCGCTCGCGACTTGAGACCCGAGGTCCAGAAGATGATGCGCAATCCGCAAGACAAGTACCGTCCGTTCGAGCCCGTCCGCCTCAATGGCCGCCGCTGGCCCGCCCGCACCATCGAGCGCGCGCCCGTATGGATGAGCACCGATCTGCGCGACGGCAACCAGTCGCTGATCGAGCCGATGAGCATCGAGCAGAAGCTCGAGTTCTTCGAAATGCTGGTCGCCATCGGGTTCAAGGAGATCGAAGTCGGTTTTCCGTCGGCGTCGCAAACCGACTTCGATTTCGTCCGCAAGCTGATCGACGACGAGCGGATTCCCGACGACGTGACGATCGAAGTGCTCGTGCAGTCGCGCGAAGACCTGATCGCGCGCACGTTCGAGGCGCTCGAAGGCGTGCCGCGCGCGATCGTGCACCTGTACAACGCGGTCTGCCCGTCGTTCCGCCGCATCGTGTTCGGGATGTCGAAGGACGCCGTGAAGGCGCTCGCGATCGACGGCACGCGCATCATCAAGGAACACGCGGCCGCGCGCCCCGATACGCAGTGGACGTTCCAGTACTCGCCGGAAACCTTCAGCATGACCGAACTGACGTTCGCGCGCGAGATCTGCGACGCGGTCGCGCAGACGTGGCGCCCGACCCGCGACCATAAGATGATCGTCAACCTGCCGGCCACCGTCGAGGCCGCGAGCCCGAACGTGTTCGCCGACCAGATCGAATGGATGGACCGCAACCTCGCGTATCGCGACAGCATCGTGCTGTCCGTGCATCCGCACAACGATCGCGGCACCGCGGTCGCGGCGGCCGAACTCGCGCTGCTCGCGGGCGCCGACCGGATCGAAGGCTGCCTGTTCGGCAACGGCGAGCGCACCGGCAACGTCGATCTCGTCACGCTCGCGTTGAACCTCTACACGCAAGGTATCGACCCGGGCCTCGATTTCTCCGACATCGATGCCGTGCGCCGCGTCGTCGAGCGCTGCAACCAGATCCCCGTGCATCCGCGCCATCCGTACGCGGGCGACCTCGTGTTCACCGCGTTCTCGGGCTCGCACCAGGACGCGATCCGCAAGGGCTTCGCGCAGCAGCGCCCCGACGCGATGTGGGAGGTACCGTACCTGCCGATCGACCCGGCCGATCTCGGCCGCAGCTACGACGCGGTGATCCGCGTGAACAGCCAGTCCGGCAAGGGCGGCGCGACGTTCCTGCTCGAACGCGGGATGGGCTTCACGCCGACGCGCCGCGTCCAGATCGAGTTCAGCCATGCGGTGCAGACGCTCGCCGACGCATCGGGCGAGGAAGTGACGGGCGACGCGATCTGCGCGCTGTTCGCGCGCGAATTCTTCGAGACCGACGGCCCGGCCGCGCGCCACGGCGGCGGCGCGCGCTGGCAGAACCGCGAGATCGTGGCGGCGCCTGCCGCCGACGCGACGCCCGACGACGCCGTGCGACATTTCGCCGCGGCATTTGCGGCGGCCGCCGGCGCCGCGATCGACGTCGCGTCGTGCGAACACACGCGCGCCGCGGACGGCCGGATCGCGGTATCGGTCGGCTGCCGGGTCGGCGACGCGCCGCTGCGGCACGGTGTCGGCGTGCACGCCGATGCGGCGAGCGCGGCGCTCGATGCGGTCGTCAGCGCGATCAACCGCTCGGCATGGCACTGCGCGGACCGCCGCGCGGCGGCCTGAGCGCGGGCTTCGATGCAGGGTTGAAAGGTCAGCGAGCGGTGCGTGACCGCCCGTGCGCCGCGCGATCCGCGCCGCACGAGGCAGCAAAAAGCGGCTCAGAAGGCCGCTTCGGTCGACACATGAAACGGAGCGCCACCCGCGCTCACGTCTCGGTCGCGCACCGCGTCGCCTGCCACGCGAACAGGCACCAGCGGCCCTGGGCGTGCGTGTGGACGGACGTATAGGCAATCGGGAAGACGAGGCCGCCGTTGTTCGTTTCCATCTCGATCAACGCGCGCCCGGTGACGACGCAGGTCTCGTCGCCGACCGGCAGCACGTCCTGCGACTGGATTTCGATCTGGCGATAGCGGCGGCGGCCGGCGACGATGGCGTCGATGAACTGCTGCTTGGTTTCCCGTTTGCCGTTCGTGTGGACGAAAAACACCTTGTCCGACAGCAGCGCGTCGAGCGCCTCGCCGTCGCCGTCCACCATCGCCCGGAACCGGTCGCGCTCGAGCGCGCGGATCGCATCGACCACCTTCGCCATCGCCTGACTCCTCGGCAACGCGCCCGCCTTGCACGGGCGTACGGATCAGAAGTTGTACTGCAGGTAGAACTGGTGGAAATTTATACCAGGATTCGGCTCTTTGATACCCGCGTTAGACACATGTTCGAAACGGTAGCCGACCTGATACTGTTGCCGTTGACCGAACTGCACGCCCACGCCGCCGGTCGGCGCGAACTGGAACGCGGTCGACAGCGAGAAATTGTTCGAGATCGTCGGGTGCGTCAGAAGCCGGACGCCGCCGCCCGCCTCGATGAACGGGCGAATCTCCCCGCTACTCTTGATGAAACGGAACATCGGCGTGACGCCGAACTCGCCGATGCTGCCATGGACGTTGCCGCCCGTGTGCCAGTAGCCGGCGTGCCCTTCGACGACGAACGCGAAGTGCCAGCCGCCGATTTCCCACCAGTTCCAGCCCGGATCCCACACCACGCCGATATCGGCCTTGTCGATTCCGCGACGATCCGAAAACCCGCCGCCCGCCTGGATCCCCCATCGATCCGCGAAAGCCGCACCCGATCCACCCAGAAGAGATGCTGCCAGCATCGCATGCAGCACCAGCCGGCTGCGGGGCCGGCGATTCTTCTTATTGTTCATCTGACACTCCAACTTTGTGGGTTGAATGGAGCCTGCCGCAACGGCCGGGCCCGAGCGAACTGAATGGTATGGTAAAGGACTTTTCGGATCGGCATCACGAAGCGAAATAGCTTGCTTCCAAAAAGACAAAAATCGAAATCGTCTACCGATTCCCATCGAAAACAACGGCTTACGGAACTTCGAGGCACGCCCCTTGTCGCAGAATAGACTATCGACTCAGCCGATTCGATAGAAAAATGGGGAACTCGGATGCCCCCGCCCGCTCTAAGGAATTAGCACTCACCTTGCGGGAGTGCTAAGATGACTCCCGGAATCTCATTCGAGACCGGGGTTTGTCCCTGATTCCAAAGGAGTTTTTAGTGAGCAACGCCCTGACCCTCCCGAACACCCTGAGCCCGACGCCGGCCAAGGCCGAATCGGCAGGCTCGTTGGCGCTCGCAGCCCAATCGATGTTGCCCGGCCAGCTCGGCAACATCGACGCGTACATCCAGGCCGTCAACCGCATTCCGCTGCTGACCGCCGAGGAGGAACGCCGGTACGCAACCGAATTCCGCGAAGACAACAACCTCGACGCGGCGCGCCGCCTCGTGCTGTCGCACCTGCGTCTCGTCGTGTCGATCGCGCGCAACTATCTCGGCTACGGCCTGCCGCACGGCGACCTGATCCAGGAAGGCAACATCGGCCTGATGAAAGCCGTGAAGCGGTTCGACCCGGCGCAAAACGTGCGCCTGGTGTCGTATGCGATTCATTGGATCAAGGCCGAGATCCACGAGTACATCCTGCGCAACTGGCGCATGGTGAAGGTCGCAACGACGAAGGCGCAGCGCAAGCTGTTCTTCAACCTGCGCAGCCACAAGAAGAGCATGCAGGCGATGACGCCCGAGGAAATCGACGGCCTCGCGCAGGAGCTCAACGTCAAGCGCGAGGAAGTGACCGAGATGGAAACGCGCCTGTCGGGCGGCGACATCGCGCTCGAAGGGCAGGTGGACGACGGCGAGGAATCGTACGCGCCGATCGCCTACCTGGCCGACTCGCACAACGAGCCGACCGCCGTGCTCGCCGCGCGCCAGCGCGACATGCTGCAGACGGACGGCATCGCGCAGGCGCTCGACGCACTCGACGCGCGCAGCCGCCGCATCATCGAGGCCCGCTGGCTGCACGTCGACGACGACGGCTCGGGCGGCTCGACGCTGCACGATCTCGCCGCGGAGTTCGGCGTGTCGGCGGAACGTATCCGCCAGATCGAAGCGAGCGCGATGAAAAAAATGCGCACCGCCCTCGCCGAATACGCGTAAATCCCCGACGATTCAGAGCGCTTCATCGAAAACCGCTGCCCGACCGGCAGCGGTTTTTTTCATCCGTTTTCCGCCGCTTTTCACCCGCTTTTCAGCGCGTTTCACGCTCCGTTTCTTCGCCGATCAATTGACCTGATTCATCGGGTATTTCGTCATTTGCGGCGCCCTTCCGCATAACCTTGATCTGCCTCAATTTCCACCCCATGTTTCGCGACGGTCTGCCGCAGCGCAGCACTCGGCATCGGAAAGCCGTCCTTTTAAAATTGGCATGTCAGGCGCAAAAGGATTAAAACAGCTTCACGGCCGTCATCAATCCGACGTAAAGTCGCCCCCAATCCGACGTAAATCGATTCAGGATAATCGCCTTGATCTCGATCAATAAAGAGCCAGCACCGCCTTCGCGGCCGGTCGGCACGATCGGCTGGCGCGCGCGCATCGCCGCGTGGGCACGCGGACCGACCCTCGCCCGCGACATCACCCTGGTGCTGATCGTCAAGCTGATCCTCCTGATGTCGCTCAAATACGCATTCTTCAATCATCCGCAGGCCGAACACATGTCGTTGCCGCCTGCCGCCGTGGCCGAGAAGCTGCTCTCGGTGCCGGCGCCTGCATCTACCGAGGGAGACCACCATGATAAGTAGCGAAGTCGTCGATCTGTCGCGTCTGCAGTTCGGCATCACGGCGCTCTACCACTTCCTGTTCGTGCCGCTGACGCTCGGCCTGTCCTGGCTGCTCGTCATCATGGAAGCGGTCTACGTGATGACCGGCAAACAGGTCTACAAGGACATGACCCAGTTCTGGGGCAAGCTGTTCGGGATCAATTTCGCGATGGGCGTGACGACCGGCATCACGCTCGAATTCCAGTTCGGCACGAACTGGTCGTACTACTCGCACTACGTCGGCGACATCTTCGGCGTGCCGCTCGCGGTCGAAGGCCTGATGGCGTTCTTCCTCGAATCGACGTTCGTCGGCCTGTTCTTCTTCGGCTGGAACCGCTTGTCGAAGGTCAAGCACCTGATCGTCACGTTCCTCGTCGCGCTGGGCTCGAACCTGTCGGCTCTGTGGATCCTCGTCGCGAACGGCTGGATGAACAACCCGGTCGGCGCCGAATTCAACTACCAGACGATGCGCATGGAGCTGACGAGCCTGTTCGACGTGCTGTTCAACCCGGTCGCGCAGGTGAAGTTCGTGCATACGGTGTCGGCCGGCTACGTGACGGCCGCGATGTTCGTGCTCGGCGTGTCGTCGTGGTACCTGCTGAAGAAGCGCGACGTCGACTTCGCGCTGCGCTCGTTCGCGGTCGCGGCCGGCTTCGGCCTCGCGGCGACGCTGTGCGTGATCGTGCTCGGCGACGAATCGGGCTATACGACCGGTGAAGTGCAGAAGATGAAGCTCGCCGCGATCGAATCCGAATGGGAAACGCAGCCGGCGCCCGCATCGTTCACGCTGATCGGCATTCCGAACCAGGAAGAACAGCGCACCGACTACGCGATCAAGATCCCGTATGCGCTCGGCCTGATCGCGACGCGCTCGATCGACGAGCCGGTGATCGGCCTGCGCGAGCTCGCGAAGCACAGCGAGGAGCACATCCGGAGCGGGATGGTCGCGTATGGCGCGCTGCAGAAGATCAAGGAAGGCGACACGAGCGACGCGACCCGCGCACTGTTCGACCAGCACAAGCAGTATCTCGGCTACGGGCTGATGCTCAAGCAGTTCACGCCGAACGTGGTCGACGCGACGCCCGAGCAGGTCAAGGCCGCCGCGCAGAAGACGATCCCGCCGGTCGCGCCCGTGTTCTTCTCGTTCCGGATCATGGTGTTCCTCGGCTTCCTGTTCCTCGCGACCTTCGCCGCCGCGTTCTGGTTCTGCGCGCGCCGCGAACTGCTGCAGGACAACCGCCGCTGGTTCCTCCGCTACGCGGTGTGGGCGATCCCGCTGCCGTGGCTCGCCGCGGAATTCGGCTGGGTCGTCGCCGAACTCGGCCGTCAGCCGTGGACCATCGCCGGCATCCTGCCGACGCACCTGTCCGCGTCGAGCCTGCAGCCGAGCGATCTGTACCTGAGCCTCGCCGGTTTCATCGCGTTCTACACCGCGCTGTTCGTCATCGAGATCAAGCTGATGTTCAAGTACGCGCGCCTCGGCCCGTCGTCGCTGCATACCGGCCGCTATCACCACGAACTCGCCGCTGCCGGCGAGCGGGCCGCAGTCTGAGCACGCCCTCGCAACGGAACAAGGAATCGCTATGGACTATGCAACTCTCAAGCTGATCTGGTGGCTGCTCGTCGGCGTGCTGCTGATCGGCTTTGCCGTCACCGACGGCTTCGACATGGGCGCGACCGCGCTGCTGCCGTTCCTCGGCAAGACCGACGAGGAGCGCCGCATCATCATCAACACCGTCGGCGCGACGTGGGAGGGCAACCAGGTGTGGCTGATCACGGCCGGCGGCGCGATGTTCGCCGCGTGGCCGCTCGTCTACGCGGCGTCGTTCTCCGGCTTCTACTTCGCGATGCTGCTGGTGCTGTTCGCGCTGTTCTTCAGGCCGGTGGGCTTCGACTACCGCAGCAAGCGGCCCGACCCGCGCTGGCGCGCGGGCTGGGACTGGGGCCTGTTCGTCGGCGGCTTCGTGCCGGCGCTGGTGTTCGGCGTCGCGTTCGGCAACCTGCTGCAGGGCGTGCCGTTCAAGTTCGACAGCGACCTGCGCGTGACCTACTACGGCGGCTTCTGGGCGCTGCTGAACCCGTTCGCGCTGCTGTGCGGGCTCGTCAGCCTCACGATGCTCGTCGCGCACGGCGCCGCGTTCATCAAGATGAAGACCGACGGCGCGATCGCGCGCCGCGCGTCGATCGCGCTACGCGTCGCGTCGTTGCTCGCGGTCGTGCTGTTCGTGCTGGCCGGCGTGCTGGTGGCCTCTTATATCGGCGGCTTCCACATCACCCATGCCGCGCCGACCGACACCGTCGCGAACCCGCTGCTCAAGGACGTCGCCGCCGGTTCGGGCCTGTGGCTCGCGAACTACGGCGAATATCCGTGGATGATCGCGGCGCCGGTCGCCGGCATCGCCGGCGGCGTGCTCGCGCTGCTGCTCGCCGGCTCGAAGCAGGAAAAGACGGCGTTCTTCTGCACCGGCCTGATGATCGTCGGCGTGATCCTGACCGCGGGCTTCTCGATGTTCCCGTTCATCATGCCGTCGTCGCTCGACCCGCGCAGCAGCCTGACCGTGTGGGATTCGACGTCGAGCCACATGACGCTGCAGGTGATGCTGTTCGCGGTGATCGTGTTCCTGCCGATCATCCTGCTCTACACGAGCTGGGTGTATCGCGTGATGCGCGGCAAGGTCACGCACCAGACGCTCGAAGAGAACAAGCACTCGATGTATTGATGCATTGAACCGGGCGGGGCGTGCAGGCGCCCTCGCCCACCGTTTCGCAAGGAGTCGGATCATGTGGTATTTCAGCTGGATTCTCGGTATCGGCGTCGCGCTGTCGTTCGGCATCGTCAACGCGATGTGGCTCGAAGCGCGGCAGAAGCCGCAGGAAGCGCCGGCGCGCGCGCGCCGCGCCTGACGGCATCGACGCGCGACACGCGCGCGGCCGAGCGCGCCGCCGCCGTCCGGAAAGGAAAGAACCTCGCTTCGCGCGAGGTTTTTTTTCGTCCCGGCCGCGCGGGCAGGCGCCGTACGTCGATGCCAATTTAGCGCCAGATTGATACCACTTGAATACCAATAAAAGGTTTCATAAGATCGTTGGACACGGCCGCTGACAGGCCGATTCCTTCCGGGTGGGGGAGACATGCGAATTCCGTGTAGGGCGTGCGCCTGCGCGCCGTGTCGACGTCCGTGCGCGAGGGTGCGCGCCGTCGTCGCGACCGTGCGCGGCCGGACGAATGCCGCCGGCTGCCGCCGCCTCGCCGGCGTGGCGATTGCCGGCTGCCGCCGATGAATCCGCGCCCGCCGCCGCGCCGGTCCGATCGGCACGCATGCCCGCCTCCCGTTCCGTAACGCACGCTCCCGCGTGCCGAATGCGCGCGGGGCACCCGCATCGCCCCGCGTGCTGGTATCGCCCGCAGCTCCACTGAAAGACCCGCTCGCAGCGACGTCGCGTCACGACGCCGCTACGCCCCCTTTTTCTCAGGAGTTCGAATGAAATCTACCTTGCCCTCCCTCATTGCCGGTCTGCTGATCGCGGTGCTGTCGCCGGCCGCGATCTCGGCGGCGTCGACGCCGGCGTCGGCCGTCGCCGGCGCGAGCACCGGCGCCGCCCAGGCGGCTGGTCTCGCGGCGCTGCTGTCGGACGGCCTCGCGCTGCGCGTGGCTGTCGACAACAACCACGCGGCCGCGGCCGGCGTGCCGTGCGCCGATCTCGGCGCCGACGGCGCCGCCTGCGCGACGGGCCGCCTGATCCTGCAGAACCGCGGCCACCAGGCGATCGCCGACGGCGGCTGGAGGCTCTACCTGCACAGCATCCGCCGCCTGCTGCGGATCGATCGTCCGGGCTTCGCGCTGCGGCGGCTCACCGGCGACCTGTACGAACTGACGCCGCAGCCGGGCTCGGTGCGGCTCGCGCCCGGCGAGCGCATCGAGCTGCCGTTCGTCGCCGAATACTGGCTGCTGCGTTACAGCGACGTGATTCCGCGCCCGTATGTCGTCGTCGACGGCGCGCCGCCGGCCGTGCTGCGCTACGACGACACCGACAACGAACTGCGCTACGTCGAATCGCTGCCGGCCGACGCGCAGAACAACTCGACCGGCAACGCGCCGCCGGTGGCCGCCCGCCCCGATCCGGGCCGCGCGCTGCCGAGCGTGAAGCGCGAACAGCCGCTGCCCGGCACGCTCGATCTGCGCGGCGTCGAACTCTCGCTGCCGGACCTGCCGGACGCCCAGGTCGCGGCGCTGCGCGAGCGTGCGACGACGCTCGGGCTCGACGGCGCGCGCGTGCCGGTTCGCGGCACGCTCGCGCCGCGCCGGCTGCCGGCCGACCTCGCGACACCGGGCGGCTACCGGCTCGCGATCGGGCCGCGCGGCGTGCTGATCGAAGGCTACGATCGTGCGGGCCTCTACTACGGCGTGCAGACGCTCTACTCGCTCGCGCCGGCCGGCGGCGGCCCGATCCCGGCGATGCTCGTCGAGGACGCGCCGCGCTTCACGCATCGCGGCATGCACGTCGATCTCGCGCGCAACTTCAAGCATCCGGCGACGCTGCGTCGCCTGATCGACCAGATGAGCGCGTACAAGCTCAACCGCCTGCACCTGCATCTGTCCGACGACGAAGGCTGGCGCATCGAGATTCCCGGCCTGCCCGAGCTGACCGAGATCGGCGCACGCCGCTGCCACGACCCGAGCGAGACGCGCTGCCTGCTGCCGCAGCTCGGCTCCGGCCCCGACAACCGCTCCGGCGGCGGCTACCTGACGCGCGACGACTACGTGGCGCTCGTGCGCTACGCGGCCGCGCGCTTCGTGCAGATCATCCCCGAGATCGACATGCCAGCGCATGCACGGGCGGCCGTCGTGACGATGGAGGCGCGCTACCGGCGGCTGCATGCGGCCGGCCGCGAGCAGGAAGCGAACGCGTATCGGCTGCTCGACCCGCAGGACACGACGAACCTGACGACGGTGCAGTTCTACGACCGGCGCAGCGATCTGAACCCGTGCGTGCCGGGCGCGCTCAACTTCGCGTCGAAGGTGATCCGCGAGATCGCGGCGATGCACGCGGACGCGCAAGCGCCGCTGCAGACCTGGCACTACGGCGGCGACGAAGCGAAGAACATCTTCCTCGGCGGCGGCTTCCAGCCGCTGAACGGCACCGACCCGAACAAGGGGCGCATCGATCTGGCCGCGCAGGACAAGCCGTGGGCGCGGTCGCCCGCGTGCACGGCGCTGCTCCAGCGCGGCGAGATCAAGTCGATCGACGAGTTGCCGACGCGTTTCGCGAAACAGGTGAGCGCGGCGGTCGACGCGAACGGGATCGGCACGATGGCCGCGTGGCAGGACGGCATCAAGCATGCGAACGGGCCGCAGGATTTCAGCACGCGCCACGTGATGGTGTCGCTGTGGGACACGGTCTTCTGGGGGGCGTCGGACAGCGCGCGCGACCTGAGCGGCAAGGGCTACCTGACGGTGCTCGCGCTGCCCGACTATCTGTACTTCGACTTCCCGTACACGCTCAATCCGCGCGAGCGCGGCTACTACTGGGGCTCGCACGCAACCGACGAGTACAAGGTGTTCTCGTTCGCGCCGGAGAACCTGCCGCAGAACGCCGAGGTGATGGGCGACCGCGACGGCAACCCGTTCGAGGTGACGGGCACGGGCGCCGCGCCGCGCATCGAAGGCATGCAAGGCCAGGCGTGGGGCGAAGTGATGCGCAACGACACCTTCCTCGAATACATGGCCTATCCGCGGCTGCTCGCGCTCGCCGAGCGCGCGTGGCACCGGGCCGACTGGGAGCTGCCGTATGCGGCCGGCGTGCGCTTCAAGCGCGGCGACACGCACCATGTCGACATCGCCGCGCTGCAGCGCGACTGGGCCGGCTTCGCGACGCTGCTCACGCAACGCGAATTGCCGAAGCTCGACCGCGCCGGCGTCGGCTACCGGAAGCCGACGTTCACGCTGACGAATCCGTGAACGGCTGAAAGCATCCGGCGATGCGCGATGCGGGCAAACGCATCGCGCATCGCCCGCCCCAAAAAGAAAAACGGCTTGCGACGCGTACGTCGCAAGCCGTGCTTTTTTGACCGCCGGCCCGAATCCGCCGCGCGGATCGATCAGGCCGGCTTCACCGCATCACGCCGGTTGTGCGGCCGTGCCGCCGCCCGACGGCGGCAGGCGCGCGCCGAGCTGTTCGGCATAGCGCACCGCCGCGTTGCCGCAGACGATGTGGAACGTGTCGAGCGACACCCATGCGACGTCGAGCGTGCCGAGACGCTCGCGATCGACCGCCGACGGATCGCGCACGACCACGCGCAGGCGCGTGGCGGCCACCGCCTCGAGCGACGCGACGTTGGTCGCCCCACCGAACACCGCGAGCCAGCGGGCCGGCTCCGGATCGAGCGGCCCGGCAGCCGCGCCCGTGACGGGCTGCGCGGCAGCGCCCGTTGCCCCCGATACGGCACCGGTCGCGCCGCCGCCGATCGCGGCACGCATCTCGTCGGCGATGATGTCGGCCTCGGGCCCGATGATCACCTGCACGCTGTTGCCGCCGCGCTTGAGCACGCCGCGTGCGCCGATCGACTTCAGTTCCGGCTCCGATACCTTCTCCGGATCGACGACGGTCAGGCGCAGGCGCGTCGTGCACGCGTCGACGACCGACAGGTTGGCCGCCCCGCCGAGCGCGGCGATGTAGCGTTGCGCGCGCGGCGCGGCAGCCGTTGCAGCCGCGCCCGGCGCGACGAAGCCGCCCGATGCGTACGATTGCGCGGCTGCATCGGTCGATGCCGGCTCACGGCCCGGCGTGGCCATGTTGAACTTGCGGATGAAGAAGCGGAACAGCCCGTAGTACGCGGCGCCATACGCGATGCCGAGCGGAATCGCGATCCAGCCCTTCGTCGACAGCCCGTAGTTCAGCACGTAGTCGATCGCGCCGGCCGAGAACGTGAAGCCGAGCTTCACGCCGAGAATCTGGCAGAGCGCGAGCGACAACCCCGTCAGCACCGCGTGGATCACGTACAGCACCGGCGCGAGGAACATGAAGCTGAACTCGATCGGCTCGGTCACGCCGGTCAGGAACGACGTCAGCGCCATCGAGAACAGCAGGCCGCCCACCATCGCTCGGCGCTCCTTCGGCGCTTCGTGCAGCATCGCGAGACACGCCGCCGGCAGGCCGAACATCATGATCGGGAAGAAGCCGGCCATGAAGGTGCCCGCGGTCGGATCGCCCGCGAAGAAGCGATGCAGGTCGCCGTGCACGATCTCGCCGCCGGCGGGCGGCGTGAAGTTGCCGAACACGAACCACGCAAGCGAGTTGATGATGTGGTGCAGGCCGGTGACGAGCAGCAGACGGTTCAGGAAGCCGAACACGAACGCACCGATCGCGCCCGCCGTCGTCAGCCACTGGCCGGCCGCATCGATCGCATGCTGGATCGGCTGCCACACGTACCCGAACGCGATGCCCAAGATCACGCAGACCAGCCCCGTGATGATCGGCACGAACCGCTTGCCGCCGAAGAACGCGAGGTAGTCCGGCAGCTTGATGTCCTTGTAGCGGTTGTACAGCAGGCCCGCGACCACGCCCGCGATGATCCCGGACAGCACGCCCATGTTCAGCTTGGGATCGATGTCCTTCATGATCGCGGTTTCGATCAGGTAACCGATCGCGCCCGCGAGCGCCGCCACGCCGTTGTTGTCCTTCGCGAAGCCGACCGCCACGCCGATCGCGAACAGCAGCGGCAGGTTGTCGAAGATCGCGCCGCCGGCGTCGGCGATCATCTTGATGTTGAACACATCCGGCTGGCCGAGCCGCAGCAGGATGCCGGCGACCGGCAATACCGCGATCGGCAGCATCAGCGCCCGACCCAGGCCCTGTATCTTCAGAAACGGGTTCCCGTCCATTCAGTCCTCCAATCCATGTCTCTTCAATCGTCGTTGACCTAATTGCTTTCGTAGTGAAACGGGTCGCGCGCCCCCCGTCGACGTCAGTCGAGCGGCCAGACCTCGCGGCTTGCTGCCCTTACCGCCTGTGCCGAATCGAGCGCGAGCAGATCCTGCGCGCGCTGACGGCACAACTGGTAATCGAGACGGCGCACACGCGCCTTGATGCCCGGCACCGACACCGGGTCGACCGACAGTTCGGTCACGCCGAGGCCGACGAGGATCGGCACCGCGAGCGGATCGCCGCCCAGCGCGCCGCACACGCCGACCCACTTGCCGTGCTTCGCCGCGCCGCGCACCGCGATGTCGATCAGGCGCAGCACGGCCGGATGCAGGCCGTCGGACTGCGCGGCCAGATCGGCCTGGCAGCGGTCCATCGCGAGCGTGTACTGGGTCAGGTCGTTGGTGCCGATCGACAGGAAATCCGCGTGCTGCGCGAGCTGGTCGGCCAGCAGCGCGGCCGACGGCACCTCGATCATCACGCCGACCTCGATCGGCTCGGTGCGGCCCTGCGCGCGCGCGAATTCGTCGATGCGCTTGCGCAGCCGCACGAGTTCGCCCGCGTCGGTCACCATCGGCAACAGGATGCGCACCGCGCCGAACGGCTTCACCGCGAGCAGGCCCTGCAACTGATCGTCGAGCAGATCGGGGCGCACCTGCGCGAGACGGATGCCGCGCAGGCCGAGCGCCGGGTTCGGTTCGGGCGGCAGCGTCAGGTAGTCGACTTCCTTGTCCGCGCCGACGTCGAGCGTGCGGATGATCGCCGTGCGGCCCTGCAGCGCGTCGACGATCGACTGGTAGCTCTGCTGATGTTCGGCGACCGTCGGCGCGGCCTGGCGATGGATGAACATCAGCTCGGTGCGCAGCAGCCCGACCGCGTCCGCGCCGTTGTCGACCGCGGTGTTCGCGTCGTCGAGCGTCGCGATGTTCGCGGCGACTTCGATCGCGCGGCCGTCGACCGTCGCGGCCGCCTCGCCGGCCCGTTGCCGGTTCGTCTCGCGCACGCCGTCCAGGCGCTGGCGCTCGTGCCGCGCGCGCTCGACGTCGAGCGCGGTCGGTGCGTGTTCGAGCCGGCCCGCGCTCGCATCGACGACGACCTGCGTGCCGTCCGGAATCGCGTACAGCGCGTCGCCGACCGCCACCAGCGCCGGGATGCCGAGCTGCCGCGCGATGATCGCCGCGTGCGACGTCGCGCCGCCGCGCGCCATCACGAGCGCGGTCACGCGCTCGCGATCGAGCGACGACAGGTCGGACGGCGTGAACTCGTCGGCCGCGAGCACGGCCTCGTCGGGCAGCGCACGCACGGCGCCGTTCGTGTGGCCGAGCGCGCGCAGCACGCGTTTCTCGATGTCGCGCAGGTCGGCCGCGCGTTCGGCGAGCAGCGCGTCGTCGAGCTTCGACAGCGTGTCGATCTGCGTGCGGATCGTCGCGCGCCACGCGAAGCCCGCGCCCTTGCCGAGACTGATCAAGTCGCGCGCCGCGTCGATCAGCGTCGGATCCTCGAGCAGCACGCGATGCACCGCGAAGATGCCCGCTTCGCCGACCGCGCCGCGCGCCGACGCGTTGCGCACCGTTTCGCCGAGCTCGGCGTCGACCGCCTTCAACGCCTGGTCGAGCCGGCGGCTTTCCGCAGCCGGCGTGCCGGTGGCCTGCTCGGGCGGCACGATGTCCGCATCGTCGAGACGCACCAGCGTGCCGACCGCGATGCCGGGCGACGCACATACGCCGGCGAGCGTGTTCGGATCGATGGGCGCGCCATCGATCGGTGCGCCGGTGTGGCGTGCGACCGTCTGCGGCGCGGGCGATGTCAGCCGCGCCGGCTTTTCTTCCACTTCGCCGTGCGCCTCGCGCAGCAGCTCGTGCTCGACCGCGTCGACGGCCTGCTGCGCGTGCGCGCCGCGTCCGACCAGTTCGACCGTCGCGCCTTCGCCGGCGCCGAGGCCGAGCAGGCCGACGACGCTCGCGATCGACGCCTTGCGGCCGTCGTACAGCACGTCGACGGCCGCGTCGAACCCGCGCACGGCTTCACGCGCCCGTGCGGCCGGCCGCGCATGCAGCCCGCCCGGCTGCGCGAGCACGATCGCGCGGCGCACTTCGTTGTGCGCGGCAGCACCCGCCTGCGCCGCCTGCGCGGCGGCGTCGCCCTTGCCGCGCAGCGCGAGCAACGGCGTCTCGCCGGCGGTCGCGAAACCGCTCGCGCGATCGACGACCTCGAACGCGTCGGAATTCGCGATCGCGATTACCGACACGAGCGAATGTGCATGGCGCGCCACCGCGTCCTGGTCGAACTCGATCAACAGCGCGCCCGCTTCGACGCGCGCGCCGGCTTCGACGTGCGCGATGAAGCCCTGGCCGTTCAGCTCGACGGTATCGATGCCGATGTGCAGCAGCACTTCCGCGCCTTGCGGCGTCGTGATCGTCACCGCGTGGCCGGTGCGCGCCAGATGCGACACGACGCCCGCGCACGGCGCGACGAGCCGGCCCGCGAGCGGGTCGATGCCGATGCCGTCGCCGAACATCCCGCCGGAGAACACCGGATCGGGCACATCGGCCAGTGCGACGATCGGCCCCGTCAACGGGCTGAGCAGAACGATCTGATCGTGGGTGGGGCTCTTCAACTGGGATTCCTCGGCGCGTCTCATCGGCTTTCTCGGCTATCAGTGCGTTTCTGTCACTTTGTTCAGGTGGCGCGGCGTGTCGGGATTGCGGCCGCGCGCGACGGCGAGATCCGCCGCCATCACGTAGAACGAAAGAATGGCGGCGATCGGGTCGAGCGCCGAATGGGCAGACTGCGCGAGCGGCAGCACGGTGCCCGATACGCCGGGCGTGCCGGCGGGCGCCGCGAGCAACACGGCGGCGCCGCGTGCGCGCATGTCCGCGGCGAGTTGCAGCAGGCCGGCCTGCTCGGGCCCGGGCGGCGCGAACACGAGCAGCGGATAGTCGCGGTCGATCAGCTCCATCGGGCCGTGACGGACTTCGGCGCTCGAGAACGCCTCGGCCTGGATGCCGGACGTTTCCTTCAGCTTCAGCGCGGCTTCCTGCGCGATCGCGAGGCCCAGGCCGCGGCCGATGACGATCATCCGTTCGATGCCCGCGAGCGCCGCGACGGCCTGCGACCAGTCGAGCCGGCCGGCCTGCGCGAGCACGTCGGGCAGGCCGCGCAGCGCGGTCATCAGCGCGGCGTCGCGCTGCCAGTACGCGACGATCTGCGCGGACAGCGACAGCATCGCGATATAGCTCTTGGTCGCGGCGACCGACAGCTCGGGGCCGGCCAGCAGCGGCAACTGGTGCTCGCACGCGTCGGCGAGCGGCGACGGCAGCACGTTCACGGCGGCGACGGTGCGTGCGCCGGCTTCGCGCAGCGCGGCCATCGTATTGACGAGATCGGGGCTCTTGCCCGACTGGGAAAAGGCGATCGCGAGCTGGTCCTGCACCTTCAGCGGCGCCTGCTGCAGCGTCGCCACCGACATCGGCAGCGACGCGACCGGCACGCCGAGGCGGCTCATCGTCAGGCTCGCGAAATAGCTGGCGGCGTGATCCGAGCTGCCGCGCGCGACCGTCAGCGCGACGGCCGGCGGGTGATCGAGCAATTGGCCGGCGAGCGCTTCGACGCGCGCGGTGTCGGCGATCTGCGCGGCGACGACCTGGGTGGACTCGCGCGCTTCCTTAAGCATATTCGACAATCGATTCTCCTTCGACATAGGTCGCGGTGAGGTTCAGGTCGCGATCGAACACCGCGAGGTCGGCCCATGCGCCGCGCTCGAGGCGGCCTCGATCGGCGACGCCGAGGTAGTCGGCCGCGTAGCGCGACATCCGGTTCGACACGTCGGCGATCGGCAGGCCGAGCGACACGAGATTGCGCAGCGCCTGGTCCATCGTCAGCGTGCTGCCGGCGAGCGTGCCGTCGGCGAGCCGCACGCCGCCGAGGCACTTCGTCACGTGCTGGCTGCCGAGCCGGTATTCGCCGTCGGGCATGCCGGTGGCGGACGTGCTGTCGGTCACGACGTACAGGCGCGGAATCGCGCGCAGCGCCGCGCGAATCGCGCCCGGGTGGACGTGCAGCAGGTCGGGAATGATTTCCGCGTATTCGGCGTGCGCGAGCGCCGCGCCGACGAGGCCCGGGTTGCGGTGATGCAGCGGCGACATCGCGTTGAACAGGTGCGTGAAGCCGCATGCGCCGTGCTTGAGCGCGGCGACCGCGTCGTCGTAGGTCGCGAGCGAGTGGCCGAGCTGCACGCGCACGCCGCGCGCGGCCATCTCGCCGATGATCTCGATGTGGCCCGCGATTTCGGGTGCGAGCGTGACGACGCGGATCGGCGCGATCGACAGGTACTTCAGCACCTCGTCGAGCGCCGCCGACACGGCCGCGTCGGGCTGCGCGCCGAGCTTGCCGGGATTGATGTACGGCCCTTCGAGATGCACGCCGAGCACGCGCGCACCGCCCGGCGTGCGGTTGCGCGCGACGGTGCCGAGGTTCGCGACGACCTCCATCAGTTCGTCGCGCGGCGCGGTCATCGTCGTCGCGAGCAGGCTCGTCGTGCCGAATTGCGCGTGCGTGCGGACGATCGTTTCGATCGCGTCGCCGCCTTCCATCACGTCGGCACCGCCGCCGCCGTGCACGTGCAGGTCGATGAAGCCGGGCAGGATGTACGGTGCGTCGTTCTGCGCGGGATCGACGGGCACGCCGTCGAGCGTGGTGATGCGGCCGTTCTCGCTATCGAGCGAACCGTGAATCCAGCCGTCGGGGGTGAGGATGTTGCCAGTCAGCATGACGTTCTCTTGATGATCCGGTGACGCGGGCATCCGCGTCGTGATTTGCCAATTCGTTGCGATTCGTCGCGCGCGATTGCGTTCCATCGCGCATGGTGCGCCGGCAGTCTCGCGCGTCAGCGTTTCAGTTCGGCGACGAAGTCGTAGTAGTCGTCGCGGCAATACGTTTCGCTCATTTCGATCGCGCGCTGGTCGGCGCCGTAGCCGATCCGCGTGATCACCAGCAGGGCCGAGCCCGGCTTCACCGCCATCCATTTCGCGATCGCGTGCGTCGCGTTCGCCGCGCGAAAGTGCTGCAGCGCGCGCACGACGGTCATGCCGCGCGCCTCGAGGTATTCGTACAGCGACGCGCCGAGCACCTGCGGATCGGGCACCACCGCGGCGGGCAGCGTCGAATGCTCGACGGCCATCACGATGCCGTCCGCGCGGCGCAGCCGTTCGAGCCGCGCCACCGTCGCGCCGGGCGCGAGGCCGAGATGCGTGGTCTCGTCGCGGCTCGCGGCGCGCAGCGTGCGCGACAGCCACACCGAATCGGGCACGAAGCCGCGCTGCCGCATCTTCGCGGTGAAGCCGACGAGATGCGACAGCGGATCGGCCACACGCGGCGTGATGAAGCTGCCCGCGCCGCGCGCCCGCTTGATCAGTCCCTGCTCGACCAGCAGCGCGAGCGCCCGACGCGCGGTGATCCGCGACACGCCGACCGACACCGACAGCAGCCGCTCCGACGGCAGCGCCTCGCCGGCTCGCCACGCGCCGGCGTGGATCGCGCTCGCCAGCTTGCGGGCGAGCTGCAGATAGAGGGGCGTGTCGTCGAGGGGATCGGGCGCCAGTTCGGACCAGCCGGTTTCCATGTGCCTCCGCGTGTCGGACGACGATCTCGGACCGTCGAAAGTGAACGCATTATATAACCATCATAATACCAGTCAACGAACTGGTATTAGCGCTGCGAAAATCGCCGAAAGCCTTGCACGGCAAGCGTTTTAGTGCCGGCAAAGCCTTTGTTTACAACGCAGTGCGGGATAGGGATTTACCCGAGGTGGTATGCAAGGGGACAGTTACCGGGCGGGATTCAGACGTGCTTCGGGAGGGGATATGAGACCGGAATAGAACCAATTGAGCCAACTGGTATGCATCGCGTGGCGATGTGCCGCCGGGGCCGGCGGTTCGCATCAGGGGAGCCGTTCGAGGGCCGTGGGCGGCGGCGAAATGTCAGTGGAATTCGCGGCTCGACGTGCGCAGGCCGCCGAGCAGCGGCGTCAGATCCTCGAAATGCTGCGCGACGAGGTGCCTTACGTCGCTCACAACCTGCCACACGCCGGACGCCGCAAGCAGCCGCGAATCGAGTGTTTCGCGACGCTGCCGCGCGAGCAACTCGGGCCGGACGATCACGTTCACGCAGCCCGTTTCGTCTTCGAGCGTCATGAACATCACGCCTTTCGCGGTGCCCGGCATCTGCCGCGAGATCACGATCCCGCATGCGCGCGCGAGCCGGCCGTCCGGGCGATCGCGCAGTTCGGCCGCGGACGACAGCCGCTGCGCGCGCAGCGCCGGCCGCAGCAACGCGACGGGGTGGCGGTTCAGCGTGAGGCCGGTGGTGTCGTAATCGGCGAGGATCTCGTCGGCTTCGGACGGCGCGCCGAGCGCGGGCTTCTCGGCTTCGTCGATCGGCGCGGCCGCGAGCAAGTCGCGTTCGGGCGCCGCCGCGACGGCCTGCCACAGTGCGTCGCGGCGATGGCCGGCGAGCGTCGCGAGCGCGTTCGCGGCGGCGAGCGCCTCGAGGTCGCGCCGTTCGAGCTGCGCGCGACGGGCAAGTTCGTCGACGCTCATGAACGGGCCCGCTACGCGCGCGGCTTCGATGCGGCGCGCGGCGGCTTCGCCGAAGCCGCTCACGAGCGACAGGCCAAGCCGCACGGCCGGCTGGCCGTGCGGCGGCGGCTGGCCGGGCAGCGCTTCGAGCGATGCCTCCCAACCGCTTTGCGTCACGTCGATCGGCAGGACCTGCACGCCGTGGCGCTTTGCGTCCTGCACGAGTTGCGACGGCGGATAGAAACCCATCGGCTGGCTGTTCAGCAGCGCGGCGAGGAAGATCGCCGGTTCGTGGCATTTGAGCCAACTGCTCGCGTAGGCCAGTTTCGCGAAACTGGCCGCGTGGCTCTCGGGGAAGCCGTATTCGCCGAAGCCCTTGATCTGCTCGAAGATCTGTTCGGCGAATTCGCGCGTGTAGCCGCGGGCCAGCATGCCGTCGACGATCTTGTCGTGGTAAGGGCCAAGATCGCCGCGACGCTTCCACGCGGCCATCGCACGACGCAGCTTGTCGGCTTCGCCGGGTGTAAAGCCGGCCGCGACGATCGCGATCTGCATCACCTGTTCCTGAAAGATCGGGATGCCGAGCGTGCGTTCGAGCACTTCCTTCAGCGCGTCGCTCGGATAGGTGATCTCCCCTTTCTCCTCCCCCGCCTTGATCCTGCGCCGCTTCAGATACGGATGCACGGCGCCGCCCTGGATCGGCCCGGGGCGCACGATCGAAACCTCGATCACCAGATCGTAATAGTCGCGCGGCCGCAGGCGCGGCAACATCGACATCTGCGCGCGCGATTCGATCTGGAACACGCCGACCGTATCGGCGCGGCAGATCATGTCGTAGGTCGCTTCGTCGTCCTGCGGAATGTGCTTCAGCGTGAACGGCTTGCCGTCCTTCGCCGGGCCGCGCCACGCGGTGCGCAGGTCGAACGCGCGATGCAGTGCCGACAGCATGCCGAGCGCGAGCACGTCGACCTTCATCAGCCCGAGCGCTTCGAGATCGTCCTTGTCCCACTGGATCACGCGCCGCCCGTCCATCGCCGCGTTCTCGACCGGCACGAGCCGCGTGAGCTTGCCGCGGCTGATCACGAAGCCACCCGAGTGCTGCGACAGGTGACGCGGAAAGTTGAGCAGGCGCCCCGCCAGTTCGGCCCATGCGCGAATGATCGGCGTCGCCGGATCGAGCCCGACCGACGCGAATTGCTGCAGCAGATCGCGGCTGCCGTCGAACCAGCGATGCCCCTTCGCGACACGGTCGACCAGCATCGGATCGACGCCGAGCGCCTTGCCGGTTTCGCGCAGCACGCCGCGCGGACGATACGTCGAAACGGCGGCCGCGAGCGCCGCGCGGTCGTGTCCGTATTTCTGGTAGATGTGCTGAATCACTTCTTCCCGACGCTGGTGCTCGAAGTCGACGTCGATATCCGGCGGCTCGCCGCGCTCCACGCTGATGAAGCGCTCGAACAACATCGTGCTTTGATCCGGATTGACTTCGGTGATGCCGAGGCAATAACAGACCACCGAGTTCGCGGCCGACCCCCGCCCTTGGCACAAGATGTTCTGGCTGCGCGCGTATTTGACGATGTCGTAGACGGTCAGGAAGAACGGCTCGTATTTCAGCTTTGCGATCAGGGCAAGCTCATATCGAATCTGCTTCGCCACTTTCGCCGGCACCCCATTCCAATAGCGTCGAGCGACACCTGCCCACGTCTCCTGCTTCAGGTAACTGGTCGGTGTGTGTCCGCGCGGCACGAGTTCGAGGGGATATTCATACTTCAGATCGGCGAGTTCGAAATTGCATGCATCGAGGATCGCACACGTCTCCGCGATTTCATCCGCCGAAAACAGCTTCGCGATCCGCCCGCGCGAACGCAGATGCTGCTCCGCGTTCGGCGCCAGCGCATAGCCGCATTCCGACACCGGCATCCCGACGCGGATCGCCGTCATCACGTCCTGCAACGGCTTGCACGAGCGCCGGTGCATCGTCACGTCGCCCAGCGCGACGACGCGCACGCCGCGTCGCTCGCCGGCCTCGCGAATCTCGTCGCGCTGCACACCATCCAGCGCGCGCTGCAATTGCACGAGCCCGAGCCGCGCCCGCTCGCCGAACGTCGCGCGGAACCACGCGACCTGCGCATCGAGCACATTCGCGCGAACGGGATACGTCGGCACGAGAATCGCGAAGCAGTCGGGCATGCCGCGCAAGTGTGCGAACTCCGCCGGCGGCGCCGACAGCATGCGCGGCGTCAGCGTGTAGGTTCCCTTGGGCGCCGCCATCCGCCGCCACGAAATCAGCTCGGCAAGATTGCCGTACCCCTCGCGGTTCTGCGCGAGCAGCACGAGCCCGAACGCACCGGGGCCCGGATCGTGGCCGGGCGCGACGTCGTCCGGCGTGACGTCGAAATACGACCCGATGACGAGCGGCAATGCTTTCGCCTTCGCCGCGACATGCATGCGCGGCGCACCGGCGAGCGAGCATTCGTCGGTGATCGCGATCCCGCGATAGCCGAGTTCCGCCGCACGCTCGACCAGTTCTTCCGCATGCGACGCGCCATGCAGGAACGAAAAGTTCGAACGGCAGAACAATTCCGCGTAATCGGGCAGCCCGCCGAAATCCGCAACCATCTTCGCTCACCCGAACAGGCCGTGCAGGAACCAGTGCGGCTCGGACTCGCTTCCCGCTCGCTCCCTGAACACCCAATAGCACGCACCGGCTTCGTCCTGCGCGACGTGGTAATCGCGTGCAGCGAGCTGACCGTCGAACCACCCGGCCTCGATCCGCTCCGGCGACGACATCATCCGCAGCGGCGTATGAAATACCGGCCGCTCGCCTCGCATCAGCAACGGCAGCGGTTCGGCGAGCAGCCACGCGGGACGCGGCGGCACGGCCGGCGGCCCGCCGGCCGGCTTGCCCGCCTGCGCATCGAGCGGCAGCCAGCGGTTCGCCACCTCGGGCCGGTAATCGGCGACAGGCGCCGCGCGCAATACGTTCTCCGCGCCGAGCCGGGCGACCAGCAGTTCGAACAACCGCTCGCGGGTTTCCCGCGTCCCGCCCGGCTCCGGAAAGAGATCGTCGGCCGGCGGCGCGACCGATTCGACGCGCGTGGCCTTCAGGCGCACCGCGATCACCGCGGCCGGCAACTCGACGCGTGCGAGCCGCTCGCCGAGCAGCCGCATGAAATGCGCGTCGTCGCGCACGGGTGCGGCGAACGCGAGCTCGAGCGGCGTCGGCGGCACGGCCTGACGGCCGCGCTCGTGCTCGAGCTCGAACGTCATCGCGGCCAACGACAGCTGCCGCGCGGCCAGCCAGCCGCACAGCTGCACGACGAGCCGCCGCGCGGCGAACAGCACGGCCTCCGCGTATTCGACGCGCTCCGGCAATTCGAGCCGCACGTCGAACACGGGCGGCACCGCCATCCACGCGAGCGGCTCGACCGCTTCGCCGTACGCCCGATCGAGCGCGGCCAGCAGCGCGGGGCCGCAGCGCCGCTGCAGCCCCGCGCGCGGCAGGCGGCGCAGATCGGCGAGCGTGCGGCAGCCGAGGCCGTCGAACCAGCCCGCATACGGACGCGCATCGGGCAGCAGCACACACGGCAGCCGGTCGAGCGTACGGACGAGCGAGACCCGGCGCGCAACGCGGCGCCGGATGCGCGCTCGCGCCGACGTGCGGGCGAGCAGCCACGCGCCGCGCCCGGTCGGCGCGGCGGACAGGCGCGCCGCATAGCCGAGCGCCGCGAGCGTCGCGCGCACCTGGCGGCACAGCGACGGCAGGCCGCCGAACAGGCGCAGGCTCGGACCGACGTCGACGATCAGCGTGGCTTCGTCGTCGAGCGCGACGCACGGCGAGAAGCGCAGCAACGCGAGCGCGACCGCGCGCAGCGCATCGGCTTCGCGGGCGGGATCGCGTTCGACGAGCTGCGTGTCGGGCGCGAGCGTGAGCACGCCGCCGCGCTTCATGCCCGCACGCACGCCCTGCCGGCGCGCGGCCGCATCGGCGATCAGCACGACACCCTGCTCGAGCACCGCACTGCCGGCCTCGCCGGCCGCTGCGTCAGACGGCGGCGGGACGCACACGTCGAGCGGCAGGCGCGGCAGATGGATGCCGAGCAAGACGCGCATAGCGGCTCTCCACGATGGGCGACGGCAAATCGAGCACGAGCGGCTCGCTGCGCGCGGGCCCGCGCCGCTTGACGATGTCGAGCGACACGCCGCCCGGCACCGGATACAGCGCGACCCGCAGCACCGCGGGCGACGGCTGCCGCGCGGCCGCCAGCGGACGCAGCATCACGAACAGCGTGTCGCCGGTGCGCGCGGCCGCGAGATGCAGGCGCCGCAGCGCATCGGGGCGCGCGTCCTGCCAGAGCAGCAAGGCCCCGCAGCAGCCTGCCTTGAGCGCCTGCTCGGCCGCCCACAGCGCATCCGTGCGGCTGCCGGCACGCAGCCACAGCAGCGCGTCGGGCGGCACGCCAAGACCGGCGAGTGCGCTTGCATGCGGCACCTGCGGCGGCGCGACGAGCGCGAGCGGCCGCCGTGCGCTGACGGTGCGCGCGAGCGCGGGCGCGAGCAAGCGCATCTCGCCGCAGCCCGGCTGCGCGGCCAGCAGCTCGACGAGCCCGCCGACCGGCCAGCCGCCGCCCGGCAGCTCGGCGGACAGCGGCGCGAAGCCCGTGTCGATCGTGCGCAGACCGCCGCGCGCGAGCTGCGAGCCGCGCCACAGCGACGGATGAAGGGATTCGGGGGACAGGGATGAGGCGGACATCATGCGGCTCGATGCTGTATGGATATACAGTATAGAGGATCGCAACGGGCGCTGTCAGGCCTCAACAAAAAGGGACATGCAGATCGTCGGAAGGCCCGGGAGGGCCGGAATGCACGCGTCCGCTGCTGCGGAATCGAAGGCCGTGCCGACGCGACGGAACGGCCGTATTCCGCATACGAAAACGGACCGCTCGACCGACGCCAAACCTGCGCGCCGGCCGGGCGGCCCGGGCAGCCGTCCGGTCGATCAGCCCGGCTCAGCCCGAATCAGCCGGGATCCGGCGAAAGCAGCCGGGAACACCCGAGAGACCAGCCAAAACAGCCGAAAGCAACCCCATTCACCCCAGCAGCAACGCGTCGTCGTCGAGCTGCTCGTGCCGCACCTTCTCGAACATCTGCAGCAGGTCCGGCACGTCGAGCCCCTTGCGCTGGTCGCCCGACACGTCGAGCACGACCTGCCCCTGGTGCAGCATCACCGTGCGGTCGCCGTAATCGAGCGCCTGCCGCATGCTGTGCGTGACCATCATCGTCGTCAGCTTGCTCTCGGCGACGATGCGCGCGGTCAGCTCCAGCACGAACGCGGCCGTCTTCGGGTCGAGCGCGGCCGTGTGCTCGTCGAGCAGCAGGATGCGCGACGGCCGCAGCGACGCCATCAGCAGGCTCACGGCCTGCCGCTGGCCGCCCGACAGCAGCCCGATCCGGTCGGTCAGCCGGTTTTCCAGCCCGAGGTTCAGGAGCCGCAGCTTGTCGCGGAACAGCTCGCGCGACGGGCGATCGAGCGCGGCCCGGAAACCGCGCCGCACGCCGCGCGCCATCGCGAGCGCCATGTTCTCCTCGATCGTCAGCGCCTCGCAGGTGCCGGCCATCGGATCCTGGAACACGCGCGCGACGAGGTGCGCGCGGTCCCACGCGGCCTGGCGCGTCACATCCGCGCCGTCGATCGCGATGCGCCCCGCATCGACGCGCTGATCGCCGCTGACCGCATTGAGGAAGGTCGACTTGCCGGCGCCGTTCGAGCCGATCACCGCGACGAACTGGCCGTCGGGAATCTCGAGCGACAGCCCGCGCAGCGCGCGCGTCTCGATCGGCGTGCCGGGATTGAACGTGAGTTTCAGGTCTTGTGCGGACAGCATGTCATGTCCCTCCGTTCTTGCGCGCGAACAGCTTCTTGCGCGTCGCCGGCAGCACCAGCGCGATCGTGACGAGCGCGGCCGTCACGAGATTCAGGTCCTGCGCCTTCAGGCCGATGAATTCGCTGTTCAGCGCGAGCGCGATGAAGAAGCGGTAGACGATCGCGCCGAGCACGACGGCGAGCGTCGTCAGCACCAGCCGGCGTGCGGGCAGCAGCGTCTCGCCGATGATCACCGCGGCCAGCCCGATCACGATCGTGCCGATCCCCATCGAGATGTCCGAGCCGCCCTGCGTCTGCGCGAACAACGCGCCCGCGAGCGCGACGAGCGCGTTCGACAGCGCCATCCCGGCGAGCGTCGCGCGACCGGTCGCGATGCCTTGCGCACGCGCCATCCGCGGATTCGCGCCGGTCGCGCGCATCGCGAGGCCGAGCTGCGACGAGAAGAACCAGTCGAGGCCGAGCTTCGCGACCACGACGACGATCGCGAGCAGCGCCGGGCGCAGCACGTAGTCGGGCATCCAGTCGGGCTGCAGCACGGTGAACAGCGTCGGCTCGGTGATCAGCGGCACGTTCGGCCGGCCCATGATCCGCAGGTTCACCGAGTAGAGCGCGATCATCATCAGGATACTGGCGAGCAGATCCATGATCTTCAGGCGCACGTTCAGCCAGCCGGTGACGAAGCCGGCCAGCGCGCCCGCGACGATCGCGAGCAGCGTCGCGGAAAACGGGTCGTAGCCGGCCGAGATCAGCGTCGCGGCGACGGCGCCGCCGAGCGGAAAGCTGCCGTCGACCGTGAGGTCGGGGAAGTTGAGGATGCGAAACGAGATCAGCACCCCGAGGGCGACGAGGCTGAAGATCAGGCCGATCTCCAGTGCGCCCAGAAACGAGAACAGAGACATGATGGGGAAATCCTGTTGCTTCCCGGCCGGACGTGTACGGCCGGGCGAAGCGAACGGGCGGCCCGGGTGGGAGCCGCCCGTCCGGCGATGTCGTCGAGGCCCGGATCGGGCCTGCCAGCGCGGCGCTCGGGCCGCGGGCTTACTTGATGACCGTCTTCGCTTCCTTCACGAGATCCGGCGCCAGCGTGACGCCCTGCTTCGCGGCCGCGCCCGTATTGACGAACAGTTCGAGGTTGCTGCTCGTCTCCGACGCGATCACGCCCGGCTTCTCGCCCTTCAGGATGCGCGCGACGACCTTGCCGGTCTGCCGGCCCAGATCGCCGTAATTGATGCCGAGCGCCGCGATGCCGCCGCGCTTCACGCTGTCGGTGTCGCCGGCGACGAGCGGAATCTTCGCTTCGTTCGCGACCTTCACCAGCGCTTCGTACGCGGACACGACGTTGTTGTCGGTATTCGTGTAGATCACGTCGACCTTGCCGATCAGGCTCTTCGCGGCCGGGCCGATGTCGACGGTGCGCGGTGCGGCCGCTTCCTTCAGCGCCATTCCCTGCTTCGCGAGGAGCTCCTTGAGCTCCTTCACGACGACGACCGAATTCGCCTCGCCCGGGTTGTAGACCATGCCGACCGTCTTCGCATTCGGCACGACGCGCTTGATCAGCGCGACCTGGCGGTCGAGCGGCAGCTTGTCGGATACGCCCGTCACGTTGGTACCCGACGGCCCCCAGCCCTTCACGAGTTGCGCGGCGACCGGATCGGTCACGCCCGAGTAGACGACCGGCACGCTCTTCGTCGCCGCGACGACCGACTGCGCGGCCGGTGTCGCGATCGCGACGATCACGTCGGGCTTGTCGCCGACGAACTTGCGCGCGATCTGCGCGGCCGTGCCCGTGTTGCCCTGGGCGCTCTGGTATTCCCACTTGAGCTTGTCGTCGCCGTAACCTTGCGCCTTCAGTTCGGCGCGCACGCCGTCGCGGATCGCATCGAGCGCCGGATGGTCGACGATCGACAGGACCTTGACCGTCTGCGCGTGCGCGACGCCGGCCAGCGCGAGTGCGGCGACGCCGGCCGTGATCGAACGGAGCGCGAAAGTCTTGAAACGATTCATGGGTGAGTCTCCCCCGTATTGTGTCGGTTCTGGATGATGGATTCCCGCCGCCGTCGGGCGGGCGCCCGCCGCACGTGCGAGACGCGGGCGATCGGCCCGCGCACGCTCCGGGAAAGCGCGCGGCGGCGAACGCACGAGGATACCATTTCCGCAGACCACCGCCTGACTCCGCGCTTTCGCGCAAGCGGCCGATGCGCGCCGCCGCCGCGCCCCCATGAAATGCCTGGGAAGCCCGGCTGGCGGCGCTCCGCGCCGGTCCCGGCGCAACGCGCCAGCCGCGCTCGCGGCTTTACGTTATGCTGTCCGCCGACCCGATCCACACCATCGGAGGGGACATGAAACGAACGATTCGCGCGATCGCCTTCGCGGCCTTCGCCGCCGTCACGCAGGCGCTGCCAGGCGCGGCATTCGCGCTGACCGACGGCAGCGCGCAATACGACGACTGCATGCTCAATGCGCTGCGCGAAAGCCGCAACGGCGCCGCCGCGCAGTTGATCCAGCGCTCGTGCGACGCGCTGTACCGCAACAACGCGATGCTGCTGCCGCGCGAGCGGCGCTATCACGAGTGCGTCGTGCAGTCGCTGCCCGGCGTGCGCGACAACTACGCGATCCAGCAGATCATGGCGATCTGCTCGCGGCGCGGCGAGATGTAGGGCAGGCGCGCGCCTGCCGCGCCAATGAAAAAAGGGCCTGCGCGATGCAGGCCCTTTTCGTTCAGCGGTCCGACCGGTGAGCGGCGTTCAGAACGACGCGACCATCGAGCCCTTGAACTGCTTCTTGATGAATTCCTTCACTTCCGGCGACTGGTACGCCTTGACCAGCTTCTTCACCCACGGCTGATCCTTGTCCTTCGCGCGCACGGCGATCAGGTTCGCGTACGGGCTCGTCAGCGATTCGAGCGCGATCGCGTCCTTGGTCGGCTGCAGGTTCGCGGCGAGCGCGTAGTTCGTGTTGATCACGGCCGCGTCGACGTCCGACAGCACGCGCGGCAGTTGCGCGGCGTCGAGTTCGGAGATCTTCAGCTTCTTCGGGTTCTCGGCGATGTCGAGCACCGTCGCGTTGTTGCCGCCCGTGCCGGCGCCCGACTTCAGCTTGATCACGCCTTGCGTCTGCAGCAGCAGCAGCGCGCGGTTTTCGTTCGACGGATCGTTCGGCACCGCGAGCTTCGCGCCCTGCGGCAGATCCTTCAGCGACTTGAACTTCTTCGAGTACACGCCGATCGGCGAGATGTAGGTCAGGCCCGCGCTGACGAGCTTGTAGCCGCGCTGCTTCACCTGACTGTCGAGGTAGGGCTGGTGCTGGAAGCTGTTCGCGTCGAGGTCGCCCGAGTCGAGCGCCGCGTTCGGCTGCACGTAGTCGTTGAACTCGATGACCTTCACGTTCAGGCCTTCCTTCTCTTTCGCGACCTTCTGCACGACTTGCCACACTTCCGAATCCGGGCCGGCGACCGTGCCGACCTTGATCACCTTGTCGTCGGCGTGCGCGCCTGCCGACAGCGTCAGCGCGGCACCGGTGGCCAGCACGGAAAATACCTTCAGGAGACTGCGACGCTTCATCTGTTTCTCGCTTGCTTGCTTACTTGAAATGGGGCGCGATACGGGTATGCCCCGACTCGCAGGAAGGGCCAAATGGTGTCACAGGATCGGCGGGAAGTGAAATACATCCCGCTCATATGGGTATGCACCCGCGCCGTGCGGGCGGCCGACGCACGACTCGGCCGTTAGTTGCAGTTTTTCTTGGCGCATCGGTCCATCGACGCATCGGCCCATCGGCCGACACGCGTCACGCGTCACGCCGCCACCGTCTCGTCGGCGGCCTTCGCGCCGAAGGCCGGTTCGGCCGCCCGCGCGCCGGCCCCGCGCGGGGCCGGGCCGCCGGTATTGCCGACCCGGAATGCGCCGACCGCATCGCGCAGCCGCGCGGCCTGTTCCTGCAGCGACGCGGCCGCCGCCGCGGCTTCCTCGACCAGCGCCGCGTTCTGCTGGGTCACCTGGTCCATCTGCGTGACCGCGCGCCCGACCTGCGTGATGCCGCTCGCCTGCTCCTCGGATGCCGCCGCGATCTCGCCCATGATGTCGGTCACGCGCGCGACCGCCTGCAGGATCTCGCCCATCGTCGTACCGGCCTGGCCGACCAGCGTCGAGCCGTTGCGCACGCGCTCGACCGAATCGACGATCAGCGCGCGGATCTCCTTCGCGGCCGTCGCGCTGCGCTGCGCGAGCGAGCGCACCTCGCCCGCGACCACCGCGAAGCCGCGCCCCTGCTCGCCTGCACGCGCGGCCTCGACCGCCGCGTTCAGCGCGAGGATGTTGGTCTGGAACGCGATGCCCTCGATCACGCCGATGATGTCGGCGATCTTGCGCGAGCTGTCGTCGATCTCGCCCATCGTGCCGATCACGCGGTTCACGACGTCGCTGCCCGTGCGCGCGATGTCCGACGCATTGTTCGCGAGCCCGCTCGCCTGCCGCGCGTTGTCGGCGTTCTGCTTCACCGTCGCGGTCAGTTGCTCCATGCTCGCGGCCGTTTCCTCGAGCGACGCGGCCTGCTCCTCGGTGCGCTGCGACAGGTCGTCGTTGCCGGCCGAGATCTGGCGGCTCGCCGACGCGATCGCTTCGGCCGACTGGCGAATCCCGCCGATCGTCGCCTGCAGCCGCGCCTGCATGTCGTGCATCGCGGCCATCATGCTCGTGCGGTCGCCCGCGCGCACCGGTACCGGCTGCGTCAGGTCGCCCTGCGCGATGCGCGTCGCGAGCGCGGCCGCCTCGTCAGGCTCGCCGCCGAGGCTGCCGCGCACGTTGCGGATGATCACCAGCATCGCCGCGCTGATCACGAGGCCGATCACGAACACCACGGCCAGATGGCCGAGCAGCGTCCGGTAGTAGACGGTGTCGATGTCCTTCAGGAACACGCCGCTCGAGATGTTCCAGTCCCATGGCGCGAACCGCGTGACGTAGCTGATCTTCGGCACGGCCGTCTCGCTGTGCGGCAGCCGCCCGCGATATTCGGCGAAGCCGCTGCCGGTCGCCTTCGCCGCGTTCAGGATCGTCACGAACAGCGGCTTGCCGTCCGGATCGAGATAGTCGCCGACCTGCGTGTCGACGAGCTTCGGCAGCGTCGGATGCATCAGCACGACCGGCTTCGAATCCATCACGAACACGTAGCCCGAATCGCCGTAGCGCATCGCGGCGAGACGCGCGAGCGCGTCGCGCTTCGCGTCGGCCTCGGGCAGCGTGCCGTTCTGCACGAGCGCGTGATAGGCCTTCACGATGCCCGCCGCCGAATCGACGAGATTCGCGATGCCGGCCTTGCGTTCGGCGAGCATCGTCGCGCGCGTCTCGTAGGCGCTCCATGCGCCGACGCCCAGGAGACCGATCCATACCAGCGCAAGCGCGAGCCACAGCTTGCGGTTCAAACTCATTCTGCTCATCTGCGTGCCTCTGTCGATGTCGAAGCATCCGACGCGCGAACGGCCTGCCGCGCGCAAACGGTTGCTCTTTCATTTACGGCAGCGAGGCTTACATCTTGAATACGCGCGGCCGCGGCGAACCGGCGATCGACAGGCACGGCGCCCGTCGCGAGGCCGCGCCGGCGCGACAGCCCGCGTCCGCTGTGCTAAAAAGACCGGCCGGCCAGTGCGCGAAGCGCCGGCATCCTTCCAGGGCCATCCATGTACGTCATCGACATCCACTACACCGCGTCGCTCGAGCGCATCGACGACGCGCTCGAACGCCACCGCGCGTACCTGCAGCCGCAGTTCGACAAGGGCATCTTCATCGCGGCGGGGCCGAAGGTGCCGCGCGAAGGCGGCGTGATCCTCGCGGCCCGCATCGATCGCGACGCGCTCGACACGATCCTCGAGACCGACCCGTTCGTCACCGAGGGGCTCGCCACGTATCGCGTGACGGAATTCCGGATCACGCGCGCCGCCTCCGGCTTCAACGTGCCGGCGCTGCCGTAACGCGACGTCGGCGCCATGCGCGCGCATGCCGACGCGCCGCCCGGCGGGCAGCGCGTCGGCATGCGCACCACGATGAGAGGGGGAAAACGCGACGGCGCAGGACGGCCGTCACGCGACACGCCGGGCCGCTCGCCCGGCGGCGGCCGGTCAGTCGACCAGCAGCTTCAGGTCGTGGACCCATGGGGCCGGGCCCTGGCCGTCGCGCACGAACAGGCGCAGCTTGCCGTCGCGGTCGAACACGTAGCTCGCGGCCGTGTGATCCATCGTGTAGCTGCCGGGCGTCTTGCCGGGCACCTTCGCGTAGTACACGCGGAAATCCTTCGTGACCTTCTTGAGCTGCGCTTCGTCGGCCGGCCGCAGGCCGATGAACGACGGATCGAACGCGGGCACGTACTGGCCGAGCAGCGCCGGCGTGTCGCGCTCCGGATCGACGGTGACGAACAGCACCTGCACGCGTTTCGCGGCATCCGGCCCGAGCTGCTTCAGCGCTTCGGACAATTCGGCCATCGTGGTCGGGCACACGTCCGGGCAATGCGTATAGCCGAAGAACATCACGACCGCACGGCCCTTGAAGTCGGCGAGCGTGCGAACCTTGCCGGTCGTATCGGGCAGCGAGAAGTCGCTGCCGAACTGCGTGTTGCCGGTGATGTCGAGATTCTGGAATTTCGGCGCGTTGTCGCATCCGGCGAGCAGCAGCGCTGCCGTGAATGCGCACGCGAGCATCCAGCCTTGGCGCGCGCGGCGCCCGAACCGTGATGGGAGCATTGCGTTCAAACCGTGCGGTTACACGCCGAGCAGCGGGCGTGCATAGTGATCGACGAGCAGCGCCGCGAACAGCAGCGACAGATAGACGATCGAGTAGCGGAAGGCCTTGCGGGCGAGTTCGTCCGAATAGTCGCGATGGATCTTCCACGCATACGCGAGAAACACCGCGCCGAGCAGCACCGCGCTCGTCAGGTAGACGGCTCCGCTCATCCCGGAAATGAACGGCATCAGCGTGACCGCGAACAGGATCACCGTATACAGCAGGATGTGCAGGCGCGTGAACTGCTCGCCGTGCGTGACGGGCAGCATCGGCAGCCCGGCGTTCTCGTAATCCTTGCGGCGATAGAGCGCGAGCACCCAGAAATGCGGCGGCGTCCAGACGAAGATGATCAGCACGAGGATCCACGCGTCGCCCGGCACCGCGCCGGTGACCGCCGCCCAGCCGAGCGCCGGCGGCATCGCGCCCGACGCGCCGCCGATCACGATGTTCTGCGGCGTCATCGGCTTGAGCAGCAGCGTGTAGATCACCGCGTAGCCGACGAACGTCGCGATCGTCAGCCACATCGTCAGCGGGTTCGTGAACGTATAGAGCGTCCATGCGCCGACGCTGCCGAGCACGGCCGAGAACAGCAGGATCTGCGGCGGCGTGATCTCGCCGCGCGCGGACGGGCGCCACGCGGTGCGGCGCATCATCGCGTCGATCTTCTGCTCGACGAGGCAGTTGATCGCGAACGCGGCGCCGGCCAGCAGCCAGATGCCGACGGTGCCGCCGATCAGCACATGCCACGGCACCATGCCCGGCGTCGCGAGGAACATGCCGATCACCGCGCAGAACACCGCGAGCTGCGTGACACGCGGCTTCGTCAGCGCCATGTACTGGGAAAAGCGGCTACCGGGCGATTGGGAGAGGGTGCTTTGCATGGGGGCGGTCACGCCGGGGCGGCGTCGCGCGCAGGCTGCGCGACACGGCCGGGGCGGCTTGAAAGGATGCGAAAGTTTAACATGACGACGAGCAGCAGCAGGATCGCGGCGCCGCCGTTGTGCGCGACCGCGACCGGCAGGGGCCACTGCAGCACGATGTTGGTCAGGCCCGTCACGAACTGCAGCAGGACGACCAGCAGCACGCCGTTCGCGGGCCGCCGCAGCGATGCGAAGCGGCGCATCTTCAGCGCGAACGCGACCAGATACGCGACCACGACGAACGCGAACGTGCGGTGCGTCCAGTGGATCGCGACCAGCGCGTCCTGCGTGATCGCGTCGCCGTCCTTCGTCATCCCGAGCGCGCGCCACAGGTGGAAGCCGTGCTGGAAATCCATCGGCGGAATCCACTGGCCGTTGCAGGTCGGGAAGTCGGTGCACGCGAGTACCGCGTAGTTGGTGCTGACCCAGCCGCCGAGCGCGATCTGCACGACCAGCAGCACGAGCGCCGAGAGCGCGGCCGCCCGGTAACGCCCGGCCTCCGGGTCATGCGACGGCAGCGGCGTCTGCCGCGCCGCGAGCCAGCCGAGCGTGCCGAGCAGCGTGAGGCCGAGCAGCAGGTGGATCGTGACGATCACCGGCTGCAGCTTCATCGTGACCGTCCACGCGCCGAACGCACCCTGCACGAGAATCAGCAGCAGCAGGCTCGTCGGCCACCACGGCGACACGTGCAGCGGGCGGCGGCGCAGCCGCGCGGCCCACGCGATCGCCACCTGCGCGATGATCAGCACGCCGATCGCCATCGCGAAATAGCGGTGGATCATCTCGATCCACGCCTTCGTCATGCTGACCGGCCCGGTCGGCATCGCCTGGTGCGCGGCCGTGATCGCCGCGTGCGCGATGAACGGCGACGACGTGCCGTAGCAGCCGGGCCAGTCGGGGCAGCCGAGCCCCGAATCGGTCAGCCGCGTGAAGCCGCCGAACATCACGAGGTCGAGGGTCAGGAACGTGGTGATCCACACGAGCTTGCGGAACTTGTCGTCGTCGGCCTTCACCCACACGTACGACAGCGGCAGCAGCGCGATGCACAGGCCGATCAGGCCGAGTTGCAGTAGATACGACATCGGAATGGTGCCTCGTTCTCTCGCCTCAACCGATGCTCGACCACTTCAGCAGCTTCGTCACGTCCGACTTGATCTTGCTGGGATTCGGGTCTTTCGGGAAACGCATCATCAGGTTGCCGTTCGGGTCGACCATGTAGATGTGGTCGGTGTCCTTCGTGCCGGCATCGGCCGGCAGCCACGCGGCCACCGCGGCCGGATCCGCGACGAGCCGGCGCGTGTCCGGATACGCGTCCAGCACCTTTTGCGGCGTCGCGCCCGCATCGCTGCGCAGCCACACCATCGTGATCCGGTGCCGCTCGCCCGCCTGCGTGACGCGGATCTGGCGCATGAAATACAGCTTGCGCGCGCAGGCGTCGTCGCACGCGCTGCGGTCGGTCATCACGAACAGCCAGACACCGCGCAGCGACGACAGCGGTACCGTCTTGCCGGTTTCGTCGGTGACCTGCAGATCCGCCGGGATCGGGCGCTGCGGCTCGATCAGCGTGCCGTAATTCGTCGATCCACCCTTCGGCTTGATCACGTAATAGGTGAAATACGACGCGATCATCGGTGCGGCGCACACGAGACCCAGCAGCACGAGCATCCACCGGCCGCGCTTGCGGGCCGCGGGCGACATCGGCGCTGCGGCCGGACCTTGACGGGAAGATTGCATGGACAAATCAGACCTCTCGAAACGAACCCGCGGCGCCGGCGCCGCGTCCTGGCATGACGCTCACGCGCCGGTCGACTTCTTCGCCGCACGCCGCGCGGCGTACAGGCCGAAGCCGAGCGCGGCCGCCGCCATCGCCCACCACTGAAACATATAACCGTAATTGCGCTCGACGCCGGTCGTCGCCGCCGGCCAGTCGCGCACGAGCTTGTCGCCGTCGTCGCTCGTCTGCTGGATCACGAACGGCTGCAGCGGCAGCCCGGTTTCCTTTGCGTACGCGGCGACATCGAGGTTCTGCCGGATCTTCTGGTGCGCGGCCGATCCGCCTTCGCCGAGTTCGAACGCGCGCGACGCATCGGCGCGCGCGATGCCGACGATCTCGACCTCGCCCGCCGGCGTCGCGAACGGCTCGATCGCCGTGCGATCGGCGATGTTGCGCGGCAGCCAGCCGCGGTTCACGAGCACGACGCCGCCGCCCGTGAGTTTAAACGGCATCACGACGTAAAAACCCGGCTGGTCGTTATACGGCCGATTGTCGAGGAACACCGCTTGCTCGGGCATGAACCGGCCTTTCGCCCGCACGCGGTGAAACTCGATCGACGCGAGCGAAACCGGCTGCGCGCCGAGATCGACCGGCGCCGCCTGCTCGTAGCGCGCGATGCTCGCCTGCAGCGCCTCCTTCTGGTGCGCGCGGTCGCGTTGCCAGAAACCGAGACGGATCGTGACGGCGACGACGACGAGGATCAGCAGCGCAGGCAGCCAGCGAATCTTCATCGTGCGGCCCGCCCGGCACGTGCGCGAAAGCGAAGTGCGATAATTATCCTCTTCCTTTCGAATTGCCGTCGTCCGGTTCGTGTCATGCACATACTCGTTCCCATCGCCTTCGTCCTCATCATTGCCAGCATGGGCTCGGCGCTCTACTTCATGATGCACGACCGCGGCCATACGAAGCGCATGGTCTGGTCGCTCGCCACCCGCGTCGGGTTGTCGGTGTCGCTGTTCCTGTTCATCCTGTTCGCGAACTGGATGGGCTGGATCCATTCGACCGGCCTGCCGATCGGACGTTGATGCCGTTGCCGCGCCGGCTGCCGCGACCGCTGTGACATTTCGCCGCACGGCCGCGCCACCAAGCAAAAGCGCCGCCTGACTGAGTCGCGGCGGCGCCGGGGCGGTGTCGGCCGCGGCTTCGCCGCCGCGCCCGCACACCAATGAAAACGGCCCGCGCATTGCTGCGCGGGCCGTTTTTCCATTTACAGCCAGTAGACGACGACGTACAGGCCGAGCCAGACGACGTCGACGAAGTGCCAGTACCACGCGGCGCCTTCGAACGCGAAGTGATGATCGGGCTTGAAGTGGCCGCGGATCATCCGCACCAGCACCACCGCGAGCATCGTGCCGCCGAGGAACACGTGGAAGCCGTGGAAGCCGGTCAGCAGGAAGAACGTCGAACCGTACACGCCCGAGTTCAGCGTCAGGTTCAGTTCGTTGTACGCGTGGTAGTACTCGAAGCCCTGCAGGAACAGGAAGCAGATCCCGAACACGAGCGTCGCGGCCAGCCATGCAATCGCCTTCTTGCGATGATCGTCGCGCAGCGCGTGGTGCGAGATCGTCAGCGTCACGCCCGACGACAGCAGCAGCGCGGTGTTCAGCGTCGGGATCGGCCACGGGCCCATCGTCTTGAAGTGACCGGCGAGCGCGGCGGGGCCTTCGTTCGGCCACACGGCGGAGAAGTCCGGCCAGATCAGCTTGTAGTCGAGGCTGCCGAGCTGGTGCAGCGCGATTTCACGCGCATAGAACAGCGCGCCGAAGAACGCGCCGAAGAACATGACTTCGGAGAAGATGAACCAGCTCATGCTCCAGCGGTACGACTTGTCGACGTTCTTGCCGTAATGACCGCCTTCCGATTCGGCGATCGCGTCGCCGAACCAGTGATACAGCGTGAAGAGCAACCACAGCAGGCCGAGCAGCGCCGTAAACGGCGCCCAGTCGTGACCGTTGATCCACAGCGCTACCGACCCGAGCATGACCAGCAGGCCGATGGCCGCGCTGATCGGATGCTGCGACGGATGCGGCACGAAATAGTACGGGGTCTGGTTTTGACCGCTCATGCTTGATTCTCCACTTCAGTCCAATTTGTGTACCGGAAACCGCTCCGGCTTTATTTCTTGCGCGGCGAGACCGCCGCCGCTCTTTCCTGCACACCGCGCCGTGGCGCCGCGCACTGCATTCTTTCGTGGCCGCTAGCCGCGCGCCGCTCGCCGCGCGCCTCAGCCCACGACGGCACGCACGATCAGGATCAGCACGCCGATGAACACGCCGGCCGCGATCAACGCGACGATCAGCACGTGCAGCGGATTGAGCTGCGTCGCATCGGCCTCCAGGTCGCGCCGCTTGCGCACCCCGAAGAACGACCACAGCACCGCTCTCAGCGCCTGTCCGAACGTCCCGCTCCGCTTGATCTCCGTCATCGCCCCGCCTCCGTCTTCATGCGTCCGGCTTCGCCGCACCCTGCGCCGCCGCCGTGCTGCGCTGCGCCGGTGCCGGCGTGGCCGGGGTATTCAGCTCGAAGAACGTGTACGACAGCGTGATCGTCTTCACGTCCTTCGGCAATTTCGGGTCGATCACGAACACCACCGGCATCTTGCGCGACTCGTTCGCGGTCAGCGTCTGCTGCGTGAAGCAAAAGCACTCGATCTTCTTGAAGAACTCCGTCGCCTGCTTCGGCGCGTAGCTCGGAATCGCCTGCGCGACGACCGGCCGGCCCTGCCCGTTCGTCACGTCGTACACGATCGTCGTCAGTTCGCCCGGATGCACGTCGAGGCTGTTGTGCTCCGGCTTGAACCCGAGCGGCCCGCGTGCGTTCGCATCGAACTCGACCGACACCGTGCGGCTATAGTCGACCTGCGAGTTCTTCACCTCGCGCTCGCTGACATCGCGCTGCACCAGGTTGTTGATACCGGTGATCTGGCAGATCGCCCGATACATCGGGATCAGCGCGAAGCCGAAACCGAACATCAGCCCGGCCACGACGAAGAGCTTCACCAGCATCGAACGATTGAACGCACGATCCACGGCGCCCTCTTCCGGCTTCGACATACGACGACTTCCTCGCTACTGCGTCAATTACTGCATCAGTGGGTGGACAGCCACCACTGCTTGATCACGACACCCACAAAAAAAACGGCGGCGATGACGAGCAGGGTGAGGCCGAGCCGCTTGTTGCCCGCGCGGATCTGCTCGGGCGTTCGTCTTTCTTGTGGATTCCGGGTCATCTGCAACTTCGCTGAAACTTCGCTGATCCATCGATTCGGCGCCCGCCGCGCCTGCCTGCGCGGCAGGCAGCGGCGGAACGCCGGGTGACGCTTATTCGACGTGCGGCGGTTGCTCGAACGTGTGGAAGGGAGCCGGGCTCGGCACCGTCCACTCGAGGCCGGTCGCGCCGTCCCACGGCTTGTCCGACGCCTTTTCCAGCTCGCCGCCGCCACGGTAGGCCGGCAGCGCGACCGCGAACAGGAAGTACACCTGCGCGAGGCCGAAGCCGAATGCGCCGATCGTCGCCACCTGGTTGAAGTCCGTGAACTGCGCCGGGTAGTCCGCATAGCGGCGCGGCATGCCCGCGAGACCGACGAAGTGCATCGGGAAGAACGTCAGGTTGAAGAAGATCATCGACGCCCAGAAGTGGATCTTGCCGCGCGTCTCGTTGTACATCCAGCCCGTCCACTTCGGCGCCCAGTAGTACCAGCCCGAGAACAGCGCGAACAGCGAGCCGGCCACCAGCACGTAGTGGAAGTGCGCGACCACGAAGTAGGTGCCGTGATACTGGATGTCGAGCGGCGCCATCGCGAGCATCAGGCCCGTCAGGCCGCCGAACGTGAACACGAACAGGAAGCCGATCGCGAACAGCATCGGCGTTTCGAACGTCATCGAGCCGCGCCACATCGTCGCGAGCCAGTTGAACACCTTCACGCCCGTCGGCACCGCGATCAGCATCGTCGCGTACATGAAGAACAGCTGGCCGGTGACCGGCATGCCCGTGGCGAACATGTGGTGCGCCCAGACCATGAACGACAGGATCGCGATCGACGCCGTCGCGTACACCATCGAGCTGTAGCCGAACAGCGTCTTGCGCGCGAACGCCGGGATCACCTGCGACACGATCCCGAACGCCGGCAGAATCATGATGTACACCTCGGGGTGGCCGAAGAACCAGAAGATGTGCTGGTACATCACCGGGTCGCCGCCGCCTGCCGCGTTGAAGAACGACGTGCCGAAGTGGCGGTCGAACAGCACCATCGTGATCGCGCCCGCCAGCACCGGCATCACGGCGATCAGCAGGTACGCGGTGATCAGCCACGTCCACGCGAACATCGGCATCTTCATCAGCGTCATGCCCGGTGCGCGCATGTTCAGGATCGTCACGACGATGTTGATCCCGCCCATGATCGACGACGCGCCCATGATGTGGACCGCGAAGATCGCGAAGTCCATGCCCGGGCCCATCTGCGTCGACAGCGGTGCGTACAGCGTCCAGCCGGCGGCCGTCGCGCCGCCCGGCGCGAAGAACGAACCGACCAGCAGCACGGCCGCGACCGGCAGCAGCCAGAAGCTGAAGTTGTTCATCCGCGCGAACGCCATGTCGGATGCGCCGATCTGCAGCGGAATCATCCAGTTCGCGAAGCCGACGAAGGCCGGCATGATCGCGCCGAACACCATGATCAGGCCGTGCATCGTCGTGAGTTCGTTGAAGAACTCCGGACGCATGATCTGCAGGCCCGGCTCGAACAGCTCGGCACGGATGCCGAGCGCCATCACGCCGCCCGACAGGAACATGATGAACGAGAACAGCAGGTACAGCGTACCGATGTCCTTGTGGTTGGTGGCGAACAGCCAGCGACGCCAGCCGTGCGGGGCTTCGTGCGCGTGGTCGTCGTGCGCGTGGTCCGCGGCTACGTCGTGCCCGATGCTAGACATGAGAATCTCCTAATGCGAATACGTCGACTAACTCAGCGACACGTCAAGCCGCCGGGCCGATCTCGACACGCCGGGCTTCTTTCGCGTCAGCCCCGCCCGTGATCGTTTCCGGCTTTTTGAGAATGATGTGGTCTTCCGCCACGCCTGCTGCCTTCAGCGCATCGCGCACGGCCTGGGCCCGATGCTTCGCCAGTTCGGCGTTCGCGTCGGCCGAGCCGGTCTTGTCGGTGAAGCCCGACAGCGCGAGCTTCGCGTCCGGATGCGCCTTCGCATAGTCGGCCGCGGCGGCGATCGCCGCCTTCGCGTCGGCCGGCAGCACGCTCTTGCCCGTCTCGAAGTAGATCGTCGACAGCGCGGCCGATGCCGTTGCCGCCGGCTGCTCGGCGCCCGACGCGGCTTGCGCCGGTGCCGAAGCCGCTTCTGCCGGTGCCGCGCCCGCGGTGTCTTCCGGCATCTTGCCGTTGCGTGCGTCAGCCACTTGCTTCGGCTGCAGCAGGTCGTTCTTGTGGTTGCCCCACGAGTTGCGTTCGTACGTGACGACCGAAGCGATGTCGAGGTCCGACAGCGATGCCCACGACGGCATCGCGCCCTTGCCGTGCAGCACGCGCTCGACGTGGGCCGCGATCGGGCCGTTCACGATCGGGCTGCCGTCCATCGCCGGGAACGCGCCGAGGCCCTTGCCGTTCACCTGGTGGCAGGCCGCGCAGTTCGCCTTGTAGACTTCCTCGCCGTGCGCGACGAGTTCGGCCATCGTGTAGACCTTGTTCGGATCGACCGCCGCGCTGGCGAGCTTCGCCTTCTGCGCGGTGACCCACTTCGCGTAGTCGTCGTCCGACAGGACTTCGACGACGACCGGCATGTACGCGTGTTCCTTGCCGCACAGCTCGGTACAGAAACCGCGGAACGTGCCGACCTTGTCGGCCTTGAACCAGGTGTCGCGCACGAAGCCGGGGATCGCATCCTGCTTCACGCCGAACGCGGGCACGTACCACGAGTGGACGACGTCGTTCGCGGTCGTGATGATGCGGATCTTCTTGTTGACCGGCACGACGAGCGGATTGTCGACTTCCTGCAGATAGGTGTCGGTGATCGGCTTCTTGCCCATCACTTCGTCGCGCGGGGTGGTCAGCGTCGACAGGAAGCCGATGCCCTCGCCCGGGCCCTTCACGTAGTCGTAGCCCCACTTCCACTGGTAGCCGGTGACCTTGATCGTGAGATCGGCGTTCGTCGTGTCCTTCATCGCGACGACGGCCTTCGTCGCCGGCAGCGCCATCAGCACGACGATGACGAACGGCACGATCGTCCAGATGATCTCGACGGTCGTGCTTTCATGGAAATTGGCGGCCTTGTGGCCCTTGGATTTGCGGTGCGCGAAGATCGAATAGAACATCACGCCGAACACGCCGACGAAGATCACCGTACACAGGATCAGCATCATCGTGTGGAGATCGTAGAGCTCCTCGGCGATTTTCGTGACCGGCGGCTGAAAGTTGATCTCGTTGACACGGGGGCCGCCCGGGCTATCACCGACCGCCAGGGCCGCACCGGCAAAGAGCAATCCGCTGCATGCCAGCACGCCCGCGAGGGCTCGCTTGATTGTTTTCATAGCATCCTTACCCAAAATTTCCATTCAAACCCTCCCCCGTCGCAAGCCGCCGGCCCGTTCCGGCCGATGGCTGCGCCTCGTCAGCCGCAGCGCCTGAGCGACACGCGCAGTTCGTCGGCGAACTGCGCACGCTTGTACTGCGCGAGATGCTGCCCGATTACGACGGTCTGCCCGCGCGACACCAGCCGAATCGGATCGCGTGGCGTCGCACCCGGCTCGACCCGCACCCAGCGCGGGTTGAATTCGATCTGCGTGAGCCGCTCCGCATCCATCCGCTCGATCACGAGCCGGTGCGGAAACAGCCTGATGCGCTCGTAATCGACCGCATGGCGAGCGTAGATCGCAAATGCGACACCCACCGCCAGCAACTCGATGCCGGTGAAGGGCATGACGAGCCAGGCCCCTCTCCACATCAGCAACGCCGCGATCGCCAGCGAGAAGCCCGCGAGCGACGCGTAAAACAGCACGAACTGGCGTGGCGACACCGAACAGTTGCGTTTCATGAGCCAATCTTCGAGGATCGGTTCGCTGTCCGCCGTCTCCGCCAAAACCCTCGCTGCTTCCATCGCCGCCTCACGCGAATGGCATGCGATGCATGCCTGCATCGGACTCGTCGCCCCGTATTGCGGGGACCCCGGGACGACAAGCTGACGCATTATAGGCGGGTTCAATGGCATCCACAAGCAAGCGCCTATCGCCCGCCAAGCCAAGCGCGACAAGCTTTCCGGCCGTTTTAGCCGCCAATTCGACCCCGCTTTGCGCCGCTAATTTCAGACATAACAAAACCCCTCTTTACCGCTTTACCGATTCTTCGGACGCCCCTTGCCGATGTCCTCGATGCGCACGATCCCATGCCCTTCCGCGGTCGTGCGCGGCACGGCCTTCCATGCGTGGCCGTAGATCACCTCGAAGGTCAGCGCAATCGTGCCGTCCTCGCGCCGGCGCGCGTCCAGCGCATCGCCGAGCGCCGCGCGAAAGCGCCGCATCGCGTGCCGCGGCGCCGTGCGCTCGAACGGATAGGCGCCCCAGCGGCGCACGTCGGCCAGCAGGGAATCGGCGGATTTGTAGGTGACGGTCAGCACTTCCTGGTCCATCACGGGAATCTCGAAGCCGCTCTCGACGAGCATGTCGCCGAGGTCGTGCATGTCGACGAAATCGATCACGCGCGCGGCGGGCGGCGCGATGCCGAGCGCCGCTTCGGCGTCCGCGCAGGCCGCGCGCAGCTCGCGCAGCGTGTCGGGGCCGAGCGTGCTGAACATCAGGAGCCCGTTCACGCGCAGCACGCGCTGCCATTCGGGGAAGACGGTATCGGGACGCGAATGCCAGTGGAGCGCGAGATTCGACCAGATCAGGTCGAACGCGCCGCCCGGGAACGGCAGCGCGGCGAAGTCGGCCTGCGCGACGCGCGGGCCGCGCTGGCCCAGCGCCCGGCCGAGCGACGCCGGCAGCCAGCGGCGCCAGGTGGTCTGCTCGACTTCGCGCCGGCCGGCCCGCGCGAGCATCGCGCCGGACAGGTCCACGCCGAACACCGGCGCTTCCGGAAAGCGCGCGCGCAGCGCCGGGAGATCGTCGCCCGGGCCGCAGCCCGCATCCAGCACGGCCGCGGGGCTCACCTTGATGTATTCGAGGCGCTCGTTCATCCGCTGCGCGATCTCGCGCGGCAGGAACGCAACCGCATCGAACGTGGCGGCACGGCGGTCGAAGATCCGCCGCAGGCGCCTGGCGTCATTGGCCGGACGGCCGGTTGAAGTCGAAGCTGGGGACATGTCGGGCACACTGGCGAAGAGCCCGAAGTATACTCGCTCGCCTCGCAAGCTTCATTGAGGCGGCATGCTAGGAGTGTTGCGATGGTCCGCGGTTCCGCCGAACGCTCGGTGCGCGTCGTTTTGTCGCACGCCAGAACATGGGGCGCGCGCGTTGCCGCGGTCGCGTTGCCGAACCGGTGCGCGCTATGCGGCAATTTGTCACACGCCGTGATTTGCGTCGCCTGCGATGCCGCGTACTGGAATGAAGCGCGGCTGCGCTGCGACGTCTGCGCGCTGCCGCTCGGCGTCGGGCACGTGCGATCGCCCGGCGGCCGTCGCCCCGGCGCCGGCCGAGCGGCCGCGTACCGGTGCGACGCGTGCCGCACCGCGCCGCCGCCGTTCGACGCAACGCTCGCGCTCGCCGATTACCGTGCGCCGCTCGACGGGCTTGCGCGCGGCCTGAAGTTTCATGCGCGGCTCGCGCTCGGCGGCGAATTCGCGGCCCGGCTCGCACGGCTGGTCGACGATACGCGCGATGCGCGCGGCTTCGGCCTCGTCGCGCCCGTGCCGCTGTCGCACCGGCGGCTCGTCGCGCGCGGCTACAACCAGGCGTGGGCGATCGCGCGTCCGCTCGCGCGCAGGCTCGGCGTGCAAGCGGACGCGGCCTTGCTCGCGCGCGTCGCCGACACCGCGCCGCAGTCGCGGCTCGACCGGCACGCACGACGCGACAACGTGATGGCGGCTTTCGCGGTGGCCGGCGGCGTCGCCGGTCGCCACATCGCGCTCGTCGACGACGTGATGACGTCCGGCGCGACGCTCGCGGCGGCCGCGCAGGCGCTGAAGGCGGCGGGCGCCGCGCGCGTGACGAATCTGGTTGCGCTGCGCACCGCCAGGGATTAATTAGATAGAGAAGCCGGCCGCCCGCGTGCGGCCGTCACGAACCGGCCGGCCGGATGCACGCGCGCGCTGCGCCGCTCCGGCCGCCCCAGCCCAATCGAAACATGTTCAACGTCGTTCTCGTCGCCCCCGAAATTCCGCCGAATACCGGCAACGTGATCCGCCTGTGCGCGAACACCGGCGCGCACCTGCACCTGATCGAGCCGCTCGGCTTTCCGCTCGACGACGCGCGGATGCGCCGCGCCGGCCTCGACTATCACGAGTATGCGCAGATGCGCGTGCATCGCGACTGGGACGCATTCGTCGCCGCCGAAGCGCCCGAGCCCACGCGGATGTTCGCGTTCACGACGCGCGGCTCGGGCCGCTTCCACGATCGTGCGTTCCTGCCCGGCGACTGGTTCGTGTTCGGCTCCGAAACGCGCGGCCTGCCCGCCGAGCTGCTCGAGCGCTTTCCGAACGAACAGCGCGTGCGCCTGCCGATGCGGCCGGACAACCGCAGCCTGAACCTGTCGAACACGGTCGCGGTGGTCGTGTTCGAGGCCTGGCGTCAGGCCGGCTTCGAAGGCGGTGCCTGACGCGCGCCGCACGCAGCCCGGGCGCCGAACGCGTCAGGTTCGCACGAGGCGCGCGCGGTACAGGTCGTAGATGTCGGGGGAAAAGCACGCGAATACCACGCGGGCAAGGTTCAGCGCCTGCGCGAGCATCTCGATGACGGTGCCGACCGCGATATCGACGGCGGCTTCGGCCGGATAGCGGTAGACGCCGCAACTGATCGCCGGAAACGCGATCGACGTCGCGGCAACCTCTTCGGCCAGCTCGATCGCGCGCCGGTAGCACGATGCGAGCAGCTCGGCCTCGCCGCGCGCGCCGCCATACCATACCGGCCCGACCGCGTGGATCACGTAGCGCGCGGGCAACCCGTGGCCGCGCGTGAGCTTCGCGTCGCCGGTGTCGCAGCCGCCGAGCGTGCGGCACTCGGCGAGCAGGCCGGGGCCGGCCGCGCGGTGAATCGCGCCGTCGACGCCGCCCCCGCCGAGCAGCGAGCCGTTCGCGGCGTTGACGATCGCATCGACGTCGAGCGTCGTGATGTCGACGACCTGCGCATCGAGCGTGGTGGAATAGATCTGCAGCATGACGACCTCGCGGAACGCCGGAGACGCTTCAAGCGTAGTCCGCTTTGGCGCCGCGTGCCCGGCGCACCCGTGCCGGGCGATCCCGCCGAGCCTACTCCGCGCGCGCGTCGCGGCGCAGCAGACCGCTGACCGCGTCGCGCGGCGCGATGCCGTCGAACAGCACGCCGCACACCGCTTCCGTGATCGGCATTTCGATCGACTGCGCGCGCGCGAGCGCCAGCACGGCCTGCGCGCAACGCACGCCTTCGGCCACGTGGCCGAGCGCGCCGAGGATGTCGTTCAGCGTGCGGCCGGCCGCCAGTTGCAGGCCGACCGTGCGGTTGCGCGACAGGTCGCCCGTCGCGGTGAGGATCAGGTCGCCGAGGCCGGTGAGGCCCGTGAAGGTTTCCGCGCGGCCGCCGAGCGCCACGCCGAGCCGCGACATTTCGGCGAGGCCGCGCGTGATCAGCGCGGCGCGCGCGTTCAGCCCGAGGCCGAGGCCGTCGGAAATGCCGGTCGCGATCGCCAGCACGTTCTTCACCGCGCCGCCGACCTCGACGCCGACCACGTCGTCGCCCGTATAGATCCGCATCGCGCCGTGATGGAACGCGGCGAGCGTGCGCTCGCGGCATTCGGCCGACGTGCTCGCCACCGTCAGCGCGACGGGCAGCGACTGTCCGACCTCGCGCGCGAAGCTCGGGCCGGACAGCACGCCGTTGCTCCGCTGTTCGGGCAGCTCGGCCGCGATCACCTGATGCGGCAGCAGATGCGTGTCGGCCTCGAAGCCCTTGCAGACCCAGACGATGTGCGCGGGCACGCAGCCTGCGTCGCGCATCGCGCGACACAGCGTGCGCAGCCCGGCCACCGGCGCGGCGATCACGCACAGCGCGTCGTCCGCGGCGCCATGCGCGAGCGCGGCGCCGAGATCGGCGTCGTAGCGCAGCGCATCGGGCAGCGCGATGCCGTCCAGATAGCGGGAATTTTCGTGCCGGGCCTGCAGCCCGGCGATGAGCGCGGCGTCGCGCGCCCACAAAAGCGTATCGTGCCGCGCGGCCAGATGGCCCGCGAGCGCGGTGCCCCAGGCACCGGCGCCGAGAACGGCTACTTTCATACCCAGCACCGGTCCGAGCGAAACGTCAGTTCAGCGTCGTGCCATTCGGCGCGCCGTTCGGTGCGCCTGCCGCACCAGCCTGCTGCTGAAGCTGCGCGAGACGCTGCTCGTACAGCGCCTGGAAGTTGATTTCCGCCAGGTGGATCGGCGGGAAGCCCGCACGCGTGATCGCGTCGGCGATGTTCGAGCGCAGGTACGGGAACAGGATCGTCGGGCACGCGATGCCGACGAGCGGGTCGAGCTGTTCGTCCGGAATGTTGCGGATGTCGAAAATGCCGGCCTGCTTCGCTTCGATCAGGAACGCGACCTTGTCCTTCACCTTCGCGGTGACGGTACCCGACACGACGACTTCGAACACGCTTTCCGCGAGGCGGTCGGCCTTGACGTCGACTTCGACTTCAACCGACGGCATGTCCTGCTCGAGGAAGATCGCCGGCGAATTCGGCTGCTCGAGCGACATATCCTTCAGGTAGACGCGCTGGATGTTGAAGAACGGTTGGTTTTCGACGTCGGACATGGTGTTTCCCTAAAAGTGGTGACGGGGCGGCCCGGCTGTTCGCCGGCCGCCACGGATGAATCCTGCGCGCCCAAGCCGCGGCGCGGCCGGCGGCCATTCTGCCCTAATCAGGCCGCTTGCAGAAGCGGCACGAGGCCGCCTTCGCGGTCGAGCTTCGACAGATCGTCGTAGCCGCCGACGTGCGTGTCGCCGATATAGATCTGCGGCACCGTGCGGCGCCCCGTGCGCGTCATCATTTCCTCGCGGCGGGCCGGATCGCGATCGATCAGCACCTTTTCGATCTGCTCGACGCCGCGCAGCTTCAGCAGGCGCTCGGCCTGCATGCAATACGGACACACCTGCGTGCTGTACATCAAAACCTTGTTCACTTCGCCACTCCTTGTTTGACGACCGGCATCCCGGCCTGCTGCCAGGCGGCCACGCCGCCTTCGAGCACGTGCACCTCGGCGTAACCCGCCGCCTCGACCTCGCGCGCCGCCTTCTGCGACTGCTGGCCGTTCTGGCAGACGAGCAGCACCGGGGTGCTCTTGTTCTTCGCGACCTGCGCAATTTTCGCGCCGATCTCGCCCGGCGCGACCTGACGCGCCGACGGCAGGTGGCCGGCGGCGAAATCGGCGGCCGCGCGCAGGTCGATCACGACCGCGTTGCGACGGTTGATGAGTTGCGTCGCCTCCGCGGCAGACAGGCCGCCGCGACCGCGGCGCAGTGCGGGCCATGCGAGCAGGCCGCCGGAAACCACCAGGATCGCGATAAGGGCCAGGTTGGTGTAATTGGTAAAGAACGTCACGGAATTCCGCCGGAAGAAGAGAAATCGGATGAGGACAATCCCGCCATTATAAAATAACCGCCTTGCGCGATGGCGGGCCCGGTCCGGGCGCCGCGCGACGCGCCCGCTTCCCTTCACTACCGACCGCAAGATCCATGTACAAACTCGTTCTCATCCGCCACGGCGAATCGACGTGGAACAAGGAAAACCGCTTCACCGGCTGGGTCGACGTCGACCTGACCGAACAGGGTCGCAACGAGGCCTACCAGGCCGGCGAGTTGCTCAAGGAGGCCGGCTACACGTTCGACATCGCGTATACGTCGGTGCTCAAGCGCGCGATCCGCACGCTGTGGCACGTGCAGGACAAGATGGACCTGATGTACCTGCCGGTCGTCCACTCGTGGCGCCTGAACGAGCGCCACTACGGCGCGCTGTCGGGCCTGAACAAGGCGGAAACGGCCGCGAAGTTCGGCGACGAGCAGGTGCTCGTGTGGCGCCGCAGCTACGACACGCCGCCGCCCGCGCTCGAGCCGACCGACGAGCGCGCGCCGTTCGGCGACCCGCGCTATGCGAAGGTGCCGCGCGAGCAGTTGCCGCTCACCGAGTGCCTGAAAGACACGGTCGCGCGCGTGCTGCCGCTGTGGAACGAGTCGATCGCGCCGGCGGTGCGCGCCGGCAAGCAGGTGCTGATCGCCGCGCACGGCAACTCGCTGCGCGCGCTGATCAAGTACCTCGACGGCATCTCGGACAGCGACATCGTCGGCCTGAACATCCCGAACGGCGTGCCGCTCGTCTACGAACTCGACGAGAACCTGAAGCCGATCAAGCACTATTACCTCGGCGACCAGGAAGCGATCGCGCAGGCGCAGGCCGCCGTCGCGAAGCAGGGCAAGGCGGGCTGACGCCCGGCGCGGCGTGCCGGGCCCGGCCTCGAACGCCGGGCCGCACGTCGCGCGAACCTTCGCGGCCCTGCTGCGGTCGAATCCGCTTTCGAACCCCGCACAGCGCGCCCGGCGTGCCCCGCCGGCCCTCTGTGGCCTTTTCGACGCTTTTCGCGCCGTTCCACTGAGTTATCGGACGAACAGTTATACTTGTCCGCTACATCCCCGCTACCGCCACGCGCTTCCCGACCGCACCAGATCTCTATGCGAATGAATTTGAAGAACATCGGCCTGATTGCCGCGGGCCTCGCCACGGGCGTGTTCGCCACGCTGCAGGTTTCCGCATCGGCCGAGCAGACCGCCACGGCGCCGCTTCCCCTCGACCAGCTCCGCCTGTTCGCGGAAGTATTCGGACAGATCAAGCGCGAGTACGTCGAACCGGTCGACGACAAGAAGCTGCTGACGGCCGCGATCAAGGGCATGGTGTCGAGCCTCGATCCGCACTCGTCGTTCCTCGACAAGACCGACTATGACGAGCTGCAGGAGCAGACGAAGGGCCGCTTCGCGGGCCTCGGCATCGAGATCTCGCAGGAAGACGGCCTCGTCAAGGTGATCTCGCCGATCGAGGATACCCCGGCGTTCCGCGCCGGCATCCGTCCGGGCGACCTGATCACGCGCATCAACGACAAGCCGGTGCGCGGCATGACGCTCGACAAGGCCGTGAAGCAGATGCGCGGCGAGCCGGGCACCAAGGTCACGCTGACGATCTTCCGCAAGAGCGACGACCGCACGTTCCCGGTCACGGTCACGCGCGCGATCATCAAGGTCCAGAGCGTGAAGATGAAGATGCTCGATCCGGGCTACGCGTATGTCCGCATCACGAGCTTCCAGGAGCGCACGACGCCGGATCTCGCGCAGAAGCTGCAGGACATCGCGCGCCAGCAACCGAATCTGAAGGGCCTCATCCTCGACCTGCGCAACAACGGCGGCGGCCTGCTGCAGAGCGCGGTCGGCGTGGCCGGCGCGTTCCTGCCGCCCGACTCGGTCGTCGTGTCGACCAACGGCCAGATCCCCGATTCGAAGCAGGTCTACCGCGATACGTACGACAACTATCGCCTGCCGTCCTTCGACGGCGATCCGCTGAAGAACCTGCCGCCGGTCTTCAAGACCGTGCCGATGATCGTGCTGACGAACGCGTATTCGGCGTCCGCGTCGGAAATCGTCGCCGGTGCGCTGCAGGATTCGAAGCGCGCGCAGATCATGGGCAAGACGACGTTCGGCAAGGGTTCGGTGCAGACGGTCCGCCCGATGACGGCCGACACCGCGCTGCGCCTGACCACCGCGTACTACTACACGCCGAGCGGCCGTTCGATCCAGAACAAGGGCATCACGCCGGACGTGCCGGTCGATCAGTACGCGGACGGCGATCCGGACGACGTGCTCGTGACGCGCGAGGTCGACTACACGAACCACCTCGCGAACACGCAGGATCCGAACGAGAAGAAGGAACAGGAAGAGCGCGAGCAGCGCCGGCTGGATCAGTTGCGCATTCTCGAAGAGCAGAACGACAAGAAGACGCCGGAGCAGCGCCAGAAGGATCGCGATCGCAAGCCGATCGAGTTCGGCAGCGCCGACGACTTCATGATGCAGCAGGCGCTCAACAAGCTCGAAGGCAAGCCGGTCCAGGAATCGAAGTCGCTGCTCGCCGAGAGCACGACGAAGAGCCCGGCCGGCAAGGCCGCCGCGGCCGCGAAGGCATCGGGCGCAAGCGCCGCGAAGCCGGCTTCCGCACCGAAGCCCGCCTCCGCGCCGAAGTAAGCGCCGGCCGGCATCCGACGGGCCATCGCGGGAAGACCGCGATGGCCCGTTTTTCATGCGCGCCTAAAATAACGAACGTCCGCCCGCCTCGCTCACGAGCCCCCATGAACGACGATCAACTCCTTCGCTACTCCCGCCACATCCTCGTCGACGAGATCGGCATCGACGCGCAGCAGCGCTTTCTCGACGCGCATGCGATCGTCGTCGGCGCGGGCGGCCTCGGCTCGCCGGCCGCGATGTATCTCGCGGCATCGGGGGTCGGCACGCTCACGCTCGTCGACGCCGATACGGTCGACCTCACGAACCTGCAGCGGCAGATCCTGCACGTGACGGCATCGGTCGGCCGCAGCAAGGTCGAATCGGGGCGCGACACGCTCGCGCAACTGAACCCGGAGGTGACGGTGAACGCGGTCGCGGCGCGCGTCGACGACGCGTGGCTCGACGCGCACGTGCCGCATGCGAGCGTCGTGCTCGACTGCACCGACAACTTCGCGACGCGGCACGCGATCAACCGCGCATGCGTCGCGCACGGCGTGCCGCTCGTGTCGGGCGCCGCGCTTCGCTTCGACGGCCAGATCAGCACGTTCGACTTCCGCGACGCGGCCGCGCCCTGCTATGCGTGCGTGTTTCCGGAAGACCAGCCGTTCGAGGAAGTCGCGTGCGCGACGATGGGCGTGTTCGCGCCGACCGTCGGGATCATCGGCGCGATGCAGGCGGCCGAGGCGCTGCGCGTGATCGGCGGCATCGGCAAGACGCTGAACGGGCGGCTGATGATGCTCGATTCGCTGCGGATGGAATGGACGACGATGAAAATCGCGCGCCAGGCCGACTGCCCGGTGTGCAGGGGCCGGCACTGACGCGCGACGGGCATGCGCGGGCCGCGCATGCGTGACGTTTCGCGATGGTTAGCGGCGGCAAGAACGCCTAGGCAGCCGCATCCGCCCGCGGCTCGGCGATCGACAGCCGCTGCAGCGCCGCCTGCACTTCTTCCGGCTCGAACGCGGCCAGCACGTCGGCCGTCGGCTTTTCGAGCGCCTTCAGGTGCGCGCGCAGGATCTCCTGCTTCACGACGAGCAACTGGCTCGGATGCATCGAGAACTCGGTGAGCCCCATCCCGAGCAACAGGCGCGTGAGCGCCGGGTCGCCCGCCATCTCCCCGCATACCGACACCGACACGCCCGCGCGCTTCGCTTCGCGCAACGTGTACGCGATCAGGTGCAGCACGGCCGGATGCAGCGGGTCGTACAGGTGCGCGACCGCGTTGTCGGCGCGATCGATCGCGAGCGTGTACTGGATCAGGTCGTTCGTGCCGATCGACAGGAAATCGAAGCGCTTCAGGAACAGCGGCAGCGCGATCGCCGCAGCCGGGATCTCGATCATCGCGCCGAGGCGCACGTTCGGATCGTACGCGAGCCCCGCGTCGTCGAGCTGGCGCTTCGCCTCGCGGATCAGGTCGAGCGTCTGGTCGATCTCCTGCGCGTGCGCGAGCATCGGGATCAGGATCTTCACCTGGCCGAACGCGGACGCGCGCAGGATCGCGCGCAACTGCGTGAGGAACATCTGCGGCTCGGACAGGCTCCAGCGGATCGCGCGCAGGCCGAGCGCCGGGTTCGGTGCCGTTTCGTAGCCTTCGTCGAGCGCGTCGAGCGGCTTGTCCGCGCCGACGTCGATCGTGCGGATCGTCACCGGCATGCCCTTCATCCATTCGACGGCGCGCTTGTACGCGGCGAACTGCTCCTCCTCTTCCGGCATCTCCTTCTGATGCATGAACAGGAACTCGGAGCGGAACAGGCCGACGCCGACCGCGCCGGCCTCGACGGCCGCCTTCGCGTCGTCGGGCAGCTCGATGTTCGCGTACAGGTCGATCTTCGTGCCGCACAGCGTTTGCGTCGGCGAGAACTTCAGGCGCTGCAGCTTGCGTTGCTCCAGCACCTTCTCGGACTGGCGGTACGAATATTCCTCGAGGACGATCGGCGCGGGATCGACGATCACGATGCCCTGGTCGCCGTCGACGATGATCAGGTCGTCCTGGCGGATCAGCGCACTCGCATGCTGCACGCCGACCGCGGCCGGAATGCCGAGACTGCGCGCGACGATCGCCGTGTGCGACGTGCGGCCGCCGAGATCGGTGACGAACGCCTGGAACGACTGCGTCTTGAACTGCATCATGTCGGCCGGCGCGATGTCGTGCGCGACGACGATCATCTCGTTCGTGCCGTTCGCGGCCGCGCCGTCGAGCGCCTGCGACGCGGACGGCGCACCGGCGAGCGCCTTCAGCACGCGCTCGACCACCTGCTCGATGTCGGCCTTGCGCTCGCGCAGGTATTCGTCCTCGATGTCGTCGAAATGGCGCGTGAGCAGCTCGAGTTGCTCGGTCAGCGCCCATTCGACGTTGTAGCGGCGCGTGCGGATCAGGTCGATGGTTTCCTGCACGAGCATCTCGTCGCTCAGGATCATCGTGTGGACGTCGATGAATGCGCCGACTTCGCTCGGGGTGTCGTCGGTCAGGTCGGCGCGCAGCGCTTCGAGCTCGCGACGCACGACGTCGCGCGCCGTGCGGAATCGCTCCACTTCGGCGTCGGTCTGATTGGCCTCGATCAGGTAATGGGCGACGTCGAGCGCCGCCGGCGCGATCAGATAGGCTCGCCCGATCGCGATACCTCGTGAGACGGGAATGCCATGCAGCGTGAAGGACACGCGCACCTCCTCTGTACAAGTAAAGCCGCGGCACACTGCTGCGATGCGCTTATGACCCCGGTTAGCGATTATAAATTCCGCGACTCCCCGCTGACTGCATGCAGCGCAGCATTGCGCATTCCGCATCAATGCTTCCGACGAAAAAAATGCCGCGACATCCGCGGCATTCTGACTGGAAAAGGCAATGATTCCGCGTCGCGCTCACTGGCCTTCGCCGAACTTGTCGGCGATCAGCTTCAGCAGCGCATCCATCGCTTCCCGCTCGTCGGGCCCTTCGGTCTCGATCGTCACGGTGCTGCCGATGCCGGCCGCCAGCATCATCACGCCCATGATGCTCTTCGCATTGATCTTGCGCCCGTTGCGTGTCATCCAGACTTCCGACTGGAAGTTGCCGGCCAGTTGCGTAAGCTTGGCCGATGCGCGCGCATGGAGCCCCAATTTATTGACGATGGTGGTTTCTTGTTGAAGCATGATTCTCGGTCGGGTCGGTCGGGACCGCCGGCGGCGCGCGCCGGCGGGTCGGGCTAAAACGGAAAACGGCGGCTCAGTGCGATTCGGTGCGCGGTTGCGGTTCGGGCGGAATCGGCGCGCACTGGCCGCAGCCGGTCTCCGACGGCGGCGGCGGCGTGCCGGCCGACACCTCGTGAACGCCCTTCGCGCCGCCGGACAGCGCCTTGTCGACCAGCTTGTCGAGCGGCACGGTGCGGTAGCAGACGGCCCGCACGAGCATCGGCAGGTTCACGCCCGCGAGCACGCGCACGTTGTCGAGCTTCGCGAGCTGGCCCGCGATGTTCGCGGGCGTCGCGCCGTACATGTCGGTCAGCACGACCACGCCGTTGTCTTCCCGGAGCCGCGCCAGTTCCGCGTGCGCAAACGCCATCACCTGGGCCGGATCGCTGTCCGCCATCACGTCGATGCAGCCGATGCGGGCGGGCACGCCGCCGTAGATGTGCGCGATGCAGTCCCGCAGCGCGGTGGCGAGCGGCGCGTGCGCGATGATCAGAATCCCGGCCATGTCAGATCGCTCCCGGCCGCCCCTGGCGGGCCGATACCCCGCGGCGGGGCAATAAGCGTAGCGAGTATGGGGAACGTTTCATGTTCAGCCTTGCAACAGTGTCGGCCCGACCGCCGGGCCTTCGGTGCGCCGATCGCGGCACCGGGCAAGCGGGCATTGTAGCAGGCCGGTCAAGCGGCTCCGGCGACGGGGGGCCTGCGCGGCCGCCGCCGGGGTTGCGCGGAAGGCGGCCTACGCGGCCGCACGCTCCAGCGCGTCGATGAACATCGCGGCGACGTCGAAGCCCGTCTGCTCCATGATCTCGCGGAAGCACGTCGGGCTCGTGACGTTCACCTCGGTCAGCCAGTCGCCGATCGCGTCGAGGCCGACCAGCAGCAGCCCGCGCGACGCGAGCACGGGCCCGAGCGTTGCGGCGATCTCGCGGTCGCGGGCCGTCAGCGGCTGCGCGACGCCGAGCCCGCCCGCGGCGAGATTGCCGCGCACCTCGCTGCCCTGCGGAATCCGCGCGAGCGAATACGGCACCGGCTCGCCGCCGATCAGCAGGATGCGCTTGTCGCCGGCCTTGATCTCGGGGATGAACTTCTGCGCCATCACCGAGCGCGTGCCGTCGTGGCTCAGCATCTCGACGATCGAACCGAGGTTCATGCCGTCCGGCTTCACGCGGAACACGCCCATCCCGCCCATTCCGTCGAGCGGCTTCAGGATCACGTCGCCGTGCTCGGCGTGGAACGCGCGCAGCCGCTTCGCGTCGCGCGTGACGAGCGTCGGCGCGACGAACTGCGGAAATTCGCCGATCGCGAGCTTCTCCGAATGGTCGCGGATCGACTGCGCCCGGTTGAACACGCGTGCGCCGGCACGCTCGGCCAGCTCGAGCAGCCACGTCGACGTCACGTACTCCATGTCGAACGGCGGATCCTTGCGCATCAGCACCGCGCCGAACGATTCGAGACGGCGCGCATCGACCGCGCCCGCGTCGAACCAGGTGTCGCGATGCAGGTCGTCCAGTTCGCCGACGAACGCGATGCGCCGCACGTCGGCCTCGACGGCCGAGCCCGTCCACGCGAGGTGGCGCGGTTCGCACGCGTACACCGCATGCCCGCGCCGGGCGGCCTCCGCCATCATCGCGTAGGTCGAATCCTTGTAGATCTTGAAATGCTCGAGCGGGTCGGCGATAAAAAGAATGTCCATGCGGGTCCTGTACGTAGCGAAGTCCGTTACACCTGGATGGCTTCGGGGTCGGTCTTTTCCAGTTCGATCGACGACGCGATCAGCGACAGCCGCGCGACGACGCCGTACATGTAGAAACGGTTCGGCGGCGCGGCGCCCGGCTTCGCGCCGGCATCCGGCAGCGCGGTGTGCTCGAAGCCGAGCGGCACGTAGTGCATGCCGGGCGCGTTCAGGTTCTGGTCGCGCTCGCGGCCGCCGTGCGTGCGGTAGAAGCCGCCGACCACGTAGCGGTCGATCATGTACACGACCGGCTCGGCCACCTCGTCGCCGACGCGCTCGAACGTGTAGACGCCTTCCTGCACGATCACGTCGCGCACCGCGAGGCCGGCCTTCGACTCGGCCATCTGCGCGCGCTCGGCCTTCGTCATGCGGCCGATCTCGGCCGCGTCGTGCACGGTCATCACGCCGCGGCCCGCGGTGCCCGCGTCGGCCTTCACGACGACGTACGGCTTCTCGCTGATCCCGTATTCGCGGTACTTGCGCGCGATTTTCTTCAGCACGCCGTCGATCGCGTCGGCGAGCGCCTGCTCGCCTTCATGCGCCTGCCAGTCGACGCCTTCGACGTGCGCGAAATACGGATTCACCATCCACGGATCGACGCCGACCATCTTCGCGAACTTCTTCGCGACGTCGTCGTAGCACGCGAAGTGCGTCGACTTGCGGCGCACGGCCCAGCCCGCGTGCAGCGGCGGCAGCAGGTACTGTTCGTGCAGGTTTTCCAGCACGGCCGGGATGCCGGCCGACAGGTCGTTGTTCAGCAGGATCGAGCACGGATCGAAATTCTTCAGGCCGAGGCGGCGCTGCGAACGCTCGAGCGGTTCGAGCACGATCTTCTGGCCGTCGGCCAGCGTGATCGGCGTCATGTCGGTGATGCTGGGGTCGAGCGAGCCGAAACGCACGTTCAGGCCGGCCTGGCGCATGATCGTCGCGAGGCGCGCGACGTTTTCCAGGTAGAACGCGTTGCGGGTCGGCAGCTCGGGAATCACGAGCAGATTCTTCGCGTCCGGGCAGATCTTCTCGATCGCGGCCATCGCGGCCTGCACGGCGAGCGGCAGCACTTCGGACGGCAGATTGTTGAAGGCGCCGGGAAACAGGTTCGCGTCGACGGGCGCCAGCTTGAAGCCGGCATTGCGCAGGTCCACCGAACAATAGAACGGCGGGGTGTGTTCCTGCCATTCGAGCCTGAACCAGCGTTCGATCGCAGGCGTCGCGTCGAGGATCTTCTGCTCGAGTTCGAGCAGCGGACCGTTCAACGCGGTAACGAGGTGGGGAACCATGAATCACTCGCGAGCGGGAGAATGAAGATTGTAGAGCAATTGCCTTGCCCATTTGGGGATTGTTCCCGGCTTCACAAGGATATGGAGGAAGTTTTCGGCTATTGACCCGATAGAGTAAAGGGTTATCCGCTACGGCAGCACGCGTCAGGAGAAAAAAAGCCCGCCGGGTAGGCGGGCCGAAGTCGCTGCGCTCATTCGGGGGCGGGCGCCGTCGTCGCGGCGGCCCGCCATGGTTCGTGTGACTTATTCCACGTGCTCGCCGTGCAGCACCACGTCGAGGCCTTCGCGCTCTTCCTCTTCGGACACGCGCAAGCCGATCGTCAGATCGATCAGCTTCAGCAGCACGAAGCTCAGCACGCCGCTGTACACGAGCGTGATCAGCACGCCCTTCGCCTGCAGCAGCAGGCTGCCGTCCATGCCGCCGATGTCCTTGACCGCGAATACGCCGGTCAGCAGTGCGCCGAGGATCCCGCCCACGCCGTGCACGCCGAACGCGTCGAGCGAATCGTCGTAGCCGAGCTTCGACTTGAGCCACGTTGCCGACCAGAAGCACACGACGCCCGCCGCGATACCGATCACGAGCGCGCCCGCCACGCCGACGAAGCCGGCCGCCGGCGTGATCGCCACCAGACCCGCGACCGCGCCCGACACGATGCCGAGCACCGACGGCTTGCCCTTCGCGATCCATTCGGCAAACATCCAGCCGAGCGCCGCGCAGGCCGTCGCGACCTGCGTCGTCAGCATCGCGAAGCCGGCACGGCCGTCGGCCGCGACTGCGGAACCCGCGTTGAAGCCGAACCAGCCGACCCACAGCATCGACGCGCCGATCATCGTCAGCACGAGGTTGTGCGGCGCCATCGATTCGCGCCCGTAGCCGACGCGCTTGCCGAGCACCAGGCACGACATCAGGCCCGCGATACCGGCGTTGATGTGCACGACGGTGCCGCCCGCGAAGTCGAGCACGCCGTCCGCCGACAGCCAGCCGGTCGGCTCCCACACCATGTGCGCGATCGGCACATAGACGATCAGCGACCAGAGCGTCATGAACACGAGCATCGCCGAGAACTTCATGCGATCGGCGAACGCGCCGCAGATCAGCGCCGGCGTGATGATCGCGAACGTCATCTGGTAGACGAAGTAGACCGACTCCGGAATCGTCGACGCGAGATGGCTGACCGTCAGCGTCGTCGCCTTGTCGCCCTTGATGTAGTTCATGCCGTGCAGGAACACGCGCGACAGGCCGCCGATGAAGCCGTTGCCCGGCGTGAACGCGAGGCTGTAGCCGACCACCGTCCACAGCACCGTGATCAGCGCGGTGATCGCGAAGCTTTGCATCACGGTCGCGAGCACGTTCTTCTTGCGGACCATGCCCGCGTAGAACAGCGCGAGGCCGGGGATCGTCATGAACAGCACGAGCGCGGTGGACGTGAGCATCCACGCGGTGTCGCCCGCGCTGATCTTCGACGAATCGACCGAGAACGGCGCGGTGGGCGCCGCCGGGGCGGCCGGCGCGGATGCGGCGGCCGATGCGTCGGCCGCGCCCGAAGCGGGTGCGGCAGCGGCGGCGGATGCGTCGGCGGCCGGCGCCGAAGCGGGTGCGGCGGCAGCCGATGCGTCGGAAGTGGCGGCGGCCGGCGCGGAAGCAGCCGCGGCGGAACCAGCCGCGGCGGACGCCGCGTCGTCGGCGAGCGCGGAGCCAACGCCAGCCGCGATCAGCGAGCCGGCCATCAGCAGGGACATCAGAAGTTTGCGCATCTTGGGTTTCCTCTTGTCGCTTGTCTTGTCTGTTCTGTTACAGCGCGTCCGCGCCTGTCTCCCCGGTGCGAATCCGGATCACCTGTTCGATCGGCGTGACGAAGATCTTGCCGTCGCCGATCTTGCCCGTGCGCGCCGCCCGCTCGATCGCTTCCACCGCCTGGTCGACGAGATCGTCGGACACGGCCGCCTCGATCTTCATCTTCGGCAGGAAATCGACCACGTATTCGGCGCCGCGGTACAGCTCGGTGTGCCCCTTCTGGCGCCCGAACCCTTTGACCTCCGTCACCGTGATGCCCGAGACGCCGAGCGCCGACAGCGCTTCGCGCGTCTCATCGAGCTTGAACGGCTTGATGATTGCGGTAATGAGTTTCATGAAGTCCTCTCGCTGGGTTGTCCCGTCGGATGAGTTGGAATGTTGTAACGGACTCTTCTCAGCAACTCGCATGCCATGTTGGTCCGAGCACCGTCTCGAAGGGCTCCGGAACGGGGTCGCATCCCGCGATGTAAGGCCCGAAAGCCCGGCCGAATGGCCAACATGGCCCGGTTTGCTGGCGCGGCGAAAGGATCGTTGCTAGAGTGCACGCACGTCCCGGATCGCCGGGCCATTCACCCATGCGGGCGCCATGCCCGGAATTCGCGCCCCGCGCGCACCATTTCCGGTCATGCGTGCATCATGGGCACGTATGCAACTGAAGATGCACATTTTTTGTGCAAGGAAGGGGAATCACATGAAGCAACCCAGCGACGTTTTCAACGATCTGCAGTCGCGCGTCAGCGATTTGCTGAAAAACTCGCCGGCCAAGGACGTCGAGCGCAACGTGAAGGCCATGCTGTCGCAAGGCTTCTCGAAGCTCGATCTCGTCACGCGCGAGGAATTCGATACGCAGGCACAGGTGCTCGCCCGCACCCGCGTGCGCCTCGAGGAGCTCGAGAAGCGCGTCGCGGAACTCGAGCAGAAGCTCGCCGCCCCGCAGGCCTGACGCCCCACCGGCCGCAAGGTCCGGGCGCGGGCCGCCTCGTGCGGCCCGCGCCCGCCACCCCGAAGCCGTTTCGCCACGCTTCGTCGTCCGTCGTTCTTCGCAGCCCCTCTTCGTAGTCGATCGCTCTTCGTAGTCCGTCGCTCTTCGCAGTTCGTCGCTCTTCGCAGCACCTCGTTCTTTCCCCGCGCCACGCCGGCAAGCGCGCACCCGATTCCTCCGAGTCCCGCGGCATGCGGCCCCGAACGGCCGTCGTCCGCCTGTTTACAGGAGCCTCGCCATGTCGCTCGCCGTGGTGCGCAGTCGCGCGCCCGCCTCCGGCCGCGCGCCGGACGTCACCGTCGAAGTCCATCTCGCCAACGGGTTGCCGTCGTTCTCGATCGTCGGGCTGCCCGATCTCGAAGTCCGCGAAAGCCGCGAGCGCGTGCGCGCCGCGCTGCAGAACTGCGGATTCGAATTCCCGGTGCGCCGCATCACCGTCAATCTCGCGCCGGCCGACCTCCCGAAGGAGTCGGGCCGCTTCGACCTGCCGATCGCGCTCGGCATTCTCGCCGCGAACGGCCAGATCCCGGCCGACGCGCTGGCCGGCCGCGAATTCGCGGGCGAGCTGTCGCTGACGGGCGCGCTGCGGCCGATGCGCGGCGCGTTCGCGATGGCGTGCGGCGCCGCGCGGGACCGGCGTGCGGAGGAATCCGGCGCGGGCCTGGCCGGCGGCCCGGGCGTGGATTCCGGCGCTCCGCGCGATTCGAGCGCGACAGCGCGTCCGCCCGAGCTGTACCTGCCGCTCGACAGCGCCGCCGAGGCCGCCCTCGTGCCGGGCGTGACCGTATTCGGCGCGCGCGACCTGCCGGCGCTGTGCGCGCACCTCGCCGATGCGCCGGACGGGCGGCTCGCGCCGGTCGCCGCGCCCTGTCTCGACGGCCTGCCGGCACCCGCCGCGCCCGATCTCGCGGACGTCATCGGCCAGCGCGGCGCGCGACGCGCGCTGGAAGTCGCCGCCGCGGGCGGCCATCACATGCTGATGGTCGGGCCGCCGGGCGCCGGCAAGTCGATGCTGGCGGCGCGGCTGGCCGGCCTGCTGCCGCCGCTGACCGACGACGAGGCGCTGACCTCGGCCGCGCTGCTGTCCGCGAGCCGGCTCGGCTTCTCGCCCGCGCAGTGGCGCCGCCGGCCGTTCCGCGCGCCGCATCACTCGTCGAGCGCCGCCGCGCTGGTCGGCGGCCGCAATCCGCCACAGCCGGGCGAAATCACGCTCGCGCACCTCGGCGTGCTGTTTCTCGACGAACTGCCGGAATTCGACCGGCACGTGCTGGAAATGCTGCGCGAGCCGCTCGAAGCCGGTCGCATCACGATCTCGCGCGCGGCCCAGCAGGCCGACTTCCCCGCCGCGTGCCAGCTGATCGCCGCGATGAACCCGTGCCCGTGCGGCTGGCACGGCGATCCGTCCGGGCGCTGCCGCTGCTCGCCGGACGCGGCCGCCCGCTATCTGCGCAAGCTGTCGGGGCCGCTGCTCGACCGCATCGACATCCAGATCGACCTGCCCGCGCTGTCGCCGGCCGAACTCGCGACCCGCGCGACGGCGCCCGGCGAGCCGAGCGCGGCGGTGGCGGCCCGGGTCGCGCAGGCGCGTGCGCTGCAGCTCGAACGACAGGGCAAGACGAATCACATGCTGAGCGGCCGCGAAACCGACGACCTGTGCCGACCGACCGACGAAGGCGAGCGGCTGCTGCGCGAGGCCGGCGAGCGCTTCGGCTGGTCGGCGCGTGCGTATTTCCGCGTGCTGAAAGTCGCGCGGACGATCGCCGATCTGGCCGGCGATCCGCTGCCGACGGCCGCGCAGATCGCCGAGGCGATCCGCTACCGGCGTGCACTGACGGCGCCGTGAGCGGCCCAGGAGGACAAAATCAGGCTGTCAAGACTTGACTTATACACAATTCCACGAATCCGGCCCTGGATCGCGGCTCGTCGCGGCCTTTGCCGGGCGGAATTCGTATCCCGTTGTTTCGATTGATTTTTCTCAAAAGGAGGATGGGCGACCAAACGGGCCGGAAGGCCGTCCCGCGCGGCTTCGCGGGAAATCCCCGCCACTTTTCAACAAAGTTATCCACATGCGCTGTGGATAGCCGAAAAACCCTCGCAAAATCCGGCGATTAGCGTCGAAAGCTGCGAATGAACTTTCAGTTGTCACGGCGTGTCCGAGCGAGCTCGCCGGCCGTCGTCAATCGAGTTTGAACGAGCCGAAAAATTGATCGAGCTGCTCCTGTGCGAGCGGCCCGTCGGCGATCACGACGGCCTGGTACGCGTGCCGGCCGCGCGCGGCGAGCCGCGCGACGATCGTCTTGCGCGCGCGATCGCCGCCGGCAGCGGCACCCGCGATGCGCAGCTCGAGCCCGTTCACGGCGCCGCCGGCCGCGAGCGGCACGGGCACCGCCGCCGTCCGCGGCGCGCCTTCGAGATTGCGCGACAACCCCGCGCGCAGGAATTCGAGCGCCGCGCGGCGTGTATCGTCGCGATCGTCGGGCAACGTCAGCGTGCCGACCGCGAATACCGCGCCGTCGACGTGCGCGGCCTGCATCCGCATCGGCATCGACGTACCGCCGAGCGCCACCGGCTGCTCCTCGACGGTCGGCTTCGCCGGCAGGTCGATCGTGTAGCCGGCGTCGTTGTGCAGCGTGCGCCAGTCGTACGACGGCGAGCACGCGGCGAGCGCGGCGCTCACGCAGGCCAGCGCGGCGAAGTGTCGCAGCGAGTGAAAAAGGGGACGCAACGAATCGATGACTTCCTTCGGCATGGCGTGGATCGCGGCAGGCAAAACGACCATTATCCGTCGAACCGGAAAACCGGGATGCGTGGCGGCTGCCGGTGCGCGCACCGCATTCGCGCTAAAATGAGCGCCGAATTTCGACGTCCTTTGCGTCGATCAGCGTCATCGACTCCGAGAGCACCAGATGAACACCACGCCTTCCACCCGCCGCAGTGCCGGCCCCGTCCGCTACCTCGCCGCGGCCGCCGTCGTCGCGGCGATCGCCGTCGCCGGCTTCTTCGCGTTCAACGGCAAGTCCAGCGTGCCGGACGCCACCTTCACGCTGCTGTCGGGCCAGAAAGTCTCGACCGCCGGCGACCTGAAGGGCAAGGTCTATCTCGTGAATTTCTGGGCGACGAGCTGCGCGACCTGCATGCAGGAAATGCCGCAGATGGTCGATACCTACAATCGCTTCAAGGGTCAGGGGCTGGAATTCGTCGCGGTCGCGATGAACTACGATCCGCCGATGTACGTCGCGAATTACGCGCAGACGCGCCAGTTGCCGTTCAAGGTCGCGCTCGACGACGGCAGCGTCGCGAAGCAGTTCGGCAACGTGCAACTCACGCCGACGACCTTCGTCGTCGACAAGGACGGCAAGATCCTGAAGCGCTACGTCGGCGCGCCGCAATTCGCGGAACTCGACGCGCTGCTCAAGAAGGCGCTCGACGGCAACGCAGCCTGAGCGCCGCCCGATCCGGCCGGAAGGCGCGCGCACCGCGCCGTTCCGGCACGCAACGGACCGCATGACCGGACGCCCCGGTTCCGCGGTCCGTTTGCTTTTCAGCGCTCGGTTTCGCCTTTCGCCGACAGCCCGTAACGCTTCATCTTCTCGTACAGCGTCGCCTTGCCGACATGCAGCCGGTCGGCCGTTGCCGCGACCGCGCCGCCCGTCTGGTTCAGCGCCTGGGCGATCACCGCGCGCTCGAATTGCTCGATGCGCTCCTTCAGCGTCTGGTCGTTGTCGGCGTCGTCGGCGGCGCCCGTTTGCTGCGGCACGTCGGCCACGCCGAGCACGAAGCGGTCGGCGGCGTTGCGCAGCTCGCGCACGTTGCCCGGCCAGTCGCGCTGCATCAGGCTCGCGCGCTGCCGGTCGGTCAGCACCGGCGCGGGCCGGCCGTAGCGCACGGCCGCATCGAGCATGAAATGCTCGAACAGCGGCACGATGTCCTCGCGGCGCTCGGCGAGCGGCGGCAACGCGATCGTCACGACGTTGAGCCGGTACAGCAGGTCGCGCCGGAACGTGCCGGCCGCGACGAGCTCGCTCATGTCGCCCTTCGCGGCGGCGACCACACGGCAGTTCACGCGGATCGGCTGGTTCGAGCCGAGCCGCTCCAGCACGCCGTCCTGCAGCACGCGCAGCAACTTCACCTGCAACGCGAGCGGCATGCTTTCGATTTCGTCGAGGAACAGCGTGCCGCCGGACGCGTATTCGAGCTTGCCGACGCGCCGCTTCGCGGCGCCGGTGAACGCGCCGGGCTCGTAGCCGAACATCTCCGACTCGAACATCGGCTCGGGCAGCGCGCCGCAGTTCACCGCGATGAACGGCTTGTCGCGGCGCGGCGACAACTCGTGCAGGCTGCGTGCGATCAGCTCCTTGCCGGCGCCCGTGTCGCCGTTGATCAGTACCGACGCGTCGGTCGGCGCGACGTTCGCGATCAGCTTGCGCACCTGCTCGATCGCGGGGCTGCGGCCGATGATGCGCGGCGCGACGACGTTCTGCCCGGCCAGCTCGCGCCGCAGCGCGTGGTTCTCGAGCACGAGCTCGCGGCGCTCGAGCGCGCGGCGCACCGTCTCGATCAGGCGCTCGGCCGCGAACGGCTTTTCGATGAAGTCGTAGGCGCCGTCGCGCATCGCCTGCACGGCCATCGAGATGTCGCCGTGCCCGGTGACGAGGATCACCGGCACGTCGGGCACGCGCTCGCGGCACTGCGCGAGCACGTCGAGCCCGCTCGCGCCGGGCAGCCGGATGTCGCTGACGATCGCGCCGGCGGTATCCGCGACGATCGCCTTCTCGGCCGCTTCGGCCGACTCGAAGCCGGCGACGTCGAAACCCGCCAGTTGAAGGCTCTGCACGCTCGCCCGGCGCACGAGCGCATCGTCTTCGATATAGATCACTTGCAGCCGGTTGGCCATCGTACTCACTCGCTCCTGACAAGCCGCGCGGCGCGCGCGGCATCTCGTTGATGCCGGTCGTTCGCCGACCGGCCTGCTCACGCTAATGCGAGCCCGCCGGCTCGGACACGGAGTCCGGATGATGCGTGCGGGCGCGCCGCAGCGTCAAGACGAACAGCGCGCCGCCCGACGGTGCGTTGCGTGCGGTCAGCGCGCCGCCCGCGTCGCTCGCGATCGACGACGAGATCGCGAGACCGAGCCCGAGCCCGCGCCCCATTTCCTTGGTCGTGAAGAACGGCTCGAACAGGCGCGGCAACAAATCGGGCGCGATGCCGCAGCCGTTGTCGCGCACCTCGACCGCGAGCGTCGCGGCCGACACCGCGATCGTGACCTCGATGGCCGGCGCCGCGACGCCGGCCACCGCGTCGAGCGCGTTGCCGAGCAGGTTGATCAGCACCTGTTCGAGGCGCAGGTCCTCGCAGCGCGCGACGAGTTCGGGATAGTCGCGCGCCAGATCGAGCGGTGCGTCGTGCGCGGGCGAGACGGTCGCGTCCTGCAGCGTCAGCGTGAGCGCGACGCCGCGCAGGCGCTCGTCGAGCAGCGACAGCACGCTGCGCAGCGCGCGCACGACGAGCGCCTGCTCGTTGCGCGGCTTCGCGCGGCCGACGAACAGCTTCAGCTGGTTGGTGATCTTGCCCATCCGCTCGGTGAGCGCGGCGATCGCCTCGAGATTCTCGCGCGCAGCGGCCTGCTCGCCGCGATCGAGCAGCACGCGCGTGTTGTCCGAGAAGCTGCGCAGCGCCGCGAGCGGCTGGTTCAGTTCATGCGTGATGCCGGCCGCCATCTGGCCGAGCGCGGCGAGCTTGCTCGCCTGGATCAGTTCGTCGTGCGCGGCGCGCAGTTCCTGCTCCGCGCGGATCCGGTCGCCGACTTCCTTCTGCAATTGCTCGTTCGCCTGCGACAGATCGGCCGTGCGCTCCTCGACGCGCCGGTTCAGCTCCGCGTACGCCTGCTGCAGCAGCGCGCGGCCGCGGATCATCTCGCGCACGCGGGCGCGGCGCATCCGCCAGTAGAACGCGAGCAGCGCGACCGACACGAAGCCGAAGCCGGTGACGATCGTGGCGTTGCGCGCATCGGCATCGATCGGCGCGATCGGCGCGAGCGTGACGAGCAGCCAGTCGGGCTCGCCGATCCGGCGCTTGCTGGCGAGAAAGCGCGGCGCGCGCCGGCCGGCACCGAGGCGCACGATCTCCGCATCGGCGCCGAGCGTCTGCTCGACACGCAGCGGCAGCGGCGTGACCGGTTGCTGCGCGTACTGGCGCGTTTCGTAGATCGACGCGGCGACGGGCCCCGTGAGCGGGCGCAGCGTGTGGTACTTCCACGCGGGCACGGACGACAGGAACACGACGCCGTGATCGTCCACGACGACGAGCGGCTCGGACGCGTCGGCGCCCTGGAACCATTCGAGATTGAGCTTCACGACGACGACGCCCGCGATCTTGCCGTCGCGCCACACGGGCTGCGAGATGTAGTAGCCGGGATCGCGCGAGATCGTGCCGATCCCGAAGAAGCGGCCGACCCGGCCGTTCATCGCATCGAGGAAATACGGGCGGAAACGGTATTCGATCCCGACGAAGCTGTCGGGTGCGCGCCAGTTGCTGGCGGCGACGCACAGGCCGTCCGCGCCGATCACGTAGGTGACGGTCGCGTGCGCGTGTTCGTTGAGGTCTTCGAGATAGCGGTTGACGCGGGCGGTGTAGTCGCCGCGCTTCGGCTCGGCAAGCAGATCCTGCACGTACGGATGGCTGCCGAGCAGATAAGGCAGCGATTCGTAGCGGTCGAGCGTGCTCTTGAGCGCGTTGGTGGTGCGCTCGACGCGCACCGCGGCATTGCGCTGCAGCTCGGCGACGCCCCGCTGCCACGTGATCGTCCACGTGAGCGCGCACGCCGCGACGAGCGCGGCGGCAAGCACGACGAGGATGAGCAGGCGGCGCGTCACGGTCGAGGCTTCCTGGCGATGCGGATCGCCTATTGTGTCATAGGCCTCCGCCCCGATGCCCCGGCCGCCGCGGGCCGCACGGCCGGCGGGCCGTGCCGCCGCCTGCTCGTTCATCGCGTCAGACGCCGGCCGTCTCGGTCGGCGCGACTTCGGCGCCGCCCTTCAGCGCCTGGCGCAGCTTGTTGCGGTCGAGCTCCTTCTCCCACGCCGACACGACGACGGTCGCGACACCGTTGCCGACGATATTCGTCAGCGCCCGGCATTCGCTCATGAAGCGGTCGATGCCGAGGATCAGCACCATGCCCGACAGCGGGATCGTCGGCACGACGGCCAGCGTCGCGGCGAGCGTGATGAAGCCCGCACCGGTCACGCCGCTCGCGCCCTTCGACGTCAGCATCGCGACGGCCAGCAGCGTGAGCTGCTGCATCCACGTCAGCTCGATGTTGGTCGCCTGCGCGATGAACAGCACGGCCATCGTCATGTAGATGTTGGTGCCGTCGAGGTTGAACGAATAGCCGGTCGGCACGACGAGGCCGACGACCGAACGCGAGCAGCCCGCCTTCTCGAGCTTTTCCATCAACTGCGGCAGCGCGGCTTCCGACGAGCTCGTGCCGAGCACGATCAGCAGCTCTTCCTTGATGTACGACACGAAGCGGATGATCGAGAAGCCGGTGAAGCGCGCGATCGCGCCGAGCACGACGAGCACGAACACGACCGACGTCAGATAGAACGTGCCGATCAGCTTGAGCAGCGGCACCAGCGAGCCGACGCCGTACTTGCCGATCGTGAACGCCATCGCGCCGAACGCGCCGATCGGGGCCAGCTTCGTGACGATGTGCACGATGCCGAACAGCACGCGCGTCAGGCCGTCGATGAAGTCGGTCACGACCTTGCCGCGCTCGCCGAGGTGCGCGAGCACGCTGCCGAACAGCAGCGCGATCAGCAGGATCTGCAGGATTTCGCCCTGCGCGAACGCGTCGACCATCGTGTTCGGGATGATGTGCATCAGGAAGTCGACGGTCGACTGCCCGTGCGCCTTCGCCGCGTACGACGCGACTTCCTTGCCGTTCAGCGTCGCCGGATCGATGTTGAAGCCGACGCCCGGACGCAGCAGGTGCGTGGCCGCGAGGCCGAGCACCAGCGCGAAGGTCGACACGATCTCGAAGTACAGCAGCGCCTTGCCGCCGACGCGGCCGACCTTCTTCATGTCCTCCATGCCGGCGATGCCGGTGACGACCGTACAGAAGATGATCGGGCCGATCACCATCTTGATCAGCTTGATGAACCCGTCGCCGAGCGGCTTCATGTCGGTGGCGAGCGCCGGGTAGTAGTGGCCGAGGATCACGCCGACGATGATGGCGAAGATCACCTGCACATAGAGCACTTTGTAGAAGGGTTTCTTCTTCACGATGGTTCCTGCTGAAGTAGATGATGAGCCGGTGGAAACGGCGTCACGCGCGCGGACGAATGCCCAGGGGAAAAGTCACTCGCCCGCGCGGCTGCCGTGCCGCAACAAGCGATGCCTCAGGACGTCCGGAGGGGATGGAAGGCAGTGGTCATCGATTGTCTCCTTGGTTTAATAGTCGGGCCGGGGGATGGCCGTGCTTTTCATAATGCAAGGTCGATGCCAGGTTTTCGGAACCCCTCAAGCCGTTGTTTTCATTGTATTTCTCATAATGCGGCAGGCAAGGAAATCCGGGATTCCGGATTTCCGGAAAATATCCGTCCGGCGATCCGGACGGATGGGCACATCGATCCGACGAATCAGTGCTGCACGGCCCGGCTCGCGAGCACGCCCGTCTGCGCGTAGAACTCCTGCCGCGCGAACGCGTCGCGCTCGCGGCGCGCGCGCTCGCCGCGATCCGCGAGCGAGCCGACGACGATCCCGACGAACGCGAGCGGCACCGACACGAGCGCCGGGTTGTCGAGGAACACCGGCGCGTGCGCATGATGCAGCACGTCGACCCACACCGACTTCGACAGCACCGTGAGCGCGACCGCCGACACGAGGCCGAGGCCGCCGCCGAGCACCGCGCCGCGCGTCGTCATCCCGCGCCAGAAGATCGACATCGCGAGCACCGGGAAATTCGCGCTCGCGGCCACCGCCGCGACGAGCCCGACCATGAACGCGACGTTCACGTGCTCGAACAGGATCGACAGCGCGATCGCGACGGCCGACAGCGCGATCGTCGCCGCGCGCGAGATGCGCATTTCCAGCCGCTCGTCGGGCTTGCCGCGCGCCCACATCTGCGCGTACAGGTCGTGCGAGATCGTCGTCGCGCCCGCGAGCGTGAGGCCCGCGACCACCGCGAGGATCGTCGCGAACGTGACGGCCGCGATGAACCCGTAGAACCAGTTGCCGCCGACCGCCTGCGCGAGCTTCACCGCGACCATGTTGGAGCCGCCGAGCAGGTCGTGCGTCAGGTTGAACGTGCCGTTCGCGCCGAGCCGGAAGAATTCCGGATGCTGCGCGAGCAGCACGATCGCCGAGAAGCCGATCACGAAGGTCAGCAGGTAGAAATAGCCGATGAAGCCCGTCGCGTAGAGCACCGACTTGCGCGCCTCCTTCGCGTTCGGCACCGTGAAGAAGCGCATCAGGATGTGCGGGAAGCCGGCCGTGCCGAACATCAGCGCGATGCCGAGCGACAGCGCATTGGCCGGATCGCGGATCAGCTTGCCCGGCCCCATGATCGACAGCGCGCCCGGATGCACGGCCACCGCGCGGCGGAACATCGCGTCGATGTCGAAGCCGAATTCGCCGAGCGCCAGCAACGCGAGCAGCGTCGCGCCGCAGAGCAGCAGCACGGCCTTGATCACCTGCACCCAGGTGGTCGCGGTCATCCCGCCAAAGAACACGTAGACGACCATCAACACGCCGACGATCAGCTCGGCCGTGCCGTACGACAGCCCGAACAGCAGCTGGATCAGCTTGCCCGCACCGACCATCTGCACGACGAGATACAGCACGACGATCGTCAGCGCGTTCGCGGACGTCAGCAGCCGGATCGGCCGCTGCGCGAAGCGGTACGCGACGACGTCGACGAACGTGAACTTGCCGAGGTTGCGCAACGGTTCGGCGATCAGGAACATCACGAACGGCCAGCCCACCAGGAAGCCGATCGAATAGATCAGCCCGTCGAAGCCGAACATGAACACCATGCCCGACAGCCCGAGGAACGACGCGGCCGACATGTAATCGCCCGCGATCGCGAGCCCGTTCTGCAGCCCGGTGATGCCGCCGCCGGCCGTGTAGAAGTCGCGTGTCGAGCGCGTGCGGCGCGCGGCCCAGCGCGTGAGCGCGAGCGTCGCGAACACGAACGCGAAGAACATCCCGATCGCGACCGGGTTCAGCTCGACCTTGTCGGGCATCGGCCCGGCGACGCCGGTCGCACGGGCGGCGGAGGAAACGAGAACGGCCAGCGCGACGAGCGCGCGCGAAACGAATCGCATGTCGGCCTCCGTTACGAACGCTGCAGGATCGCGTCGACGCGGCGGTCGAACGCGCGGTTCGCGCGCAGCACGTAGCACGCGGTCAGGCCGATCGCGACGAGGATGATCGCGACGCCCGCGGCGATCCCGACCGTCGTCGTCGCGCCGCGGTACAGCGGCGCGGCGAGCACGTGCGGCGCGAGCGCGACGAGCAGGATGAAGCCGTAGTACGTGGCGATCATCAGCGCCGTCAGCATGAAGCTGAAGCGGCGCCGTGCCCGCACGAGCTGCTGGTAGTCAGGGCGCGCCGTGACCGATTCGATGACGGAAAGCTCCATGTTGTCTCCAATATCGTCTCGTCGTATCGCGAGAGCTGTCTCGTGGATGGTCGGCGCGTATCGACTGCTCCGCCCGCGCCGCGGCGGCAATCCATGCAACGCGTTACACGACGCGAGCCGCACGCAGCCGCGCAACCTCGTCGGCCGACATCCCGAGCCAGCCGCCGAGCACCGCGTCCGTATCCGCGCCGAGCACCGGCGGCGCACCGCGCACCGGCAGCCGCGCGCCGTCGAAGCGGTACGGCGGCGCGAGCACGTCGACCCCGCCCGCGACCGGATGCGGCTGCCGCGTGACGAGCCCGGCGCGGGTGGCGCGTTCCGACGTCAATGCTTCGTGCAGCCCGAGCACTTCGCCGCACGGAATGCCCGCGGCGGCGAGCGCCGCCAGCAGCGTCGCACGCGAGCGGCGCGCGAGTTCGCGGCGAATCTCGGGCAGCAGGTCGGCGCGATTCTCCGAACGGCCGAGGTTGGTCCTGTAGCGTTCGTCGGCCGCGAGATCGGGCCGCTCGATCGCGTCGCAAAAGCGCGCGAACTGCGTGTTGTTGCCGACCGTGATCACGAGCGGGCCGTCGGCCGCATCGAATACGCCGTACGGCACGATCGACGGATGCGCGTTGCCGTAGCGCGGCGGGTCCTCGCCCATCAGCAGCGCGTCGAGCCCGTAGTACGCGGTGATCATCAGCCCGCAGTCGAACAGCGCCATCTCGATGCGGCGACCGCGCCCCGTCGCATGGCGCTCGTAAAGTGCGGCGAGGATCGCCTGCGCCGAATACATGCCGGTGAACAGGTCGACCGCCGCGACGCCGAACTTCAGCGGCGGCTGGCCGGCCTCGCCGTTCAGCGCCATCAGCCCGGCCTCGCCCTGGACGACGAGGTCGTAGCCGGGCCGCGCGGCCTCCGGGCCCGAACGGTCGTAGCCGGAGATCGCGCAGTGCACGAGGCGCGGATTCAGCTCGGCCAGCGCGTCATAGCCGAGCCCGAGCTTCTCCGCGCCGCCGCACTTGAAGTTGTGGAGCACCACGTCGGCCCGGGCGGCCAGCTCGCGCGCGATGCGCTGGCCGGCGTCCGTCTGCAGGTCGACGCAGATCGAGCGCTTGCTGCGGTTCACGCTGTTGAAATACGTGGTCTCGGTGTCGCCGATCCGCAGCCCCCAGTCGCGCGTATCGTCGCCGCGCGCCGGATGCTCGACCTTGATCACTTCCGCGCCGAAATCGGCGAGCACCATCGCGCACCACGGGCCCGCGAGCACGCGCGAGAAATCGAGCACCTTCACGCCGGCCAGCGGCAGCGCGCGCGTGTCGTTCGTCATCGTCGTCTCCTCCATTCGCGTTTGCGCCGTTATCGTTTGGACAGCGCGATGTAGCGCGCGAGATGGTGATCCTCGTCGCCGAGCTGGTGATCGATCATCACGAGCCGCTTCGCGTAGTGCGCGAGCGGCAATTCCCACGTCATCCCGATTCCGCCGTGCAGCTGGATGCATTCCTCGGCGACGAGCGTGCCGATCCGGCCGATGCTGTATTTCGCCGCCGCGAGCGCGCGCTCGCGCACCGCGCGCGGCGCATCGAGCTGCGCGGCCGCGTTGATCACGGCCGAGCGCGCCTGCTCGACTTCGAGCAGCAGATCGGCCATCCGGTGCTGCAGCGCCTGGAAGCTGCCGATCGGCATCCCGAACTGCTTGCGCGTGCGCAGATACTCGAGCGTCGCCTCCTTCGCGACGTCCATCGCGCCGAGCGCTTGCGCCGACAGCGCGAGCAGCCCGTAGCCGAGCACGCGTTCGAGCAGCTCGGCGCCCGCTTCGCCGTCGTGGGTGCCGAGCGCCGCATCGGCCGGCAGCGCGACGCGCTCGAAGCGCACTTCGGCCGCGCGGCCGCCGTCGATCTTCCGGTAGTCGCGCAGCGACACGCCCGGCGCCTCGGCCGGCACGACGAACAGGCCGATGCCGGCCGCGTCGTCGTCGCGCCCCGACACGCGCGCGCTGACGACGAAGAACGCCGCCTGCGCGGCCTGGTCGACGACGCCCTTCGCGCCCGTCAACACCCAGCCGTCGCCCGCACGTTCGGCGCGCGTGCGCACGGTCGTCAGCTCGTAGTGCGAACCCGGCTCGTCGTGCGCGAACGCGGCGCTCGCGCTGCCGTCGATCAGCGCGGCGAGCTTGTCGCGATGCGCATCGCCGCCCGCGAGCGACAGCGCACGGCCGGCCAGCAGCGCGCCGAGGAACGGCTCGACGACGAGCCCGCGCCCGAGGCATTCGAACACCACGGCGATGTCGAAGCCCGCGCCGCCGAAGCCGCCGTCGGCTTCCGGAAACAGCGCGCCGACCGTGCCGAGTTCGGCGAAGCGCCGCCACATCGCGCGGTCGAAGCCTTCGGCCGACTGCGCGATGCGGTCGCGCACCGGGAACGCGTACTGTTCGGCGATGAAGCGGTTCAACGTGTCCGCCAGCATCCGGCGGTCTTCTGTGTGCTGGAAATCCATCGTCGCGTCCCCCGTTACAGCCCGAGCATCATCTTCGCGATGATGTTCTTCTGGATCTCGTTCGAGCCGCCGAAAATCGACAGCTTCCGGTTGTTGAAGTACTGCTGCGCGGCGCTCGCGGCTTCGTCGGGGCCGACCGGTTCGCCCGCGTAGTCGGCGTCGAGCGCCTCTTCGACGAACGGCTGCGCATACGGCCCCATCGCGCGCCGCATCAGCGCGGTGATTTCCTGGCGAATCTGCGTGCCGCGGATCTTCAGCATCGAGCTTTCCGCGCCCGGCACGCCGCCGCCCGCGACCGCGGCCAGCACGCGCAGGTTGGTCGTGCGCATGTTTTCCAGTTCGATCTCGACGCGCGCGACACGTGCCGCGAAGAACGGATCGTCCGCGAGCGGCCGGCCGTTCTTCGTGACCTTCGCGGCCACCGCGCGCAGCCGGTCGAGGGCGGCGGTCGAGAAGCCGATTCCGGCGATGTTGGTGCGCTCGTACGTGAGCAGGTATTTCGCGTAGGTCCAGCCGCGGTTCTCTTCGCCGACCAGGTTTTCCACGGGCACGCGCACGTCGGTGAAGAACACCTCGTTCACCTCGTGCTCGCCGTCGAGCGTGATGATCGGGCGCACCTCGACGCCCGGCGTGTTCATGTCGATCAGCAGGAAGCTGATGCCTTCCTGCTTGCGCACGTCGGTCGCGGTGCGCACGAGGCAGAAGATCATGTTCGCGTAGTGGCCGAGCGTGGTCCACGTCTTCTGGCCGTTCACGACGTAGTGATCGCCAACGCGCATCGCGCTCGTCTTCACCGCCGCGAGATCGGAGCCGGCGCCCGGCTCCGAATAGCCCTGGCACCACCAGTCGGTGCCGTCGAGAATGCGCGGCAGCCAATGGCGCTTCTGCGCGTCGCTGCCGTACTTGATCAGCACGGGGCCGAGCATGTTCACGCCGAACGGCACGATGCGCGGTGCGCCGGCGAGCGCGCATTCGTTGTCGAACAGGAACTTCTGCGCGACGCTCCAGCCGGGGCCGCCGTATTCGCGCGGCCAGTGGCTCGCGAGCCAGCCGCGCGCGTTCAGGATCGCGTGCCATTCGCGCATGTCGTCGCGCGTCAGATGCAGGCCCCCCTTCACCTTGCGCGCGATGCGCTCGGGCAGTTCGGCTTGCAGGAAGCGCTGCACTTCCGCGCGGAAGGCTTCTTCTTCGGGCGTGAAATCGAGGTCCATCTTCGGTCCGTTGCAAATGCGGTTGGCGTTCAGTCGATGCGGTTCAGGCTCGCGAAATCCGCGCCGCGCGCGACGAGATCGACGAGCAGCGGCGACGGCTTCCAGAACAGCGGATCCTCCTTCGCGAACGCGCGGATATCGGCGAGCACGTTCGCGAGGCCGACCGTGTCCGCGTAGTGCATCGGGCCGCCGCGATAGCGCGGGAAGCCGTAGCCGTACAGGAACACCGCGTCGACGTCGAGCGGGCGCAGCGCGATCTTCTCGTGCACGACGTTCGCGCCTTCGTTGATCATCGCGGCGAGGTAGCGGCGCAGGATCTCGCCGTCGGTGAACGTGCGCGGCGTGACGCCCTTCTTCGCGCGTTCTTGCGCGACGATCGCTTCCACTTCCGGATCGGGCGTGCCGACGCGCGCGCCGTCCGGATACAGGTAGTAGCCGCGGCCGGTCTTCTGCCCGAACCAGCCGCGCTCGCACAGCCGGTCGGAAATCTCCACGTAGCGCGCGTTCGGGTCGCGCGTCGCCGCGCGGCGCTTGCGGGTTGCCCAGCCGATGTCGCCGCCCGCGAGGTCGACCACCTGGAACGGGCCCATCGGGAAACCGAACTCGCGCACCGCGCGATCGATCTGGTACGGCGACGCGCCGTCTTCCATCAGGTAGTCGGCCGCCGTCCGGTACACGGCGAGGATCCGGTTGCCGATGAAGCCGTCGCATACGCCCGCGCGCACCGGCGTCTTCTTCAACTGCTTCGCGAGCGCGAACGCGGTCGCGACGACGTCCGGGCTCACGCGCGCCGGCACGACGATTTCGAGCAGCTTCATCACGTTGGCCGGCGAGAAGAAATGCAGGCCGATCACGTCAGCCGGCCGGTCGATGCTCGCGGCGAGCGCGTCGATGTCGAGATACGACGTGTTGGTCGCGAGCACCGCGCCCGGCTTGCACACGCGGGCGAGCTCGGCGAACACGGCCTGCTTCACGGCCATGTCCTCGAACACGGCTTCGATCACGACGTCGGCCTGCGCAAGCGCGTCGTACGACGTGCTGCCCTTGAAGCGCGCGAGCCGCGCCGCGTGCGCGGCCGGCGTCATCCGCCCCTTCGCGACGAGGCCGTCGTACACCTTCTCGACGTGCGCCCGGCCGCGCGCGAGCGACGCTTCATCGCGCTCGATCATCGTCACCGGCAGCCCGGCGTCGAGCGCCGCGACCGCGATGCCCGCGCCCATCGTGCCGCCGCCGACCACGCCGACCCGCTCGACCGGCCGCGCGCTCGCGCGCCGCGCCTCGGGCGCCTTCGCCGCTTCGCGTTCCGCGAAGAACGCATGCACGAGGCCCGCACGCTGCGGGCTGTCGAGACACTGCAGGAACAGGCTGCGTTCGAGCTTCATCCCCGCATCGAACGACTGCGTGAGCGCGGCCTCGACCGCGTCGACGATCTTCGCCGGCGAGAAAAGGCCGCGCGACTTCTTCGGCAATTCCGCTCGCGCCGCGTCGAGCGCGGCCTGCGCGGCCGCGCGGTCCGCCAGGCCCCGTGCGTCGCGCGTGCGGCGCACGGGCGCGCCGAGCGACACGAGTTCCTGCGCGTACGCGAGCCCTTCGGCGAGCGTGTCGTCGCTGTGCGCGACGCGATCGACGAGGCCGAGCGCGAGCGCTTCCTCGGCGCTCGCATGGCGGCCCGTCAGCATCAGGTCGAGCGCGGCCTTCGCGCCGATCAGGCGCGGCGCGCGCTGCGTGCCGCCCGCGCCGGGCAGCAGACCGAGCGTCACTTCGGGCAGCCCGAGCTTCGCGCCCGGCACCGCGAGCCGGTAATGCGCGGCCAGCGCGACCTCGAGGCCGCCGCCGAGCGTCGCGCCGTGCAGCGCGACCACGACCGGCTTCGTGCTCGACTCGATCCGCTCGCACACGTCGGGCAGCGACGGCGGCACCGGCGGCTTGCCGAATTCGCGGATGTCGGCGCCCGCGATGAAGTTGCGGCCGGCGCCGACGATCAGCACCGCGCGGATCGCGTCGTCGGCCTGCGCGGCGTCGATCGCGTCGGCGAGGCCGCGCCGCACGTCGGCGGACAGCGCGTTGACGGGCGGATGGTCGATCGTGACGACGAGCACCTTGTCGCGCCGCTCGCGCGTGACGGTGCCGGTTGGAGGGGTGGCGAGGGAATTCATGGCGTCTCCTGTCGAAGCTGTCGATGCAGCAGGCATGACCCGATTCTCGATTGATCGAGATTCATTGACAATTCCCGCACGCCTTTACAAGCTGTCAAGTCCGACTTGACACCGAATGCTTTCCGACCGTTAAACGGGCCGGATCAGGAGACACCCCGCATGGACCTGAACGCGCTGACGCTGCTCGTCGAGATCCTCGACGCCGGCAATCTCAGCAAGGCCGCGCAGCGGCTCAAGATGAGCCGGGCGAACGTCAGCTACCGGCTGAACCAGCTCGAACGCTCGATCGGCCAGCAGCTCGTACGGCGCACGACGCGGCGCATGGAGCCGACCGAGATCGGGTTGAAGCTGTACGAGCACGGCCGGCGCATCCGCAACGAACTGCTCGCCGCGCAGGAATCGGTGACCACGCTCGGGCAGGACCTGCAAGGCCGCGTGCGGCTGTCGGTGCCGAGCGGCTACGGGCAGATGGTGATGTCCGACTGGCTGCTCGCGTTCAAGCGGCGGCATCCGGGCATCGTGCTCGACGTGGTGTTCGAGAACCGCGTGGAAGACCTGATGCGCGACGAGGTCGACATCGCGATCCGCGTGATGTCCGAGCCGCCGCAGAACCTCGTCGCACGCGACATGGGCGCGGTGCGCTACGTCGCGTGCGCGTCGCCCGCGTTCGCGGCCGCGCACGGGATGCCGGCGAGCCTCGGCGCGCTGGCCGCCGCGCCGGTCGTCACCGCGACGGTGATGGGCCGGCAACTGCGGATCGCCGCGTATCTCGGCGACGAACGCCACGAGGTGCTGCTCGAGCCGACGCTGATTTCGGAGAACTTCCTGTTCCTGCGCCAGGCGATCCTCGCGGGGATCGGCGTCGGCATCGTGCCCGACTACGTGATGCAGGACGATCTGCGCCGCGGCGCCGTCGTCACGTCGCTCGACGCTTATCGGCTCAGCATCTTCGGCACGCACATGTACATGCTGTACATGCCGAACCGCCACCACACGCGCGCGACGTCGACGTTCATAGAATTCATCCTCGAACAGGCCGGAAAGACCGGCCGGGGCGGGCCCGGCGGGATGCGTCAGGGTTTCCTGTCGGATGACAAGCCGCCGGGCACGCGGCGACAATAGCGCGCCGGGACGGGCGGCGCCGTTGCGCCAACGCCAGCGCCAACGCCAACGCCAGCGCCAACGCCAGCGCCAGCGCCAGCGCCAGCGCCAACGCCAACGCCAACGCCAACGTCGACGCCAACGTCGACGCCGCCGTCTCCTTCGAATTCACTGCTGCGAGGGTTCAATGTTCGACCGGATTCGTCCGCATTCGCGTCCCTGGACGCTGCTCGCCGCCGTCGCGCTCGTCGCGTTCAACGCCGGCTGCACGTCCCCGTCCGCGCCGTCGGGCGCCGTCGTCGCGGTCGCCGCCGCGTCGGGCGCGGCCGTCCCGCTGCCCGGCGTTCACGCGCCCGAACTGTCGTCCGGCTGGACCGACAAGTCGGGCTGGACCTCGCAGCACTTCATGATCGCGGCCGCGAACCCGCTCGCCACGCAGGCCGGCTACGACATGCTGAAGGCCGGCGGCACCGCGATCGACGCGGCCATCGCGACGCAGATGGTGCTCGCGCTGGTCGAGCCGCAATCGTCGGGCATCGGCGGCGGCGCGTTCATGCTGTACTTCGACGGCAAGACGACGCAGGCGTACGACGGCCGCGAGACCGCGCCGGCCGCCGCGACCGAGCGCCTCTTCTACGGGCCGACCGGCCAGCCGATGGGCTTCTACGAAGGCGTCGTCGGCGGGCGCTCGGTCGGCACGCCGGGCGTGCTGCGCATGCTCGACGCCGCGCACCGCGCGCACGGCAAGCTGCCGTGGCGCCGGCTGTTCCAGCCGGCCATCCGGCTCGCCGAGCGCGGCTTCACGGTCAGCCCGCGGCTCGCGATGCTGATCGCGAACGACAAGTACCTGCACGACGACCCGGCCGCCCGCGCGTATTTCTACAATGCGGACGGCACACCGAAGGCTGCCGGCACGGTGCTGAAGAATCCCGCGCTCGCGACCGTGCTGCGCCAGGTCGCCGATCGCGGCGCGAACGCGTTCTACAGCGGCGCGATCGCGCGCGACATCGTCACGAAGGTGCGCAAGCACCCGACCAACCCGGGGCTGCTGTCGCTGCAGGATCTCGCGCGCTACAAGGCGAAGGTGCGTGCGCCGCTGTGCGCCGACTATCGGCGCTCGGTGGTCTGCGGGATGCCGCCGCCATCGTCGGGCGGCCTCGCGATCGCGCAGATGCTCGGCATTCTCGAGGCGATGCCCGACTGGCAGCAGATCGGCGCGCAGAAGCCGGTGCGCACCGAGCTCGGCTACGAGCCGACGCCGTTCGCCGCCCATCTGTTCAGCGAAGCCGGACGTCTCGCATACGCGGATCGCGCGCGCTACGTGGCCGATCCCGATTTCGTGCCGCTGCCGGGCGGCAACTGGGCGAGCCTCACCGACAAGTCCTATCTCGCGCAGCGCGCGCGGCTGATCGGCGACACGAGCATGGGCGTCGCGCAGGCCGGCACGCCGCAGGGCGCGACGCTCGCGATGGCCGACGACCGCAGCGCCGAATTGCCGTCGACGTCCGACATCGCGATCGTCGACCGCTACGGTCAGGCGCTGTCGATGACGACCAGCATCGAGGACGCGTTCGGCTCCCGGCTGATGGTGCGCGGCTTCCTGCTGAACAACCAGCTCACCGACTTCTCGTTCGCGTCGACCGACAACGGCCGGCCGGTCGCGAACCGCGTGCAGCCGGGCAAGCGGCCGCGCTCGGCGATGTCGCCGGAACTCGTGTTCGACAAGAAGACGAAGCAGGTGACGATGATCGTCGGCTCGGCCGGCGGCCCCGCGATCATCAATCACGTCGCGAAGACGCTCGTCGGCGTGCTCGACTGGGGGATGACGATGCAGCAGGCGATCGCGCTGCCGAACTTCGGGTCGATGAACGGGCCGACGCAACTCGAGCGCGGCCGCGTGTCGGACGCGCTCGTCGACGGGCTGAAGGGCCGCGGGCACGACGTGCAGGTCGTCGAGATGAACTCGGGGCTGCAGGGGATCCAGCGGCTGAACGTGCAGGGGCAGACGGTGTGGTTCGGCGGCGCGGATCCGCGCAGGGAAGGCGTAGCGATGGGGGAATGATCGACGCTTGTCGGCAGCAGGCGGCGCGCATGCGCCGCCTGCTTCGAGTCACCCTCTCCCCTTCCACGGCACCACCCGCCGCTCGACCCACCGCATCGCCAGATCGAACAGCCATGCGATCGCGCCGATGATCAGAATCCCCATCACGACGATGTCGGTGCGCAGGAAGCTCGACGCGTTGAGCACCATCTGCCCGAGCCCGGCCGTCGCGGCAACCATCTCGGCCGCGACGAGCGTCGTCCAGCCGAAGCCGATCGCGATCCGCAGCCCGGTGAGGATTTCCGGCAGCGCGGCCGGCAACACGACGTGCCGCACGATCTGCGCGAAGCTGCCGCCGAGCGAGTACGCGGCGTTGATCTGCTCGACCGTCGCCGCACGCACGCCGGCGCGTGCGGCCATCGCGATCGGCGCGAAGCAGGCGAGGAAGATCACGACGAGCTTCGCCGTTTCGTCGATGCCGAACCAGATCACGACGAGCGGAAGATACGCGAGCGGCGGCAGCGGCCGATAGAACTCCAGCAGCGGATCGAGCACGCCGCGTGCGATGCGGCTCACGCCCATCAGGATGCCGGCCGGCACGCCGAGCGCGGCGGCGAGCGCGAACGCGCCGAACACGCGGGCAGCGCTCCACAACAGATGCTCGGACAACGGCAGGCCGCCCTGGATACGGCCGTGACACGCGTCGACGAAGGCCGTCCATACGGCTTCCGGCGTGGGGAGAAACAGCGGCGGCAACCATTGCCGATGCGTCGCAACCCACCACAGCACGGCCAGCGCAGCGACCGTCGCCGCGCTGAGCGCGGCCGTTTTCCCCTGCCCCGGCAAGCGATAGCGGTTCGACGAACGACGCGCACGCACGGCGCGCGCCGCAGCCTCGGCCCGCGTCGTGCGACCGTCGTCCGGCTCGACACCCGCGGCCGTGCGATCGGCCGCCCACGAATCCTGCGTGCTCATGCTGTCCTGCCTGTGCAATGTACTGATCCGGCCGCGTCCGACGGCCACGCCGTGCCGCGCGAGTTCGCTCATGGCGCGGCCTCCGCGACGGCCTCGTCGCGATGCAGATACGCGATCAGCCGCTCGCGCCACGCGATGAAATCCGGCGACGACTTCACCGCGCGCGCATCGCGCGTTTCGACGTAACGGCGCGCGAACGGCAGCTCGAAGGTTTCGGCAATGCGACCGGGGCCCGGCGTCATCACGACGAGACGCGTCGCGAGGAACAGCGCCTCCTCGACGTCGTGCGTGATGAAGAACACCGTCTTGCCGGTGCGCGCCCACACGTCGAGCACCAGCGCCTGCATCGTGCCGCGCGTCATCGCGTCGAGCGCACCCATCGGCTCGTCCATCAGCAGCACGCGCGGGTCGCTCGCGAGCGCACGCGCGATGCCGACCCGCTGCTGCATCCCGCCCGACAGTTCGTACACGCGCGCGTGCGCATGGCGCTCGAGGCCGACGAGCGCGAGCATCTCCGCCGCGCGCGCTTCGCGTTCGGCCCTCGACACGCGTGCGAAGCGCAGCCCGAGCGCGACGTTGTCGAGCACGTCGAGCCACGGCAGCAGCGCGTATTTCTGGAACACGACGCCACGATCGGCGCCGGGGCCCGTGACCGGCACGCCGTCGACGCATACGTCGCCCGTCGTCGGCGCGACGAAGCCTGCCATGCAGTTCAGCAGCGTCGTCTTCCCGCATCCGGACGCACCGAGCGCGACGACGAATTCACCGGCATCGATGCGCAGGTCGACGCGCGCGAGCGCCTGCGTCGTCGGCCTGCCGCGCTCGCCCGGATAGGCGACCGATACCTGGCGGACCTCCAGCGTACTCATGATCGAAGGGCTCCGCGATGAATGGGCCGGATGACCGCGCTCAGCGCGCGGCCTTCTGCACGAACTGCGGATCGACGCCCGCCGAATAGTCGGCGAGCACCGTCTGGATCGTGCCCTGCGATTTGAGGAACGCGGCCGTAGCCGCGAGCGACTTCGCAGCGCCCGATTGCGCGCCGCCTCCGAGCCACGTCGGCGAAGCCTGCTCGGCCGCCGTCGGGAACGCATAGAGCGCGAGGCTCGCGGGCACGTCCGCCGCGTTCGCGCCCGACACCTTCGCCACCGCCGCGACCTGCGGCGAGCCGACCTTCCAAGCCGCGGCATGCGCGCGGTAGTCGGCATCGGCGGCCGCGAGCACCTTCACGAAGCGCGTGACGAACTCGGGGTTCTCGCGCGCGAACTTGCGGCTCACGACGAAGCCGTCGAAGGTCGACTTGCCACTTTCCTTCGCAACCTGGCCCGACGTCGTGAGCACGGTGCCCGACTGCTTGACCTTCGCGAGCACCGGATCCCAGATATAGGTCGCGTCGATGTCGCCGCGCGCCCACGCGGCCGCGACTTCGGGCGGACGCAGGTTGACGATCTTCACGTCGTTCGGATTGACGCCCGCGGCCTGTAGCGCGACGAGCGTATGGAAGTGCGACGTCGACACGAACGGCACGCCGATCTTCTTGCCCTTCAGCGCGGCGACGCTGGTCACGCCCGAGCCGTTGCGCGCGACGAGCGCCTCGGCGTCGTTGATGTTGTCGAGTACCCAGAACAGCGAGATGTCGAGCCCCTGCGACAGGCCGGCCGCGATCGGGCTCGAACCGGCTTCGCCGAGCTGCACGGAGCCCGACGCGAGCGCACGGATCACGTCGGCGCCGCTGTCGAGCTTGCGGAACGTGACCTTGTAGCCGGTTGCCTTCTCGACTTCACCGCTCGCCTGCGCGTAGCGCCACGGCACGACCATGTCCTGATACGCGATCACGACTTCGCGCGATTCGGCGTGCGCCGCGCCGAGCGCGGCAAAGGCGGACAGCGCGACGGCGGCGCGGCGGATGAAGCTGAAACGGGACATGCGGCTCTCCTTCGGAATGCGGGTGTTGCAAGCGGAGAGCCGACTTTACGAGCTTTGCGCGCGGCGGGAGCGAACTTATCGTGCGAAGCTATCGATGCCGTTTCAGCTTTGCTTTTCGTGCCGGATTGGATCGCGCGTCCGGTCGGGTGACGATTGCCGCGCGCATGCGCGGATCACCGCCGCGCCAACGAAAAAGCCCGCATCGCTGCGGGCTTTCGGGACTGCGGGTCTGGCGCGGATGGAGGCAAACGCGGTGCTCAGACCACCCCCGCCCCATGCGCCTGCAGATCGGCGTGATAGCTCGAACGCACCATCGCACCGACGGCCGCGTGCGTGAAGCCCATCTTGTACGCCTCTTCCTCGTACATCTTGAACGTATCCGGATGCACGTACGCGCGCACCGGCAGGTGGTGCTCGGACGGCTGCAGGTACTGGCCGATCGTCAGCATGTCGACGTCGTGCGCGCGCAGGTCGCGCATCACCTGCAGGATTTCCTCTTCCGTCTCGCCGAGGCCGACCATCAGCCCCGACTTCGTCGCGACGTCCGGATGCAGCGCCTTGAAGTCCTTCAAGAGCTTCAGCGAGTGCGCGTAGTCCGAACCCGGGCGCGCTTCCTTGTACAGGCGCGGCACCGTTTCGAGGTTGTGGTTCATCACGTCGGGCGGCGCCGCATTCAGGATCGAAATCGCACGGTCGAGACGGCCGCGGAAGTCCGGCGTCAGGATCTCGATGCGCGTGTCGGGCGACTGCTCGCGCACTTCGCGGATGCACTCGACGAAGTGGGCGGCGCCGCCGTCGCGCAGGTCGTCGCGGTCGACGCTCGTGATCACCACGTACTTGAGCTTCAGTGCGGCGATCGTGCGCGCGAGGTTCTTCGGTTCATCCGCGTCGAGCGGATCGGGCCGGCCGTGACCGACGTCGCAGAACGGGCAGCGGCGCGTGCACTTGTCGCCCATGATCATGAACGTCGCGGTGCCCTTGCCGAAGCACTCGCCGATGTTCGGGCAGCTCGCTTCCTCGCACACGGTGTGCAGGTTGTGCTCGCGCAGGATCGTCTTGATCTCGTTGAAACGCGAACTGCCGGTAGCCGCCTTCACGCGGATCCACTCCGGCTTCTTCAGCTTCTCGATCGGAATGACCTTGATCGGAATGCGCGCCGTCTTCGCCTGCGCCTTCTGCTTGGCGGTCGGATCGTAGGCCGGGGTCGCGGCCGTATCGGCCGGTGCGGGAGAAGCGGTAACGTCAGTCATTCGATTGTTCCAGTGCGTGCGGCTTGTCGGCGGCCGCGGATGCGCCGTCGAGGTTGGCGATCAGACGGCCCACCAGCGTGTGGGCGACGTCGTTCCAGTCGGCGGCAACCTCGAGGCTCGCCATGTCGACGGTTTCCAGTCCGGCATAGCCGCACGGATTGATCGCGAGAAACGGGCGCAGATCCATCTTCACGTTCAGGCTCAGCCCGTGATAGCTGCAGCCGTTGCGGATCTTCAGGCCGAGGGCCGCGATCTTCGCGCCCTCGTGCACGCCGGATGCCACGTAGATCCCGGGCGCGCCCGCCTTGCGGACCGAAGCGAGATTATACGCCGCGAGGGTGTCGATCACGGCCTGCTCGATCTTCGTCACGAGCGTGCGCACCATCAGCTTGCGCCGGCGCAGGTCCAGCAGCAGGTAGACGACGATCTGGCCGGGGCCGTGGTAGGTGATTTGTCCGCCGCGGTCGACCTTCACGAGCGGCACGCCGCTGTCGGCCACCAGCAGGTGCGCCGGGTCGCCGGCCTGGCCGAGCGTGTAGACGGGCGGATGCTCGATCACCCAGATCTCGTCGCCGGTGTCGGCCGTGCGCGTGTCGGTGAACGTGCGCATCGCGTCGAAGCTCGTCTCGTAGGCCTCGCGGCCCCGCCACCGCACGGTGACCGGCTGAGCCGGCTGAGCCGGCTGATCCGGGGCTCCGGCGGGCGATGCGGAAACGGCGACAGGCGTGGACACGATGGAAACCGGCGAAACGGACATGGGCGGTAGTTTACCGAAAACCCGTGGGTCTCGCCGGCCTTGGGTGGGGGACGGATCGCCGGTATCCGTCGGACGAAACGACGGTCAGACGGTGCGCCAGCCGTCGTGGACCAATGCAGCGACGCGTTCGCGCAGCCGGCTCAGCCCGCCGAGCGCGACTTCCCGCGGCGGCCGCGACACCGAGAACGCGACGCGCGCGCCCTCCCGGCTTTCCGCGCTGAGCCACAGCCGCTCGCCGCGGCGCAGCTTGAGCGTCTCGCCGTCGACCAGGAAGTAATCGTCGACGTCGTTGCTGCGCGTCGCCCAGACCGGCCCGCACTGGACGATCAGCCGCGTGCTGCGTTGCACCTTCATCGGCACGGTCTCGCCCGCGGGAATTTCGAAGGTGATGCTTGAAGAGATTTCTTGCATGATCGACTCCGCCAATAAGTGCTTCGATGGCTACAATCGTAGTCACTCGAAGGCGCCCGACCAAACGACCAATTTTCACGTCGATGTGAGGAAAATTAGCAAATGGACCTCCGCCAGCTCCCGGCGCTGAACGCGATTCGCGCGTTCGAAGCCGCCGCCCGCCACGAGAACTTCTCGCGCGCCGCCGACGAGCTGTTCGTCACGCACGGCGCGGTCAGCCACCAGGTACGCGCGCTCGAGGAAGAGCTCGGCGTGCAGCTGTTCACGCGCAACGGCAAGCGGCTGTGCCTGACCGACGCCGGCATGCGCTACGCGCAGCAGATCCGCACCGCGCTGATGGTGATCGCCGACGCGACGCGCGACGTGCGCGCGAGCGACCGCGATCGGCGGCTGGTGGTGTCGATGCTGTCGTCGTTCGCCGCGCGCTTCATCACGCCGCGCATCGGTACGTTCATCGAGCGGCATCCGGAAATCGACGTCGAGCTGCAATCGACCAACTCGCTCACCGATTTCGCGCGCGACGACGTCGATCTCGCGATCCGCTTCGGCTTCGGCAGCTATCCGGGGCTTCACGTGGAGCCGCTGTTCGAGGAGGTGTTCTTTCCGGCGTGCGCGCCGACACTGAACGGCGGCAAGCTGCCGCAGACGCCCGCCGATCTCGTGCACTACCCGCTGCTGCGCTCGGACGACGAGCTGTGGCGGCCCTGGTTCGACGCGGCCGGGCTCGACACGCTGACCGAGCCGAAACGGGGCATTCTGTACCAGGATTCGTCGAACCTGCTGCTCGCCGCGATCGAGGGCCAGGGGATCGCGCTGGTGCGCCGCTCGCTCGCGGTGCACGACCTGCTCGACGGGCGCATCGTGCGCCTGTTCGACATCGACGGGCCGAGCCCGTGGCACTATTTTTTCGTGTGTCCGCCGCCGCTCTTGAACACGCCGCGCGTGCAGGCGTTCCGGACCTGGCTGTTCGAGGAAGTCGCCGAATACAAGCGTCTGTGCGACGAGCTGGACGCGCGGCGCGCGGCGGGGAAATGCCCCGCCGAGTGCGCGCTGGAGGGCGGATGGAAAGGGATCAGCGGCCGTTTGCGCTGATCCCCGGCCGCAGGAACGGGCCTTAAAGTACGACCTTGACCATCGGATGGCCGGTCAGCGCGCGGTAGATGTTGTCGAGCTGCTCCTGGCTCGTCGCGCGCACGGTGATCGTGAGGCCCGTGTAATTGCCGCTGCTCGACGCGCGCTCCTCGATCTTCTCGACGTCGATCTCGTTGTCGTGAACGGCCACGACCTTGAAGATCGTGTCCTTGAATTCGGGGTGCGCCTTGCCCATGATCTTGATCGGGAAATCGCACGGAAACTCCAGCAGCGACTCCTTCCGGGTTTCGATCGCGCCGGTGACCTCGACGGTTTTGGTCGGTTCGCTCATCATTTTCTCCGGGTTAGGTCAAACTGTTCAAACTCGCGCGCCTTCGCACGCTGGTACGCGTCGTACAGCGCCGCGAACACGGGGCCCGGCTTGCCGCCCTGCACGGGCAGATCGTCGAGCGACGTGACGGGCAGGATTTCCTTGGTGGCCGACGTGATCATGATTTCGTCGGCCGAACGCAGCTCGACCTCGCTGATCTCGCGCGCGACGAACCGGATCCCGCATTCGTCGGCCAGTTGCTCGACCAGCGCGTAGCGGACCCCTTCGAGGATCTTGTTGCTGCGCGGCGGCGCGAACAGTTCGCCGTTCTTCACGATCCACACGTTCGACGACGAGCCTTCGGTCACGTTTTCGTCGCGCAACTGGATCGTCTCGAACGCGTCGCGTTCGGCCGCATGCTGCGCCATCAACACGTTGCCGAGCAGCGAGATCGACTTGATGTCGCAATGCAGCCAGCGGCGATCCTCGGCCGTCACGCAGCGCACGCCCTTCGCGCGCTCCTCTTCCGACGGCAGGCGCAGCGGGCTCGTCATCGCGAACACCGTCGGCACCGCGTTCGCCGGGAACGCGTGGCCGCGCTTCGCGACGCCGCGCGTCACCTGCAGGTAGACGAGCGCATTGCCGTCGCCGAGGCCTTCGGCGTTCGCCGCGACCACCCGCTCGATCAGCGCGCGCCAACCGGCCGCATCGTGCGGGTCGTCGATGCCGATCTTCTTCAGGCTGCGTGCGAGCCGCTCCAGATGCTGTTCGATCCGGAACGGCACGTGCGCGCCGTCGTGCGCATACACGGGGACGACTTCATACACGCCGTCGCCGAAGATGAACCCGCGGTCGAGCACCGGCACACGGGCTTCGGACAGCGGCACCAGTTCCTCCTGCGACGACACGCTGAGGTAGACGATCGGTTCGAATTCGGCTTGGCTCATGGCTATGACAGATGGGGATGAAGTCGTGAAAACAAAGGCCCGTCGCGCTTACTTCTTCTTGCTGAACATCAGCAGGATCGAGTCCCAGATACGTCCGAAGATACCCGCTTCCGGCACGGCCTGCAGTGCCACGACCGGGAATTCGGACAGCGTCTTGCCGTCGGCGACGATCTTCACGGTGCCGACCTGCTGGCCTTGCGCGAGCGGCGCGATCAGCGGCGCGTTGACGTCGACTTCGGTCTTGACCTTGTCGCCGAGGCCGCGCGGCACGGTCGCCCACTGGTCGGCGCTCACGCCGACCTGCACGGTGTTGTCCTTGCCCTTGTAGAGGCGCGGCGTCGCGATCGCCTGGCCGCCCTTGAACAGGCGCACCGAGTCGAACGCGCTGTAGCCGTAGTTCAGCATCTTCATGCTGTCCTGCGTACGGTCGCTTTCCTTCTGCTCGCCCATCATCACCGACACGAGGCGGCGCTGGCCGTCGACACCCGGGATCGCGCGCTTGGCCGACGCGATCAGGCAGTATCCGGCCGCCTGCGTATGGCCCGTCTTCAGGCCGTCGACCGTCGGGTCGAGCCACAGCAGCCGGTTGCGGTTGCCCTGGCGGATGTTGTTGTACTTGAATTCCTTCTCCGAGAAGATCCCGTAGTACTGCGGAAAATCGCGGATCAGGTGCGCGGACAGCTTCGCGAGGTCGCCGGCCGTCGTGTAGTGGTTCGGGTCGGGCATGCCGTTCACGTCGGCGAAGTGCGTGCCCTTCATGCCGAGGCGCGCGGCCTCGTCGTTCATCATCGTGACGAACTGCCCTTCGCTGCCGCCGACGAGTTCGGCCAGCGCGATCGCGGCATCGTTGCCCGACTGGATGATCATCCCGTACACGAGGTCATGCACGGACACCGGCTTGTTCGCCTCGATGAACATGCGCGACTCGTCGCGGCCGACGCGGCGCACGGCGTCGCTCGGCGTGACGATCTGCTCCATCGAGATCTTCTTCTTGTCGAGCGCCTCGAACACGAGGTACGCCGTCATCAGCTTCGTCAGCGACGCCGGCTCGACGCGTTCGTCCGCATTGCCCGATGCGAGCACCGTGTTGCTCGTCGCGTCGACGAGCACCCACGAGCGTGCGTTCACGCCCGGCGGCGGCACCGCGCCCGGCATGTAGGTCGCGGGCGCGCCGGTGGACTGCTCGGCGGCCGGCGCCGCATGCGCGGCCTTGGCCTTGGCGGCCGGCTTCGCCTCGGCGACGACGATGGTCGATACGAGCGCGACGGGCAGCATCACGCCGAGCGCGACGTTGCGCGCGGCGGTGCCGAAGGCGATGGAGGAAGCGAGGGACTTGAGGCCTTGGGAAGACAGACGCATGATCGATTCAGGCTGATGGCAGAAAGTGCGGTGCGAAACGCGCAGGGTTGAACGGCAAGGCGGCGGGCGTTTCGGGCACTCGCCCGACACCGTCGGGCGACGCGAAACGCGCCGGTTGGACTCGTGCGGACGCGTTCGGTTCGCGGCCGTCGCGAGCGGGCGGACAGGCGGCGAAACGAGCGCCGCATGGGCCCAGCCGGGCCGCGGGCAACGCGGAATGCGGCCATTATACGTGGCCGCGAACGGCGTTTTCGCGAACTTGGCCGCCGAACGCCCGCATGCCGGCTGCGCGCGCATCGCGCGGCGACGCATCGGGCACGCGTGCTCGACGCCGCGCGACGGGCGGTCGCATGCGGCGTGCAACGCGCGTTGCGCCAGCGTGCGGCAGCCGGGTTGCGGTGCGGCGCGATGTCGCGTGAAGTGCGGGGAAGGGTCGCGCATCGTCCGGCCGGGCGACGGTGCGCGGCACGGGCCGCCGGCGCTTGCGCCGGCGCCCGCATGCAGGGCTAGGGCCCGTGCACGCTCATGACGGGCTTGCGCCGGCCTAGCGCCACGCGTCGACGATGATGCGCTTCAACACGTGCAGCTTGCGATGGAGGAAATGCTCGGCGCCGGGGATCACGACGACCGGCAGCTCCTGCGGCCGCGCCCAGTCGTACACCGACGCGATCGGCACCGTGTCGTCGGTTTCGCCGTGGATCACGAGCGTGTTCTCGGGCACGTCGGCCACCTGCCAGCGGCTCGCGGCCGTGCCGACGAACACCATCCGCTCGATCGTCTCGCCCGCGTCGCGCAGCCGCTTGGCGACGTGCGACAGCACGAAGGTGCCGAACGAGAAGCCCGCGAGCACGAGCGGCAGGTCCGCATACGCGGGCTGCGCGCGCATGTGCGCGAGCACCGCGAGCAGGTCGTCGGCCTCGCCGGCGCCGTTGTCGTGCACGCCTTCGGTCGCGCCGACGCCGCGGAAGTTCGACCGGTAGACGACGTAGTTCAGTTGCACGAGCGTGCGCGCGAGCGTCTGCGCGACCTTGTTGTCCATCGTGCCGCCGAACAACGGATGCGGATGCGCGACGAGCGCGATGCCGCGCGGCGCGGCGCCGCCTTCGCGCACCGCGTCGGGCAGGTCGACCGCGATTTCGATCTGGCCGATCGGGCCCGCGATCAGCGATTTCTGCGTATGAACGTTCATTCGGCCGGCCCGCTCAGATCTTCAGGCGCTCGACGACCTTGCCGTCGCGCAGGTGCGACTCGACGATCTCGTCGATGTCGGCCCGATCGACGTACGTGTACCACGTGCCTTCCGGATACACGACCATCACCGGCCCTTCCTCGCAGCGGTCGAGGCAGCCGGCCTTGTTGATGCGGACCTTGCCGGGCCCCGCGAGACCGAGTTCCTTCACGCGCTTTTTCGCGTATTCCTGCATGGTCTGCGCGTCGCATTGCGCGCAGCTCGGGCGCTCGGCGCCCGGTTCGCGCTGGTTCAGGCAGAAGAAGACGTGGTGCTGGTAGTAGGAATCCATGATGGTGACGTGCGGCCCGGCGCGAGGCCGTGCGGAAAGAAGGGCGATGAATTGCCGTTACGCGAAGCGGCAACGGAGGATGCGGACGATTATAGCGACCGGCGCACGCGGCTGCCCGCGGCACGGCCGCCGCCGCACGGGCCCCGGCTGCCGCGTCAGCGGCGCAGCGCGGCCGGCAGCCACGCGTGCTCGACGCGCTGGCCGAGCCAGATCAGCGCCGCGTAGGGCCAGATCCATGCGAGCCAGCGCGCGATGCTGTTGAAGTGCACGTAGCGGCCCTGCCGCCACCCCGACAGCGTGAAGTCGAAGAACGGGTTGACCGGCAGCAGGTTCACGAGCGCGACGCCGGCCAGCAACGCGAGCGCCGCGAGCATCGCGCGCCACGTCGCCGGCACGCGCAATGCGACGAGCGCCGCCGCGAAACCCAGCTCGATGCCGAGCCGCGCGCCGGGCGTCGCCCACACGACGACGAGGCCGGTGGCCGACTGCATGAACGTCGCGGCCGCCTTCAACAGGAGCGTGGCAACCACCAGCGCGACCAGCAGCCGGATGCGCGGCGCGCGCGGGCGCATCGCGAGCGAGGCGATCGCCAGCGCGGGGAACAGCATCAGCCCGCCGAGCACGGCTTCCCACGCGGAATCCGACAACCAGCCGTCGACCCGCTCGGGCCATTCGCTGACGTGCCACGCGGCCGGCAGCCATGCGAGCAGCGCGTCCTGCATCGACGCGTCGGCGCGCTCCCACAGCGCGGCCGGCCAGTCGCCGATGCCGAACAGGAACGGCGACGGAAACACGATCGCGAACGGCCACAGCGCGGTGAGCAGCAGCGGCGTCGACCCGTCGGCCTCCAGCCATGCGAAGCGCAGCCGGCGCAGCACGCCGCGGTCGAGCAGCGCGCCGGCGGCCGGCGCAGCGAGCGCCGCGCCCAGCAGCGCGCCGAGCGCGTTGGCGCCGAGATCGAGATTCGACGCGACGCGCGTCGGCAGGTAGGTCTGCAGCGCCTCCATCGTCCCCGACAGCAGCACGCCGAGCACGCTCGCGATCAGCGTCGCGGCCACGCCGCGCCAGCGCGGGTGCAGCGCGAGCACGCCGAGCGCGCCGAACGGCAGATAACCGAGCACGTTCGTGACCACGTCGAACGCCGTCACGTAGCGCTGCATCGGCGCGAACAGGTAATCGAACGGACCGATGCCGAGCGACGCCCAGCCTTCGAACGGATACAGCGACGCGTAGACGATCAGCGCCGCGTAGGCGACAAACGCCTGCCGCGCGAGCGGCGACGCGCGATGCGTGCCGGACGCGCTCATCGCGGCTGCCCGCCGGGCGTCACGGCGTGCCCGCGTACGCCTGCACGCCGACCCACGCGGCGATCTGCGACACGAGTTCGTCGCTGGCCGCCGCGAGCGCACGCGCGCCGCCGGCCGCGTCGGGCGTGCTCGACGGCGCGCGCGCGACGAACGTGCGCTGGCCGAGCACCTTGCCGTCGAGCATCAGCGTCGCGCGCGCGGTCACCGCGCCGTGGCTTTGCGACTGCCCGTCGAAGACCTGTTCGAATTCGCTCAGGTCGACCTTGAGGGTCGGCGCACGCACGCCGTCGGCCCCTTCGAGCACCGTGCCGCGCGACGACAGCGCGCCGCGCAGCCGTTGCGTGAGCAACTGCGCGGGCGGCGCGGTCCAGCGGCTGTCGCGATAGACGGCCACGTGCTGCGCATCGGCGTACGCGAGGCGGTACGCGAACTTGTCCGTATCGAGCGCGTCGGGCGCGGCGACGTCGAGCACCTTCAGCGCGGGGCCGGACCCGGTGGTCGCCACCGACGACACGGGCCCGAGGTCGTAGCGGATGTTCGACAGCACCGCGTTGTTGCCGGCGCAACCGGCCGCCAGCGCGAGCGTCAGCGCGGCAAGCGCGGCCGCGGCCGGACGCAGCGCGCGGTCAAGGATTCGTGGCATGGCGTATTCCTGCATGATGTTTCCGGTTTCGATGGACGTCATTGCCCGGCCGTCGCACCCGGCCAGACGAAGCCCGCTTCGCCGGGCCCCGGCGCCGCGCCGGGCGATCCGAACAACAGACTGCGCGGGTTGCGGCCGAGTTCGCCGGCGACGTCCTTCAATTGCCGCGACGCGTCGCCGACGCTGTCGGCCAGCGCATTGAAGCGCGGCAGCGTGTCGTACTGCACGCGCGCGTTGAGCCCGTTCAGCGCGACGCCGACCTGCTCGGCGGCCGTGCCGGCCTTGTTCAGATTCGTCACGAGCGGCCCGTTCGGCTGCAGCAGCGTGTTCGCCGACGCCATCGCGCGGTTCACCTCGTGCATCGTCTCCGGCAGCGCGGTGACCGCCGGGCCGAGCTGCTTCGTCAGCGTCGCCGCGCCGTCGGCCGCGTGCTGCAGGCTTTCGGCGGTCGCGCGCAACTGCTCGCGCATCTCGGGCGACATCAGCGCGTTCGCGCTCTTCGCCGCGAGTTCGAGCTGCCGCAGCAGCACGTCGCCGCGCTCCTGGATCTGGTCGAACAGGCTCGGCCGCATCGGGATCTGCGCGATCGACTTCGGCGACGACGGCAGCGGCGACAGATCGCGCCCCGTATCCTCGAGCTGCACGAACGCGATACCCGTCACGCCTTGGAAGCCGAGGCTGCCGTAGGTCGACTGCGTGATCGGCGCGTCGTGATCGACGAGGATGCGGATCCGGATCTGGCCCGGATGCGTGCGATCGAAGCCGATCGACTGCACCTTGCCGACGTCGAGGCCGCGAAAGCGCACGGCCGCGTCCGGGAACAGCCCCGTCACGTTGGTGCGCGCGAGCAGGTCGTACGGCACGCGCACGGTGCGGTCGACGTTGAACCAGAACACGGTGCCCGCGATCGCGAGCGTCAGCGCGATCGTGAACAGGCCGGCCCAGAACGCATGTGATTTATTTTCCATTCGCGGGTTCCTTGCTTCTACAGCTCGACGCTCGACAGCGCCGGTTCGAGGGCCGCCTTCGGCAGCTTCGCGCGCCGCTCGGGCGGCAGTGCCTGCAATGCGCGGCGCCCGCGCAGCCCCAGGAAATATTCGTGGATGAACGGATGGTCGACGTTCGCGGCCTCCTCGACGGGCGCGGCGACCAGCACCTTGCGATCGGCCAGCACCGCGACGCGCGTCGACAGCGCGACCATCGTATCGAGGTCGTGCGTCACCATCACGACGGTCAGCCCGAGCGTGCGGTGCAGCGTCGCGATCAGCTCGACGAATTCGTCGGAGGCCTGCGGATCGAGGCCGGCCGTCGGCTCGTCGAGGAACAGCAGCTCGGGCTCCAGCGCGATCGCGCGCGCGATGCCGACCCGCTTCACCATCCCGCCCGACAGCGCGGCCGGCATCTTCGACGCGTGCTTGCACGGCAGCCCGACCATCTCCAGCTTCAGCATCACGATGTCGTGCAGCAGGTCCGGCGGCACGCGGCCGAGCTCGCGCAGCGGCTGCGCGACGTTGTCGAACACCGTCATCGACGAGAACAGCGCGCCCTGCTGGAACAGCATCCCCGAACGCGTGCGCATCATCCGCGCGCTCGCGTCGTCGATCGTCGCCGTATCCTGGCCGAACACCTTGATCGTGCCCGACGTCGGCCGCTCCAGGCCGAGGATCTGGCGCACGAGCGTCGTCTTGCCGGAGCCCGAGCCGCCGACGATCGACACGATCTCGCCGCGCCGCACGTCGAAGTCGAGCTTCTGGTGAACGATGTTGCGCCCGTAGCGCTTGGTCAGGTTGCGCACCTCGATCACGAGGTCGCCGGCATCGGCGGCCGCGTCCGGCCGGGGGCCGACCGACCCGGCGCCGATCGCCGCGGCATGCGCGGTCGTTTCGTTCGATGCGTTCATCCGAGCCCCACGTTCTGGAACAGAATCGCGAACACCGCGTCGGCGAGGATCACGACCGTGATCGACGACACCACCGACGTGGTCGTGCCTTCGCCGAGGCTCTGCGAATTCGCCTTGATCCGGAAGCCGAAATGGCACGCGACCAGCGCGATCAGCATGCCGAACACGACGCCCTTGCCGACCCCGATGTACAGGTTCGCGATCGGCACGACGCCCGGCAGCGAGCGCACGAAATAGTTGATGTCGATGCCGAGCACCAGCTTCGCGGCGAGCGCGCCGCCCGTCAGCGCGATGATGTTGGTCCACATCACGAGCAGCGGCATCGCGACGCCGAGCGCGAGCACGCGCGGCAGGATCAGCCGCAGCCCGTGCGGGATGCCCATCACGCGCATCGCGTCGAGCTCCTCGGTCACGCGCATCACGCCGATCTGCGCGGTGATCGCGGAGCCCGACCGGCCCGCGACGAGAATCGCCGACAGCACGGGGCCGAGCTCGCGGATCACCGACAGCCCGAGAATGTTCACGATGTAGCGGTTCGCCCCGAACATCTGCAACTGCTGCGCGGACAGGTAGCTGAGCACGATGCCGATCAGGAAGGCGACGAGCGCGGTGATCGGCAGCGCCTGTGCACCTGCGCTGTAGATGTTCGCGGAGGTTTCCCGCCACGGCATCGTCCGCGGGCGGCGCAGCACCGACAGCGCATCGAGGATCACGAGGCCGAACATCGCGATGCCGCCCTGCAGGTGTTCGCCGAACGAGAAGATCGCCTGGCCGAGCCGCGTGACGGGATCGAACCGCACGATGCGCTCGGGCGCCTCGCGCTGGCTGTCGAGCCGCTCGATGCGCTCGAAGATCGTGCGCTGCGTGGCGCTCAGCGCGACGCCGGCCGGCAGCTTGCGGCCCCACACGCGCCACAGCGCCTGGCCGCCGACGTGATCGAGCCGCTCGATGCCGGACAGATCCCATTCGCTCACGCGCCCGGCGGCGATGCTCGCGATGCGGCGCGCCACGGCGCCGCGGTTGCGCGCGAGCGACAGCGCGGTCCACTGGCCGGTCAGGCGCACCGTCTGGCCCTGGCCGCCGGCGTCGACCGACAGGCCGGGAGGAGTCTCGAAGTCCAAGGGCAGGTTGTTTGCAAAAGGATGACAGCGGCCATTGTAGCGAACCGCCCGACGCCGCGACGTGAGGATTTCCGGCGCGGCGTCGGGGGCGCGGCGCGCAGCCGTGAGCGTCGAGCCCGGGGCGCCGGCCGGGCCCGGCCCGAGGCCGCCGCCGGCTGCGGCCCGCTGCCGGCATCGCAACCTTTCATTGTTCCGTCACGTTTCCTTTCGATACTCTCACGCGCCGCACCTCAGGCCGTCGGCGCACCGCGCCGCCATTCGTGCGTACCTCGCGCTTCATAAAACAGAACACCGAACAGGACAACCGATGCGTCTCCCCCCGCTTTCCCGCCGCCACGTGCCGGCCGCCGCCGCGCTCGCCAGCCTCGCCTTCGTCCTCGCCGGCTGCGGCGGCGACGACGTCACCGCCACGCCGCCGTCGCAGCCCGAGGCCCAGGCGCCCGTCGGCACGACGGCCACGCTCGCGCTGCTCGAGACGACCGACCTGCACACCAACGTGCTGTCGTACGACTATTTCAAGCTCGCCGCCGACAATTCGCTCGGCTTCGAGCGCGTGTCGACGCTGATCGCGCAGGCGCGCAAGCAGTACCCGAACACGCTGCTGCTCGACAACGGCGACACGATCCAGGGCACCGCGCTGTCGGACTACCAGGCGCTCGTGAAGCCGGTGGGCTGCGACCAGACGCTCGCGATCTACAAGGTGATGAACGCCGCGAAATTCGACGGCGGCGGGATCGGCAACCACGAGTTCAACTACGGGCTGCCGTACCTGTCGCAGGTGACCGGCAACACGTTCGAGGTCGACGGCCTGCCGGCGCCGGCCCAGCAGAAGAAGTGCGCGGGCCCGAACTTCCCGCAGGTGCTCGCGAACGTGATCAGCGCGAAGACCAACGCGCCGCTGTTCACGCCGTACACGATCCTCACGCGCACGGTGACGGCCACGACGCCGGACGGCAAGACGGTCAGCGCGCCCGTGAAGATCGGCATCATCGGCTTCACGCCGCCGGCGATCATGAACTGGGACAAGCGCTGGCTCGACGGCAAGGTCTACACGACCGGGCTGAAGGAGGCGGCCGAGAAGTACATTCCGGAAATGCGCGCGAAGGGCGCCGATCTCGTCGTCGCGATCTCGCACGGCGGCCTCGACAATGCCGCGTACTCGCCGACGATGGAAAACGGCAGCTGGTGGCTGTCGAAGGTGCCCGGCATCGACGCGATGCTGATCGGCCACTCGCACCAGGTGTTCCCGGACGCGAACAGCACCGTGTCGCAGTTCAACCTGCCGGGCGTCGACAAGGTCAAGGGCACCGTCAACGGCGTGCCGACCGTGATGGCCAACTACTGGGGCAAGCATCTCGGCGTGATCAAGCTCGGCCTGAAGTTCGACGGCAAGACGTGGACCGTCGACAAGTCGCAGACGACCGTCGAGGCGCGGCCGATCCAGAACGCCGACAAGAGCTACGTCGCCGCCGACCCGTCGGTCTCCGCCGCGATCGCCGCCGAGCACCAGGCGACGATCGACTACGTGAAGACGCCGATCGGCTCGACCGACTACCGGATGAACTCGTACTTCGCGGACGTCGGCGATCCGGGCGCGATCCAGATCGTCAACGAGGCGCAGGCCGACTACGTGAAGACCTACGTGCAGGCCAACCTGCCGCAATACGCGTCGCTGCCGGTGCTGTCGGTCAGCGCGCCGTTCAAGAGCGGCTTCGGCGGCGGCACCGACTACACCGACGTCGCGCCGGGCGCGCTCGCGATCAACAACGCCGCCGACCTGTACCTGTATCCGAACACCGTGTACGCGGTGAAGGTGAGCGGCGCCGACGTGAAGAACTGGCTCGAGACCGCCGCGAAGCGCTTCAATACGATCGACCCGACGAAGGCGACCGTGCAGCCGCTCGTCAGCACCTTCCCCGGCTACAACTTCGACATGTTCACGTCGGCCGATCTCGCCTATGAAATCGACGTCACGCAGCCGGTCGGCAGCCGCATCCGGAACCTGACGTACAAGGGTGCGGCGATCGACCCGAACGCGCAGTTCATCGTCGCGACCAACAACTACCGTGCAAGCGGCGGCGGCAACTTCCCGGGCCTCGACGGCAGCAAGACGATCTTCGCGTCGCCCGACGCGAACCGCGACGTGCTGATCGCGTTCATCAAGAAGCGCGGCGCGATCACGCGCGCGGCCGACGGCGCGCAGCGCAGCTGGCGCTTCACGAAGCTCGCGAGCTCGGTCGCGCACGTGCGGTTCGCATCCGCGCCGAACCGCCTCGGCGACGCGACAGCGGCCGGCCTGACCGGCATCACGCAGGTCGCGGCCGACGACGGCTCGGGCAAGAACCTCGCGACCTACGAGATCGACCTCACGCAATGAGACACGCGATGCAACCGATCCGGACGATGCGGCCCGCCGAAACCGGCTTCGCCGCTGCCGCGCGGCGCGTGCTGCGCGCGAAGCTCCCGCCCGCCGCGCTGCTCGCGGCGGCGGCCGTGACCGTCGCGGCCGTCGTCGCGGCGACCGGCCTGCGCGGCGCCGGCCCCGCGCCGAGCGCCGCGCAACTCGACGAATGGCAGGCGATGGTCGCGCAGGCCGTCGAACCGCACGCGCTCGCGCAGTTGCGCACCCTCGCGCGCCGCGGCGCGGCCGACGCGCAGGCGGCGCTCGGCATCGCGCTCGTCGATGCGCACGAACCGGGGCTGCGCGACGAGGGGCGCGGCTGGCTGGAAACGGCCGCGGCCGCGCACGACACGGCCGACGCGCCGGCTGCACGGCGCGCGCAGCTCGCGCTCGGCAAGGCGTTGCTGCTCGGCAGCGGCGATCTGCCGAAAGACTATGCACGCGCACGCGCGCTGCTCGGCGCCGCGGCCGAACAGGGCGACCCGGCCGCCGCGTATTACCTCGGGCTGATCTACCGCAGCGGCTACGGCATCGCCGCCGACCCGGTGCAGGCCGCGCACTGGTTCGACATCGCGTCGCGCGCGGACATCCCGGCCGCCGACTTCATGCTCGCGAACGCGTACCGCGACGGCAGCGGCGTGCCGCGCGACGACGCGCGCGCGCTCGCGCTGTATCGCCGGGCCGCCGAACACGAGTTGCCGGAAGCCGTGCAGACGCTCGCGATGGCCTATCGCAACGGCGAACTCGGGCTCAAGCCCGACGCGGACGAATTCCACGCGCAGTGGATCGAGACCGCGCATGCGCTGAAGCACCCGGTGGTGGCGCCGTGACGGACGTCGACGGCGCACGCACGACCGCGCGGTAGCGTAACGGCGGCTTGCCCGACGAGCATGATCCGTCGCGTCGTGCGTCGAACGCGCGCAACGGCGCTCGATGCGCGGCGCGCGATACGCACACCGGTCGCCGCGCCGCGCAGCCTGTCGGTTCTCGCAGCTCGATACGCGTGCGGCGATGCCTTAACATGCCGCCTCGCATTCACAATAAAACCTGAGAGGCCTTCATCCATGTCGCATCGCCTGTCCTGCCTGCGCGCCGCCATCGGCGCCGCTGTCGCTGCCATTCCGCTCGTTTCGCTCGCCGCGCCGCCGGCGCCGCCCGACATCTTCAACGCCGCGCTGTGCAAGCCGCCGTTCACGTCGGACCTGATGGACGCGATCTACAACGCCGCCAAGGCGGCCGATCCGAAACCGGACAACTCGATGCCGGGTGCGGCGGTCTATCGCCTGCCCGAGCCGATCCGCCGCGACGGCTTCACGACGCAGCACGTCGTGTTCGTCGCCACCGGCATCGGCGTGCTCGTGGAAGGCGAAGTCGCCGACCAGCTCGCCAAACGCTACGAGCTCACCCGCGAGAAAGGCCACCTGCTCGGTGCGTCGTCCGTCGGCTATTCGCGCCGGCTGAACGCCCGCGGCCCGGGCGGTGCGCTGATCCTCGTGTCGGCCCGCCAGGGTCCGGCGCTCAAGGGCAACACGCTGCTCGCCTGCGAAATGACGAGCGAGGAAGACATCAAGGCGCTGGAACAACAGGGGCAACACTGAGCGGCTTGGCGCCGGTCCGGCGGGCAGCCCGGGCGCGGTGCGCGCCCGGGCCGCGGCCGTACACCGGCCTGTCGCACGCACGGCCCGGCGCGCGCCGACGCCCCCTGTCGCTACAATAGGCGCCATGAACGCCCCCACCTCCTCCGACACGCCCGAATCCGGCGACGCGCACATCGCGCGCAACCGGCTCGAGGCGCACCTGGACGCCGCGCCGCGTGCGTGGCCGCTCGACATCGTCGCCGCCACCGGCTCGACCAACGCCGACGTCGCCACGCGGCTCAAGGCGCTGCCGCGCAGCGCGAACGCGTTGCCCGCGCCGCTCGTGCGCGTCGCGTTCGAGCAGACGGCCGGTCGCGGCCGGCAAGGCCGCCCGTGGTTCGCGCAGCCCGGCAATGCGCTGCTGTGCTCGGTCGGCTGCATCGTGCCGCGCGCCGTCGACGCGCTCGGCGGCCTCAGCATCGCGATCGGCGTCGCGCTCGCCGAAGGGTTGGCCACGCTGCCGCTCGACGCCCGCATGCGCGTCGCGCTCAAATGGCCGAACGACCTGCTGCTGACGACCGACGACGACGGCACGCCGCGCATCGTCGGCAAGCTCGCCGGGATCCTGATCGAAACCGTCTGGACCACCGCCGACGCCACCGCCGTCGTGATCGGCTTCGGCATCAACGTGCGCGGCGCGGAAGCCGTCGCCGCGCAGGTCGATGCGCTGCGCGCGCGCGAAGCGACGCTCGCGAGCGGGCTGCCGCCCGCCGCGCTGTCGATCGCGTGCGCGTCGGCGAACCTCACCGATACGCTCGCCGCGTCGCTGAACGCGCTCACGCCGGCGCTCGCGCAATTCGGCGCCGACGGCCTCGCGCCGTTCCTGCCGCGCTGGCACGCGCTGCACGCGTACGCGGGCCGCGAAGTCGTGCTGCTCGAACAGGGCGTCGAACGCGTGCGCGGCATCGCGACGGGCATCGATGCGACCGGCCAGCTGCTGCTCGACACGCCGAACGGCGTGCAGACGATCGCGGCCGGCGACGTGTCTCTGCGCGAAGCGCAATGAGCGAACCGCACCTGCTGATCGACGCCGGCAACAGCCGGATCAAGTGGGCGCTCGCCGACGCGCAGCGCACGCTCGTCGACACGGGCGCGTTCGGCCACACGCGCGACGGCGGCGCCGATCCCGACTGGTCGCGCCTGCCGCGTCCGCGCGACGCATGGATCTCGAACGTCGCGGGCGCGGACGTGGCCGCGCGGATCGACGCGCTGCTCGACGCACGCTGGCCGGGCCTGCCGCGCACGACGATCCGCTCGCGGCCCGCGCAATGCGGCGTGACGAACGGCTATACGACGCCCGAACAGCTCGGCAGCGACCGGTGGGCCGGCCTGATCGGCGCGCACGCGGCGTTTCCGGGCGAGCATCTGCTGATCGCGACGTTCGGCACCGCGACGACGCTCGAGGCCCTGCGCGCGGACGGCCGCTTCACGGGCGGCCTGATCGCGCCGGGCTGGGCGCTGATGATGCGCGCGCTCGGCACGCACACCGCGCAGTTGCCGACGCTGACCACCGATATCGCCAGCGGCCTGCTCACAGGCGCGCAGGCCGAACCGTTCCAGATCGATACGCCGCGCTCGCTGTCGGCCGGCTGCCTGTACGCGCAGGCCGGCCTGATCGAACGCGCGTGGCGCGATCTCGTCGCCGCATGGCAGGCGCCGGTACGGCTCGTGCTGGCAGGCGGCGCGGCGGACGACGTCGCGCGTGCGCTGACGGTCCCGCACACGCGGCACGACGCGCTGATCCTGTCCGGGCTCGCGCTGATCGTCGCGGACACGGCCGGCCGGGCGACGGCGCAGGATTGACGCAAATGCGCCGGCCTCGCGCCGGCGCGTGGCGATGCCGGCCGAAGCGGGCACAAGCGGGCACAAGCGGGCCCGCATCACGCCGACGACGCAGTACGCGCGGCGCCGCGCCAGCGGCCCGCGCGAAAGGTCGACGGAAGCCATGAAAAAACCGGCCATGCGGCCGGCTCGACTGAACGACGTGAATCACGTCGATGACGACAAGGAGTTTCGACGATGCTGCGCTGGCTGATCGCTGTTCTCTTTCTCGCCAACCTGCTCGCGTTCGTGGTGGCGCGCGGCGTGTTCGGGCCGCTGCCGGCGGCCGGCCCGCGCGAACCCGGCATGCTGGCGCGGCAGGTGCGGCCGGACGCGCTGCGCGCGACGCCGCTCTTGCAAGCGACCGACCAGCCCGTCGTCGGCGGCCCGATCGCGGCGCCGGCCGTCACGACCGCACCGCTCGCGGCGTCCGCCCCGTGACGGCGCCGCGTCGCGCTCAGGGCCGTTGCGCGCGCACTTTCTTCAGCAGCGCAGTGGTCGAGCGGTCGTGCTCGAACGGAATCGCCAGCGCCCGGCCGCCCCAGCCGCGCACGAGCGCGGATTCCGGCAGCGCATCCATGTCGTAATCGCCGCCCTTCACGAGGATGTCCGGACGGACGGCCTCGATCAGCGACACGGGCGTCTTTTCCCCGAACGTCACGACCCAGTCGACACTTTCCAGCGCCGCCAGCAGTGCCGCGCGATCTTCTTCGCGGTTGATCGGCCGGTCGTCGCCCTTGCCGAGCATGCGCACCGACGCATCGCTGTTCACGCCGACGATCAGGCAGGCGCCGAGCGCTTTCGCATCGGCGAGGTACGTGACGTGACCGCGATGCAGGATGTCGAACACGCCGTTGGTGAACACGACGGGCGACGGCAGCGATGCGCGCAGCGCGACGAGGGCATCACGGGTGATCAGCTTGCGTTCGAAGGTGGCGGACATGATGGAAATCGGACGGAATGAACGACGGCGCGCGCGACGGCGGCGCCAGATAAAAAGCCCGCCGGACCGGCCGGGCGGGCTTCATGCAGCGAACGCGACACGGTGCCGCGAGCCGGGCGCGAGCCAGGCGTGACTCGCGCCGCCGCCGGCACCCGCCGGCCTCAGGCCGGCTGCGCGGCCGACGACGGACCGCTTTCGGCCTGCAGGCGGCTGGTGACTTCCTTGCGGTAGCGGTTCAGCTCCTGCGCGGTCGCGAATGTGCGCTCGAACAGGATCGACAGGTTGTGCAGGATCCGCTCGACGACCTTCTTCTCCCACTCGCCGTCGAAACGGAT
>NZ_LOYP01000013.1:0-19205 GCF_001526365.1 Burkholderia sp. MSMB1835
GCGCTCGGGCCGTCAAGTCCAGACCGTTCCGCTACACCGTTCGATACTTGACTCGGAACCTTAACTGAACGGCATTACGGCCTCGCGGCCCCTTTTTCTTTTCACGCGCCGTCACTTGCCGGTCGGTTGCGCGATTCGCGCAAGCGCCGGCTCACGCCGCCGCGCCTGCGCAATACTTGCGTAGACGACCATCGCGGCCAGCACGCCGAGCAGCACGGCGGACGAGCCGACCGTGCCGAGCGCGAGGCCGCCCTTCGCGACCGGCTTCGTCAGCAGGTCGCCGACCGTCGCACCGAACGGCCGGGTGAGCACGAACGCGGCCCAGAACAGCAGCACGCCGGAAATGCGCGTGAAGTAGTGCGCGAGCACGATCGCCGCCAGCAGGCCGCCGATCAGCAATGCGCCGCCGCCGAAGCCGAGCCCCGAGCTGTCGGCGAGGAAGTCGCCGAGCGCGGTGCCGAGCGTGTTCGAGAACAGGATCGCGATCCAGTACAGCAGCTCGACCTTGCGCGTACGGATCAGGTCGACCGACAGCGATTCGCCGCTGAGGCGCCAAACCGCGAAGATCGCCAGCAGGATCGCGACCAGAATCGACGAGCCGGCCGCATAGCCGAGGCCGAGCGTGCGATCCATGAAGTCGGACATCGTCGTGCCGGCCGTGCTCGTCGCGACGATCACGGCCCAGTAGATCGCCGGGCGATAGCGCGTCGTCCTGAGCTGGGCGCCCAGCGTCACGAGGAAGAAACCGAACAGCAGGATCGAGCTCACCGCGTAGCCGACGTTCAGCGTCATCGACAGCAAGTCGCCGCCCGTTTCGCCGAGCGTCGTCGCGCAGATCTTCATGATCCAGAACGCGAGCGTGATTTCGGGAAGTTTGTTCATTCGAACCCCTTTTTGCAGGAAATGGCGCGCCGGTGCGGGCCCGCGCGCCGTGCAGACAGGATCGAATGTAGTCGCCGTTCGCTTAACGGAACCTTAGCAAGTGTGAAGAACGGCATCGGCCGCCGCGCCCGCGCAGTCAGCGCGCGTGCTGGTGCCGGTAATGCAGTGCATAGGCGAGCGTCAGCAGCACGACGAATACGACGCCGACCACCATCGTCATCCGGAATTCGCGCGTGAAAGCGGTCGTCAGCAGGATCGCGGCCACGAGCCCGGCGCCGAGCAGGCTGCCGAACGGGTGCCCCCACATCCGGAACGCGAGCGCGGGGCCGCGATACCGCGAACGGAACCGCAGATGCGTGATGAAGATCATCAGCCATGTGAACAGCGCGCCGAACATCGCGATCGCCATCATCACCGTGAACGCGGTGTCGGGCGCCAGCGCGACCAGCACGGCCGCCACCGCGACGCCGCTCGTCGAAATCCACAGCGCCGCGCGCGGTACGCCGTTCGCGCCGAGCCGGCCGAACACCGCGGGCGCGAGGCGCGCGCGCGACAGGCTGAACATCATCCGCGTCGTCACGTACAGCTGACTGTTCATCGCCGACAGCGCCGCGATCAGCAGCACGAAATTGATCACGCCCGCCGCGTACGGCACGTGCGTCGCGGCCATCACCTTCACGAACGGGCTTTCGTCGGTGCCGGCCTGCGTCCACGGCACGATCGCGAGCATCAGCGCGAGTGTCAGCAGGTAGAACAGCACGAGCCGGAACACGGTCGAGCGGAATGCGCGCGTGACCGCGTGCTGCGGATCGCGCGCCTCGCCGGCCGCGATCGCGACGGCTTCGATGCTCATGTAGCTGAAGATCGCGACGATCACCGCGACCCACGTACCCCACGGCCCCTTCGGCATGAAGCCGCCGTGCGCGGTGTAGTTCGCGAAACCGATGCCCGCTGCGGGCGGCGCCGACCAGACGAGATAGCCGCCGAGTACGATGAACACGACGATCGCAGCGATCTTCAGCAGCGAAAACGCGTATTCGACCGTCCCGTACAACGTCACGCTCGCGAGGTTCACCGCGATCAGCAGCGCGGAGAAGCCGATCACCCAGTACCAGCCGGGCACGGCCGGGAACCAGTACTTCATGAACACGGCGATCGCGCTGATCTCGGTGCCGATCGCGAACACGACCGCGAACCAGTACGCATAACGCACGAGAAAACCCGCGAGCGGGCCGACGTAGTGCTCGGCGTACGCGCCGAACGAGCCGGCCGTCGGATGCGCGACGGTCATTTCCGCGAGCGCGCCCATCAGCAGCAGCGCGATCAGCGCGCCGATCGCATAGGAAACCAGCACGCTCGGGCCGGCGAGCCCGATCGCGAACCCGCTGCCGAGGAACAGCCCCGTGCCGATCGCGCCGCCGATCGCGATCATCGCCATCTGCCCCGACGTCAGCGCATGGCGCAACCCTTGTTCGCGCGCGACGATATCGTCGAACGACCGTTGTTGTTGTTGTGTCACTGCGTCACCACTCCCCTGCACCACCATCGCGCCGCCGGCGCCGGATAAAACGAAACGGCGCGGAGAACTTCCCGCGCCGTTCGCATGAACAACGAATTATCGCTTACTCGACTTCGACCGTCTCTTCGTTCGGCTTGTGCGGCGGATTCGCCAGCTTGTCGAACGACAACTGCACCTTGTCGGCCTCGTCGACGTCGACCGTCACGTGGCCGCCGTTCAGCAGCTTGCCGAACAGCAGTTCGTCGGCCAGCGCGCGCCGGATCGTGTCCTGGATCAGCCGCTGCATCGGCCGCGCGCCCATCAGCGGGTCGAAACCGTGCTTCGCGAGATGCTTGCGCAACGCGTCGGTGAAGAGCGCGTCGACCTTCTTCTCGTGCAACTGTTCCTCGAGCTGGATCAGGAACTTGTCGACCACGCGCATGATGATTTCCTCATCGAGCGAGCGGAAGCTGATGATCGCATCCAGACGGTTGCGGAACTCCGGCGTGAACAGCCGCTTGATGTCGGTCATCTCGTCGCCGGTTTCGCGGCGCGTCGTGAAGCCGATCGTCGCCTTCTGCATCGATTCGGCGCCCGCGTTCGTCGTCATGATGATGATGACGTTGCGGAAATCCGCCTTGCGGCCGTTGTTGTCCGTCAGCGTGCCGTGGTCCATCACCTGCAGCAGCACGTTGAAGATGTCCGGATGCGCCTTCTCGATTTCGTCGAGCAGCAGCACGCAATGCGGCTTCTTCGTGACGGCTTCGGTCAAGAGGCCGCCCTGGTCGAACCCGACATAACCCGGCGGCGCGCCGATCAGACGGCTGACCGCATGACGCTCCATGTATTCCGACATGTCGAAGCGGATCAGCTCGATGCCGAGCGTGAACGCGAGCTGGCGCGCCACTTCGGTCTTGCCGACGCCCGTCGGGCCGGAGAACAGGAACGCGCCGATCGGCTTGTCCATCTTGCCGAGGCCCGCGCGCGCCATCTTGATCGACGCCGCGAGCGCGTCGATCGCCGGATCCTGGCCGAACACGACGCTCTTCAGGTCGCGATCGAGCGTCTGCAGCTTGCTGCGGTCGTCCTGCGACACGCTTTGCGCCGGCACGCGCGCGATCTTCGAGATGATTTCCTCGATCTCGCTCTTGCCGATCGTCTTCTTCTGCTTCGACTTCGGCAGGATGCGCTGCGCGGCGCCCGCTTCGTCGATCACGTCGATCGCCTTGTCCGGCAAGTGACGGTCGGTGATGAAGCGCGCCGACAGTTCGGCCGCGGCCGACAGCGCGCCCGACGAATACTTGACGCCGTGGTGCTCCTCGAAGCGCGACTTCAGCCCGCGCAGGATCGCGACCGTCTGCTCGACGCTCGGCTCCGTCACGTCGACCTTCTGGAAGCGCCGCGACAGCGCCGCGTCCTTCTCGAAGATGCCGCGATATTCGGTGAACGTGGTCGCGCCGATGCACTTGAGCGTGCCCGACGACAGCGCCGGCTTCAGCAGGTTCGATGCGTCGAGCGTGCCGCCCGATGCGGCGCCCGCGCCGATCAGCGTGTGGATTTCGTCGATGAACAGGATCGCGTGCGGGCGCTCCTTCAGCTCCTTCAGCACCGTCTTCAGACGCTGCTCGAAATCGCCGCGATACTTGGTGCCTGCCAGCAACGCGCCCATGTCGAGCGAGTACACCTGCGCGTTCGCGAGGATGTCCGGCACCTCGCCGCGGGTGATCCGGTACGCGAGCCCTTCCGCGATCGCGGTCTTGCCGACGCCGGCTTCGCCGACGAGCAGCGGGTTGTTCTTGCGGCGGCGGCACAGGACCTGCACGACGCGCTCGACCTCGGGCTCGCGACCGATCAGCGGATCGATGCGGCCGTCCTTCGCCATCTGGTTCAGGTTCTGCGTGAACTGCGCGAGCGGCGTTTCCTTCTGCGCGTTCGCGTCTTCGCTTTCCGCGTTCGCGTCGGTCGACTTCGCGGCTTCGCCGTTGTTCGTCTTCGCGATGCCATGCGAAATGAAGTTCACCACGTCGAGGCGCGTGACGCCCTGCTGCTGCAGGTAGTACACGGCGTGCGAATCCTTCTCGCCGAAGATCGCAACCAGCACGTTCGCGCCGGTCACTTCCTTCTTGCCGTTCGACGTCGACTGGACGTGCATGATCGCGCGCTGGATCACGCGCTGGAACCCGAGCGTCGGCTGGGTATCGACATCGTCGGTGCCCGGGACGGTAGGGGTGTTGTCGTGGATGAAATTGCGCAGGTTCTGACGCAGGTCCTCGATGTTTGCCGCGCACGCGCGCAACACCTCGGCCGCCGTCGGATTATCCAGCAGGGCCAGCAGCAGATGCTCGACCGTAATGAACTCATGGCGCGCCTGGCGTGCTTCCATGAACGCCATGTGCAGGCTGACTTCCAATTCCTGGGCAATCATGCTTCCTCCATCACGCACTGCAGCGGATGCCCTGCCTGCCGCGCATGGGTAACGACTTGCTCAACCTTGGTCGACGCGATGTCCCGCGTATAGACCCCACAAACCCCTCGCCCTTCGCGATGGACCTTCAGCATGATCTGCGTGGCCGTCTCGCGATCCTTCTTGAAATACTCCTGGACCACCATCACGACGAACTCCATCGGCGTGAAATCGTCGTTCAGCAGCACCACCTTGTACATCGAAGGCGGCTTGAGCTTCTGCTGCTTGCGTTCCAGGACGGTGCTGTCCTGCTTGTCCGGGATAATCGCCATACACCCATTCTAAACAACTCGGACAGGCCCGCAATCCTGCCATTACCCGACCGACCGGCCGGCGCCCTCCCCGGTATCCCGGAACACGCGATCGCCCTCGCGCCATACGAAAGCCGGCTGCGGTGCCGGCTTTCACGCGTGGCGCGGAACACGAACCGTCAGGGGGAATCGCACCGGAACGTCGTGTCCGCATCCAGTATCCCACAAGCCGGGACGACTCGAACGCGTGTCACTCGAGCCTGGTATATGAGCCGATTATGCGGCTTTTCAAGCCCTCGCGCTTGGCCGCATGCTGCAAAGCAAAGCCGGAAAAACCCTGAAAATGGGTTCTTTACAACGACCCTCTAAACGTCGAAAAATTCCACTTGACACTCCAATAAAGAGCGCCAACAATCAAGCTGGCACTTTTTTCAATTCGCCGATTGGCGAAACGAAAGAGGCCGAGGTGAGCTTGTGAGGGGGGAACGGCTGTATTTTCAGTCGTTTAGCTTTTCGAGCGTGCTCGTGGTAAGTAGCAGCGACTGTGTGACAGGGGAAGTAGGAAAATGGCAACTGGTATCGTTAAGTGGTTCAACGACGCGAAGGGCTTCGGCTTCATCACTCCCGACGAGGGCGGTGAGGATCTGTTTGCGCACTTCTCGGCTATCAGCATGAATGGTTTCAAGACGCTGAAGGAAGGCCAGAAGGTGAGCTTTGACGTCGTTCAAGGGCCGAAGGGCAAGCAAGCGTCGAACATCCAGGCCGCATAAAGGCATCGGATATCGGACGAAGAAACCCGGCGCACAGCGCCGGGTTTCTTTTTTTGAGGCCGGCCCATCGATAATCGATTGGCCGGCCTTTTCGTTCAATCCCGATAATTGAACGCACATTGTCTCGTCACGCATGCGGATCGCCTGTCGAATCCGCACGTGAAACACATTCGCGGTTTCGTTACACGACCTTCAGCGTACCCATCATGCCGAGATCTTCGTGTTCGAGAATGTGGCAGTGAAACATGCGCTCTCCGGGCATGTCTTGCGTGACGAGGATCGACACGGTTTCACCGCTGCGCACGTTCACGGTATCGCGCCACGCGCGGAACGGTTCGCTCGTGCGCGAACCGGCCGACGCCCGCTCGATGACCTGAAACTGCGTGCCGTGCAGATGGAACGGGTGATCCATGTCCGTCGTATTGCGGATCTCCCAGCGCTCGACGTCGCCGCGACGGCTCGTCAGCGTCGCGCGGTGCGGCGCGTAGGTGTCGCCGTTGATCGTGAAGCGCATGCCCGCTGGGCGGCCGTGCGTCGCGCCGCTCATCATCGCGTCCATGTCCATTTCCTCGCCGAACGCGACCGTCTTGTGCGCCACCGGTTCGCCCAGCGGCCGCACCGCGCGCAGCGTGGCAGGCACCGCACGGGCCTCGGCGGGCGCAAACGCGACATCGGCCAGCGCCAGCGCCGGATCGGGCGGCAGGCTGCCGTGGCCGTCGTCGTGCGACATCGCCATCTTGCGGCGGTCGTACTCGGCCGCCTGCAGCACCGCGCGCGACGCGCGCTCGCCAGCGCGCACCAACAGCTCCGCGCGCTCGCCCGGCGCAATCAGCAGCGACGTCGCGCGCCGCGGCCCGTCGAACAACCCGCCGTCGGTGCCCACGTGCTCGAACGCGCGGCCGTCGTCGAAGGCGATACGCAGGTAGCGTGCGCTGCACGCGTTCCAGACACGCCAGCGTTCGTCGCCCGCGACGTCGATGCGCGGCCGACGCGCGCCGTTGATCAGCACGAACTGGCCTTCACGGCCGTTCATCCAGTCCATCATGTCGTTCGGCGCAATCGTGCCGTCGCGCGCAAGCTTCAGGTCCGACACGAACAGGTGGCGCTCGGGCCAGCCGGCAAGCGGATCGTCAGCGGCGCGCACGACGAACGGGCCGGCCAGCCCGCGGAACACCTGCTCGGCGGTCATCATGTGCGGATGCGGGTGGTACCAGTAGGTGCCGGCGCTGCCCTTCGGCAGCGTGAAGCGATATACGCGCGACGCGCCGGGCGCGACGGGATCGGACGGGTTGCCGTCCTGGTCGGGCGGCACGGGCAAGCCGTGCCAGTGGATCGTCGACGGCTGCGGCAGCTTGTTCACGAACCGGATCTCGACCGTATCGCCCTCGCGCACGTCGATCAGCGGGCCGACGACGGGGCCTTGCGTGCCCGCGCCGAACTGCCAGAACGGGGTCGGCCGCGCACCGTGCAGCATCGGACGCGCGACGGGCTGCGCCACCAGCGTGGCGCGGAACGTGCCGGGCTCACGACTTTCGTTGGCCAGCGTACGCAACGTCGCGAGCGGCGCGCCGGCCGGCAGCGCGTCGGCGGCCGCGAGCGCGACCGGCGCGGACTGACCGTGCTGCGCGTGCGCCGGCATCCCCGGCATACCCGACATGCCCGGCATGTCGCTCATCGAATCCATGCCGGCCATGCCCGCGTGACCGGCATGCTGCGCCCACGCAGTGCGTGCGCATAGCGACGCGGCCGCGACGCCGACGGCGTGCGACAGGAAGGTTCTCCGTCTCATCAATCGATCCTCGTTATTCATGCGGCGCCGCGCGACAGCCGCGGCGGTCGCGTCATCATAACCGCAGGGCTTCGTCGAAAAACGCCGTCGCCGGGCGGGCGGCGATACGCCGCAGCAGGGCGTCGCGACCGGGCCGGACACGGCCACGCCTGACATCGCCGACCGGCGCTTCGGCAGCCATCGCTCCTCTCCAGCCGTGCCTTGCACCCGCTCGCAAACGAGCGTGGCGCCTTCCGCCTGGGCCCCGTGCTTGCCCCCGCCGCATCGACGATCCGCGAATCCGCTAATTTTTCACGATGCGGAACAAGTCACTGCGTTATAAAAATTCGTGGTGCAGGGCACAAATTCCCCGTTTCGCGATGCCGAAAAACGTTCCGCAATACAAAACAACGTAAATAATTATTTGTTTTTAAACGAGAATTTTTGTTTCGAAGAGCCGTTCTACCTGCACCATCCGAGCAGGTCGCGGACGTAGACTTTGTCCCATGCACTGACGCTTCGCCACGACGTTCGATACGAAACCCGGCGCAAGCAGCCAGTCGGGCCACAGCCGGCCGAGCCGGCAGGCGGCACAACAGAATCGCTCGTGATCAGAAAGGGAGAACGGAAATGAAGGGATTTCGCTTTGGTTCAGCGCTCGGGTCGTTCTACATCCTGCCGGCAAACGGCGGCTGGGAAGCGACGTTCGGCAACGCCCTGCTCGGCGCATTCTCGTGCCCGGAAGCGGCGGCCGACCACATCTCCCGCGGCGACTGCGCGCAACCGTCCGAACTGGACACGGCCACGCTCGAAGTGCCGGACGAAATCGCCGAATGGGAAATCGTTCACGTCTGAATGGCAAGCCGGCAACGACAAACGCCCCGGGCGACCGGGGCGTTTTTCTTGAGTGCCGGGCGGCGAACGGTTCAACCCGCCGCGCCCGCACATGCATCGGCTCGCGCGATTGCGCGACCGGCGTCAGGCGACCGCGTCGACGATGCCGTTCAGCGTCGCGCTCGGGCGCATGGCCTGGCTCGTCAGCTCGACGTTCGGACGGTAGTAGCCGCCGATCGCCTGCGGCTTGCCTTGCGCGGCCGCCAGCTCTTCCAGGATGCGCGCTTCGCTGTCGGACAGCGCCTTCGCCACGCCTTCGAACTGCGCCTTCAGCGCGGCGTCCTCGGTCTGCTCGGCCAGCGCCTGCGCCCAGTACAGGCACAGGTAGAAATGGCTGCCGCGGTTGTCGAGGCCGCCGACCTTGCGCGCCGGCGACTTGTTCTCGTCGAGGAACTTGCCGGTCGCCTGGTCGAGCGTCTTCGCGAGGACGAGCGCCTTCGGGTTCCGGTAAGCGTTGCCGAGATGTTCGAGCGACGCGGCCAGCGCGAGGAATTCGCCGAGCGAATCCCAGCGCAGGAAACCTTCCTCGACGAACTGCTGCACGTGCTTCGGTGCGGAGCCGCCCGCCCCCGTTTCGAACATCCCGCCGCCGGCCATCAGCGGCACGATCGACAGCATCTTCGCGCTGGTGCCGAGTTCCATGATCGGGAACAGGTCGGTCAGGTAGTCGCGCAGCACGTTGCCGGTGACCGAAATCGTGTCCTTGCCCGCGCGGATGCGCTCGAGCGAGAAACGCGTCGCTTCGACCGGCGTCATGATCCGGATGTCGAGGCCGTTCGTGTCGTGGTCCTTCAGGTAGCGTTCGACCTTCGCGATGATCTGCGCATCGTGCGCGCGCGCCGGATCGAGCCAGAACACGGCCGGCGCGCCGGTTGCGCGGGCGCGGTTGACCGCCAGCTTGACCCAGTCCTGCACCGGCGCGTCCTTCGTCTGGCACATGCGCCAGATGTCGCCCGACTCGACCGCGTGCTCGAGCAGCACGTTGCCGGCTTCGTCGATGACGCGCACGACGCCGTCCACCGGGATCTGGAACGTCTTGTCGTGCGAACCGTATTCTTCGGCCGCCTGCGCCATCAGGCCCACGTTCGGCACGCTGCCCATCGTGACCGGATCGAACGCGCCGTGCTGCTTGCAGTCCTCGATCACGGCCTGGTAGACGCCCGCGTAGCAGCGGTCCGGAATCACGGCCTTCGCGTCGTACAGTTGACCGTCCGGGCCCCACATGCCGCCCGAATCGCGGATCATCGCCGGCATCGATGCGTCGACGATCACGTCGCTCGGCACGTGCAGGTTCGTGATGCCCTTGTCCGAGTTGACCATCGCGAGACGCGGGCGCACCGCATACTCGGCCTTCACGTCGGCTTCGATCGCTTCGCGCGTGTCGGCCGGCAGATCCTTCAGGCGCGCGTACAGGTCGCCGATCCCGTTGTTCGGGTTGAAGCCGACCTTCGCCAGCACGTCCGCGTGCTTCGCGAGCGCGTCGCGGTAGAACACCGACACGAAGTGACCGAACAGGATCGGGTCCGAGACCTTCATCATGGTCGCCTTCAGGTGCACCGAGAACAGCACGTCCTGCGCCTTCGCGTCGGCGATCTGCGCCTCGATGAAGCTGCGCAGCGCGTTGCGGCTCATCACCGACGCGTCGATGACTTCACCGGCCTTCACGGCCGTCTTTTCCTTCAGCACCTTCTTCGCGCCGTCGGTCGTCGTGAGTTCGATCTTCACGCTGCCGGCCTCGGCGATCAGCGCCGACTTCTCGCTGCCGTAGAAGTCGCCTTCGGTCATGTGCGCGACATGGGCCTTCGACGTGGGCTTCCACGCGCCCATCTTGTGCGGATGCTTGCGTGCGTAGTTCTTGACCGACAGCGGCGCGCGGCGGTCGGAGTTGCCTTCGCGCAGCACCGGGTTCACCGCGCTGCCCTTGATCTTGTCGTAGCGCGCCTTGACGGCCTTCTCTTCGTCCGTCGACGGATCTTCCGGATAGGCCGGCAGCGCGTAGCCCTGCGCCTGCAGTTCGGCGATCGCGGCCTTCAGTTGCGGCACCGATGCGCTGATGTTCGGCAGCTTGATGATGTTCGCTTCCGGCTTCAGCGTGAGCTGGCCCAGCTCGGCCAGATCGTCGGAACCCTTCTGCTCCGACGGCAGGACGTCTGCGAAGGCCGCGATGATGCGGCCGGCGAGCGAGATGTCGCGCGTTTCGACGGCGACGCCGGACGAACGCGTGAAGGCCTTGACGATCGGCAGCAGCGAATAGGTCGCGAGCGCCGGCGCTTCGTCGGTGAGGGTGTAGATGATCTTGGGCGAAGTGGACATGGTGGTCAAAGCATTGCTACGTGATGATGGGACTGAGGAGCGCCGGCGGTAACCGGCGGGGAGCGACCGGGTCGATCGCGAAAGGGGCGCGCCGGTTCAGCCGGGCGGTGGTGTTGCGAGGGCCGTCATGGTCTACCTTGCAGGGCTTGCGGGCCGCATCGCGACGCCGCGGCCCGCATGCCGGGCCACCCTGCCAACAAAACCTGCCATCCACGAAACGCTCCGGCGCCGGCAGTCAGCGCCGGGGCGGCCGGCAACCTGCCGGCCCACCCCGGAAGGGGTCTTACATGTTCTCGATCAGCACTTCGCCGAAACCGGAGCACGACACCTGCGTCGCGCCTTCCATCAGGCGCGCGAAGTCGTACGTGACGCGCTTCTGCAGGATCGACTTCTCCATCGCGGCGATGATCGTATCGGCTGCTTCCGTCCAGCCGAGGTGGCGCAGCATCATTTCCGCCGACAGGATCTCGGAACCCGGGTTCACGTAATCCTTGCCCGCGTACTTCGGCGCCGTGCCGTGCGTCGCCTCGAACATCGCGACCGAATCCGACAGGTTCGCGCCCGGCGCGATCCCGATGCCGCCGACCTGCGCGGCCAGCGCGTCGGAGATGTAGTCGCCGTTCAGGTTCAGCGTCGCGATCACGTCGTATTCGGCCGGGCGCAGCAGGATCTGCTGCAGGAACGCGTCGGCGATCGAATCCTTGATCACGATCTCGTTGCCCGTCTTCGGGTTTTTCACGCGCATCCACGGGCCGCCGTCGATCAGCTCGCCGCCGAATTCCTTTTGCGCGAGCGCGTAGCCGGCATCACGGAACAGGCCTTCCGTGAACTTCATGATGTTGCCCTTGTGCACCAGCGTGACCGACTTGCGATCGTTGTCGATCGCGTACTGGATCGCCTTGCGCACGAGGCGCTCGGTGCCTTCGGTCGACACGGGCTTGACGCCGATCCCGGACGTTTCCGGGAAACGGATCTTCTTCACGCCCATCTCGTCCTGCAGGAACTTGATCACCTTCTTCGCCTGCTCGGAGCCCGCGGCCCATTCGATGCCCGCGTAGATGTCTTCCGAGTTCTCGCGGAAGATCACCATGTCGATCTTCTGCGGCTCGCGCACCGGCGACGGCACGCCCTTGAAGTACTGGACCGGGCGCAGGCACACGTACAGGTCGAGTTCCTGGCGCAGCGCGACGTTCAGCGAACGGATGCCGCCGCCGACCGGGGTCGTGAGCGGCCCCTTGATCGACACCACGTATTCCTTCAGCACCTGCAGCGTTTCGTCCGGCAGCCACACGTCCGGACCGTACACCTTGGTCGCCTTCTCGCCCGCGAAAATCTCCATCCAGTGGATCTTGCGCTTGCCCTTGTAGGCATGCGCGACCGCCGCGTCGACGACCTTGATCATGACCGGCGTGATATCGAAGCCCGTACCGTCGCCTTCGATATAGGGAATGATCGGCTGATCGGAAACGTTGAGCGAGAAGTCCTTGTTGACGGTGATCTTGTCACCGCCCTCCGGAACCTTGATGTGCTGATACGGCATGATCGACTCCAGTGACGTGGCTGAGCAGGTGATGCTGGTCGAAACTGCGCGCGCGGCGGGGCGCGGCATGGCCACCCCGTGACGGCAACAGCGAGCCGCTATTCTAGCGCCCCAACCGGGCACTTCGGCGCGAACCGCGGCACTGCGCATCGAGCCCTCACTTATGTCTTATATAAGACAGAGGACTTGCCGTTCCGTATTATGCATTAAGATTCCGCCATTTGCCATAGACCGCCCGCCCCGGCTTCCCGCGGGGCGCCGGGCGGCCCCCGCCATGAACCTGATCGCCCTCAACAAGCCGTTCGGCACGATTTGCCAGTTTTCCGCGCATGAGACGCGGCCGTCGCTCGGCGACTGGGTAAAAACGCCCGGCGTGTATCCGGCCGGCCGGCTCGACGCGGACAGCGAGGGGCTGCTGCTGCTCACCGACGACGGGGCGCTGCAGGCCCGCATCGCCGAGCCGCGCCACAAGCTGGTGAAGCGCTACTGGGCGCAAGTCGACGGCGCGCCGGGGCCCGCCGACCTGAAGGCGCTCGCACGCGGCGTCGACCTCGGCGACTACGTGACGCGCCCGTGCCGCGCCGAATTCATCGAGCCGCCCGACACGCTGTGGCCGCGCAATCCGCCGATCCGCTACCGCGCCGCGATCCCGACCACGTGGATCGAGCTGGCGATCACCGAGGGCAAGAACCGGCAGGTGCGCCGGATGACGGCGGCCGTCGGCTTCCCGACGTTGCGCCTGGTGCGCGTCGGCATCGGCGCGCTGGATATATTCGCGCTCGGCATTGCACCGGGCGAAACGATCGCCCTGCCGCCACGCGCGCCGTGGGACGGTTTCGCGCGCGCCGGATGACGCATCCGGGACACGCGAATTTTTCGTCATCTTTTTCGTCAACCGGCCGCGGAGATCGCGCGTTAAACCACGCAGATGCCAACCTTAGCTATCCGGCATTGGCAGCCGAACCCGTGTTTGCGTCACGAAAGCGACGTTTTATTCGAATACGATTCGGCGCCCGCAGCGCAAAGAGAAATTTCTCGAAGCGTCTGTCAACCGAAAGGTGGATGGCACCGTTAGACGACATGACTCCTATTGCCGGGTCATTTGGTTAATTAACTAAAGCTGAGGAACACAACATGAACAAACTGATCGCCGCTCTGGTCGCTGGCCTCTTCGCAACGGCTGCTTTCGCACAAGCTTCGGCTCCGGAAGCTGCTCCGGCAGCAGCAGAAGCTGCTTCGGCACCGGCTAAGCACGCTGCCAAGAAGCACCACGCTGCCAAGAAGCACCACAAGGCATCGAAGAAGGCTGCAGCAAGCGACGCAGCAGCACCGGCAGCTGCTTCGAACTAAGTAAGCAAGCTGTAATAACGCAGTCAAGAACACGCAGTCCTGCCGTTCTTACGGCGTTGAAAGGCAGATCACCGCAAGGCGATCTGCCTTTTTCTTTTTTGTGCCCGCCGGCGCGCATCGCGTACCATGCGGGTCTCGTTTTCCAGACAGGAGCCACGCTGTGCCATTCTCCCTGCGCCCGTCGCTCGGCCGCCTTGCGCGCGCCGCCGTGTTTCCCGCCGCCCTCGCCGTCCTCGCGCTCGGCATGCAGGCCGCCGGCGCGCAAGTGCCGCCCGGCGCCAAGCAGCCGAGCGAGTTCCCGCGCGTGAAGCTGCGCGCCGGCATGTACGTGATCGACGCGGCCGTCGCCGCCAACGACGCCGATCGCGAACAGGGGCTCATGTACCGTTCGCAGCTCGCGCCGAACGAAGGCATGCTGTTCGTCTTCAACGAGAACGCCGTGCACTGTTTCTGGATGAAGAACACGCTGATTCCGCTGTCGATCGCGTTCATCCGCGCGGACGGCACGATCACCGACATCGACGAGATGAAGGCCGAGACGACCGACAACCACTGTCCGCGCAACAACGGCGTCTATGCGCTCGAAATGAGCAAGGGCTGGTTCGCCGCGAAGGGCATCAAGCCCGGCATGAAGCTCGACGGCCTGCCGCGGGCCCAGTAACGGCAACGGCCCGCGCGGCGGCATCGCGCCGCGCACCGACCGCAAGCCGGCCGCCCCGTGGTGCGCCGGCTTTTTTTCGCCCGCCGGCAGCGACGCACGCCTTGATTCCGACGGCGGCGGCCGCATCTGCAAAAGCCGCGCGCAAGCGCTATGCTTGAAGTCTCGCTTGTTCCAGCCCGGGCCGGCTCCAGCCGGCCCGCTTACGATCCGAACCACCAGGAGGTTCACGTGCCCCGCAAAACCCCCATCGAGCGCTATCGAAATATCGGGATCAGCGCTCACATCGATGCCGGCAAGACCACGACGACCGAGCGCATCCTGTTTTACACCGGCGTGAGCCACAAGATCGGTGAAGTGCACGACGGCGCGGCCACGATGGACTGGATGGAGCAGGAGCAGGAACGCGGCATCACGATCACGTCGGCGGCGACCACGGCCTTCTGGAAGGGCATGGCCGGCAACTATCCGGAACACCGGATCAACATCATCGACACGCCCGGGCACGTCGACTTCACGATCGAAGTCGAGCGCTCGATGCGCGTGCTCGACGGCGCGTGCATGGTCTACGACTCGGTCGGCGGCGTGCAGCCGCAATCGGAAACCGTGTGGCGCCAGGCGAACAAGTACAAGGTGCCGCGCATCGCGTTCGTCAACAAGATGGACCGGATCGGCGCCGACTTCTTCCGCGTGCAGAAGCAGATCGGCGAGCGCCTGAAAGGCGTCGCCGTGCCGATCCAGATTCCGATCGGCGCGGAAGATCATTTCCAGGGTGTCGTCGATCTCGTGAAGATGAAGGCGATCGTGTGGGACGACGAAAGCCAGGGCGTGAAGTTCACGTACGAGGACATCCCCGCGAACCTCGTCGAGGTCGCGCACGAATGGCGCGAGAAGATGGTCGAGGCCGCGGCCGAAGCGAGCGAGGAGCTGCTCGAGAAGTATCTGCACGACCACGAATCGCTGACCGAGGACGAGATCAAGGCCGCGCTGCGCCAGCGCACGATCGCCAACGAGATCGTGCCGATGCTGTGCGGCAGCGCGTTCAAGAACAAGGGCGTGCAGGCGATGCTCGACGCGGTGATCGACTACCTGCCGTCGCCGGTCGACGTGCCCGCGATCCTCGGTCACGATTTCGCCGATCCGGAAAAGCCGGCGGAACGCCACCCGAGCGACGACGAGCCGTTCTCGTCGCTCGCGTTCAAGATCATGACCGACCCGTTCGTCGGCCAGCTGATCTTCTTCCGCGTGTATTCGGGCGTCGTCGAGTCGGGCGACACGGTGCTCAACGCGACGAAGGACAAGAAGGAGCGGCTCGGCCGGATCCTGCAGATGCACGCGAACGAGCGCAAGGAAATCAAGGAAGTGCGCGCCGGCGACATCGCGGCGGCCGTCGGCCTGAAGGAAGCGACCACCGGCGACACGCTGTGCGACCCGGCCAAGCCGATCATCCTCGAGAAGATGGAATTCCCGGAGCCGGTGATCTCGCAGGCCGTCGAGCCGAAGACGAAGGCCGACCAGGAAAAGATGGGCCTCGCGCTGAACCGCCTCGCGCAGGAAGATCCGTCGTTCCGCGTGCAGACCGACGAAGAGTCCGGCCAGACGATCATTTCGGGGATGGGCGAGCTGCACCTCGAAATCCTGGTCGACCGGATGAAGCGCGAGTTCGGCGTCGAAGCCACTGTCGGCAAGCCGCAGGTCGCGTATCGCGAGACGGTGCGCACGACGGCCGCCGACGTCGAAGGGAAGTTCGTCAAGCAGTCGGGCGGTCGCGGTCAGTACGGCCATGCGGTGATCACGCTCGAGCCGAACCCGGGCAAGGGCTACGAGTTCCTCGACGAGATCAAGGGCGGCGTGATTCCGCGCGAGTACATCCCGGCGGTCGACAAGGGCATCCAGGACACGCTGAAGAGCGGCGTGCTCGCCGGCTACCCGGTCGTCGACGTGAAGGTGCATCTGACGTTCGGTTCGTACCACGACGTCGACTCGAACGAAAACGCGTTCCGGATGGCCGGCTCGATGGCGTTCAAGGAAGCGATGCGCAAGGCCAAGCCCGTGCTGCTCGAGCCGATGATGGCCGTCGAGGTCGAGACGCCCGAGGACTTCATGGGCAACGTGATGGGCGACCTGTCGAGCCGGCGCGGCATCGTGCAGGGGATGGAGGACATCGCGGGCGGCGGCGGCAAGCTGGTGCGTGCCGAGGTGCCGCTCGCGGAGATGTTCGGCTATTCGACGTCGCTGCGCTCGGCGACGCAAGGTCGTGCGACGTACACGATGGAGTTCAAGCATTACGCGGAAACGCCGGCGAACGTGTCGGAAGCCGTGATCAACGCGAAGACGAAGTAAGCGCCGCGCGCGCCCCGGCGCATGCACGCGAAGCCCGTCCGGTTCCGGACGGGCTTTTTTTCATCCGGCGCGGCGCCTCGCGCTCGCGGCGTATCGATCGGCGCGCCGCGCTTTTTTTCGCGTGCCACAATGGATGGCGAATCGTCAGATGGAACCCGCCCGATGCCGCCCACCCCTGCCCTGCGCCGCCTGCTGACCCTCTATGCCGGCCTGATCGCCGCGAACGTCGCCGTCTGGCTGTGGGCGCTCGCGGTGCTGCGCGACCATCCGCTGCTGCTCGGCACCGCGGCGATCGCGTACGGGCTCGGGCTGCGTCATGCGGTCGACGCGGATCACATCGCCGCGATCGACGTCGCGACGCGCAAGCTGATGCAGGACGGCCAGCGTCCGGTGAGCGTCGGCCTGTTCTTCTCGCTCGGCCATTCGACGATCGTGATCGCCGCGACGCTCGGCATCGCGCTGACCGCGTACGCGCTGCGCGACCGGTTCGATGCGTTCCGCGAGATCGGCGGCACGATCGGCACGGCGGTATCGGCCACGTTCCTGCTGGTGCTCGCGTGCGTGAACCTGATGATCCTGCGCGACGTGTGGCGACGCTATCGCGGCAAATCCGCGCACACGCACGACGGCGCGCATGACCATCGTCCCGCCGGACTCGTATCGCGGTTGCTGCGCCCGCTGTTCCGGTTCGTGTCGAAGAGCTGGCACATGTATCCGGTGGGCGTGCTGTTCGGGCTCGGTTTCGATACTGCAACCGAAATCGGCCTGCTCGCGATCGCCGCCGCGCAGGCGAGCCAGGGGCTGCCGGTCTATACGATCATGCTGTTCCCCGCGCTTTTCACCGCCGGCATGACGCTGATCGACTCCACCGACAACGTGCTGATGATTCACGCATACGGCTGGGCAATGGACGATCCGCAGCGCAAGCTGCTCTACAACGCGAGCATCACGTTCGTGTCGGCGGCCGTCGCGCTGGCGATCGGCGGGATCGAGGCGGCCGGCCTGCTGGCCGACAAGCTGGCGCTGACGGGCCCCGTGCGCGACACGCTCGATGCACTCGGCGAACGCTTCGGGTCGATCGGCTACGGCATCGTCGCGCTGTTCCTCGTCTGCTGGATCGCGTCGATCCTGTTCCACCGCTGGCAACGCGCGGCCGACGCGCCGGCGCGCTGAACGACGCTCCCGACGTTTCATTCCGGAAACAAAACGCTCCCCTACGACGTTGCAGGCGTGGTCACGCGACGGCGACCGCCTTTCGCCACGGGCCCGAGCGGCCGATGGCACGAATCTCGCAGATAGGGATTCGCACGGCGGGCCCGCGTGCCGATCCGTGTTCGCGGCTGGCGTCGAGCGTCGGCCCGGACGCGATCGGATCACGATAGGACAACGAATCTTTTACGCCCCCCTGCACCACACGTAGATCGTCGCGCGGCAACGAGGCATCGCGCGCATGGGGAGGCCATGATGCATAAGACGAAACAACCGTTCCGCGCGGCGGGACGGCGCCCTCGTGCAACCTTGCTGGCCGCGGCCGCGTTTGCGTGCTGCTGCTCGTATGCCGTCGCACAGAACACGACGCCTGACGCCGCGCCCGACGCGAAGGCCAGCGCGGACACCATCATGACGCTGGTCGAGAACGCATCGCCGTGCGCCGCCAATCCGGCTGCGTGCGCGGTGCACGTTTATGCCGGCCGGGGCGTCGGTAACGGCGGTGCCGGTGCGAGCGGCAGCGGCAGCGGCAACGGGAATGGAAACGGCAGTGGCACGGGTAGTGGCGGTGGCAACGGTAGCGGCGAAAATAACGGGAACGGGGCCGTCGGACCGGCCGGTGTCGGTGGAACGACAGGCGGAACTTCAGGAGGTACGAGCGGCACGGGCCGGGGAGGCAATGCGTCGGGTAATGGCGGTTCGGGTGGCGGTACCTCGGGTGGCGGTACCTCGGGCGGCGGTACTTCGGGCGGAGGCACCTCGGGTGGCGGTACCTCGGGCGGCGGTACTTCGGGTGGAGGCACCTCGGGTGGAGGCACCTCGGGTGGCGGTACTTCGGGTGGCGGCACCTCGGGTGGCGGTACCTCGGGTGGCGGTACCTCGGGCGGCGGTACCTCAGGCGGCGGCACCTCGGGTGGTGGTACTTCGGGTGGTGGTACTTCGGGTGGTGGTACTTCGGGTGGTGGTACTTCGGGTGGTGGTACTTCGGGTGGAGGCACCTCGGGTGGCGGTACTTCGGGTGGCGGTACCTCGGGTGGCGGTGGCCACGGTGGTGGTGGCGATGGTGACGGAGGCGGCCACGGTCATGGTGGTGGCCACGGCGACGGCGACGGTGATGGCGGCGGTCACGGCCACGGTGGCGGCCATGGCGACGGCGACGGTGATGGCGGCGGTCACGGTGGCGGCCATGGCGACGGCGACGGTGATGGCGGCGGTCACGGCCACGGTGGCGGCCATGGCGACGGCGACGGTGATGGCGGCGGTCA
>NZ_LOYP01000014.1:0-104073 GCF_001526365.1 Burkholderia sp. MSMB1835
CCGGCGGTGACCGACGGATCCTGCGCGCACGCGGCCAACAGCAACAGCAGCCCCGGTGCGAGTAAACGGCGATACATTGGTACTTTCCTCAAGTTTTATTGGCGCCGCAATTCTTCGCGCTATCCCATCCCCGCGAGCGCTTACCCGGTTGCGTGCGGCGCAGCGGATACAATCCGCCCACGCCGACACGCTGCCAAGGCTCTCTCAGGCTCTCTCTTCGAATCGTTCGGTCACTGCTTCAGTGTTGCCGCTTGTCGCTGCTCCGACTGTGCCGGTATCGATCTCCAAACATGACGCAACAAACAATAGTGACGTGGTGAGCAATAATAATGGAGAAAAATGGCATGTCAAGGCCATTCGCGTGTTTGAAGTTTGCGTAGCGCGTCAGCTTTGATATGCTCTTCCTCGCCAAAACCCCTGGAGACCCCATCGAGATGTCCACCACCGAGCAGGCCAACGTCGATCTCATCACCGCCAACAAGGTGCGCGATCTCCTGAACCGGAACGGCATTCCGCCGCGAAGTCACAACACGACGATCGCGAACGTGCTCGGTCTGAGCTTCTCGGTCGTCACGCGCAAGATGAAAGGCCTGATCCCGTGGAACCTGTCGCAGTTGCAGGACATCGCGACGCACTTCGGCGTGCCGCCCGCGATCCTGCTCGACGACAAGGGCACGCAGCCGGCCGCGGCGGAGATGATCGACGCGACGTTCGTGATCGAGTCGAAGCGCTTGCGCTGCCGCGCCGCGATCTCGACGAAGGCCACCAGCCAGATCGAAACGGACTTCGTCGCGCTGCAATGGCAGGGCGAATGGATCGTCACCGAACGCCAGCACGCGCGCGAGGGCCGCACGTATCCGGTCGACGTGATCGAGCTGCGCTCGGCGCAGCCGAACGTGTATGCGGCGCGGATCGCCGTGGTCGACGATTCGCACGACGTCGCCGAAACGGTCTGCGAATATTTCATCGAGAAAGGCGTGAACGCCATTCCGTACTTCGACGGCGCGAGCTTCCGCAAGGCGCTGGAAGTCGAGGATTTCGACGGCTACATCCTCGACTGGATGCTCGGCGACCAGACGGCCGCCGAACTCGTGCGCGGCATCCGCTCGAGCGAGAACAGCGGCGCGCCGATCTTCCTGCTGACCGGCAAGATCTCGACCGGCGAAGCGAGCGAGGACGAGATCGCGCACATCGTGTCGCACTACAACGCGCGCTGCGAAGAAAAGCCGGTGCGCCTGCCGATCCTGTTCGCGGAAGTCGCCCGCGAACTGAAACTCACGCTGCCGGCCGCGGCGGCCACGAACTGAGAACCGGAAACCGACGCTGGGACGACAACCGGCTACACCAACCACCAGACCGAGGGGAAAGACATGCGCATTTCAACCATCTGGACCAAAAGCCTGCTGACGGCCTGCCTGCTCGGGATGGCCGCCGCGGCATGGGCCGCTTCGTCGTTCACGTTCACCGTCGACGGCAAGATCGGCAAGAGCAACCAGCAGGGGAAAATGACCTACGTGTTTTCCGAGCAGGCGCTGATGGCGCTGCCGCAGCATACGATCGTCACGTCGACGAGCTGGACGCCGAAGGCGACCTTCACCGGCCCGCGCCTGTCCGACGTGCTGAAGACGGTCGGCGCGCACGGCACGCAAATCGAATTCCGCTGCATCGACGAATACACGTTCACGATTCCCGTGTCCGACGCCGACAAGTACGGCGTGATCCTCGCGCGGACGATGAACGGCAAGGTGCTCGGCAACGACAACTACGGCCCGCTGTGGATCATGTATCCGCGCGACCAGTATCCCGACGAGCTGAAAACGCCGCTCGGCGAAGCCAAGTTCGCATGGCAGATCATCGGTCTGACCGTGAAGTGAAATGACGCGGCGGCGATGGAAAAATAGAAAAATCATCCTGGTCCTCGGCTCGCTGTGGATCATGGGGTTCGCCGCGTGGGCGTTCCTGCTGTGGGATCTTCTCGCCACCTCGGTCAACGAGGGCGTGCTCGAGGGGCCGCGCGAAGGCGTGTTCTGGACCGCCGCGCAGTACCGCAACGTCTACACGCGCTTCGACCGGCAATTGATTCTGTACGCGACGCACGAGGACGAAGACTTCGATCACGTCCAGATGCAGCTCGACAGCCTGTCGGTGTCGTTCGGATTCCTGCAGCGGCCGTCCGAAGTGTCCGAATACTGGCTGCGCATCCCGCGCGCGCGCAACGAGATCGACGCGCTCGGCGAATTCATGACGCGCCTGAAGCGCGAGGTGCCGCTGCTGCGCGATTCGCCGCAGCAGGCGCGGCAGGTGATCGACGAAGTCACTGCGTACTGGCCGAAGGTCAACGGTCTCGCGAACTACTTCCGCGCGATCGAAATGGCGCAGCGCGATTTCACGTTCCATCAATTGAAGGACAAGCAGCGCGCGATCCTGATCCTCGGCATCGTGCTCGGCGTGATCCTGTGCGCGCTGTTCCTGCTGCTGTTCTATACGATGCGCACGCGCGACGACCTGCTCGAACGGCAAAAAGCGGCGCTCGATGCGGAACGCAAGGCGTCCGACCGCGCGTTCGAGATGATCGAGGCGAAGAACGCATTCCTCGGGATGGTCAGCCACGAACTGCGCACGCCGCTGCAGGCGATCTGCGGATCGATCGAGATCCTGCTCGCGCGAGCGCAGTCCGACGCGAACCTGAAGACGATCCGGCGGCTGCAGAATTCGGCGCTGTCGCTCGAAGCGCTCGTCAAGGACCTCACCGACTACATCAAGCTGCGCTCGACGAAGCGCATCGCCGAACTGGATACCGTCGGCGTCGCGCCGCTGCTGGCCGAAGTGCTCGAACCGCTGCGCGAGAAGATCGTGGCGAAACGGATCGCGGTCACGCAGCTCGTCGAGCCGCCCGGCCTCGCGATCCGCTCCGATCGCAAGCTGCTGCGGCAAGTGCTGTCGAACCTGATCGAGAACTCGGTCAAGTACACGGTCGGCGGCTCGATCACGGTGGCGATCACGCTTGCCGACGCGCCGGCCGGCAGACAGGTGAGGATCGTCGTGCGCGACACCGGCGCCGGCATCGCGAAGCAGCATCTGCCGAAAATTTTCGAGCCGTTCTATCGCGCGAACGACGCGGTCGGACTGCACGTGGACGGAATCGGCATGGGGCTCGCGGTCGTGCGCGAAATCGTGACGACGCTGCGCGGCCATGTGGACGTGCGCAGCGTGGTCGGCGAAGGCAGCGAGTTCGTCGTGACGCTGCCCGTCGAAGTACCCGGCGTCGATACGGGCGCGGGCGGCAGCGCGGCCGACATGCCCGTGCCGGCGCACCTCGGGCGGCGCGCGCTGGTGGTCGACGACAACGACAACGCGCGCGAAACGCTCGGCGCGATGCTGTCGGCGCTCGGCATCGAGGCCGATCTGTGCGGCACCGGGCAGGAAGGCGTCGCGCGCTTCGGTACGGGCCGCTACGACCTCGTCGTGCTCGATCTCGAACTGCCGGATCTGAGCGGATTCGACGTGGCGCGGCGCATCCGCGCGGTGGCGGAACCGGACGACGACGGCCGGCATCCGGCGATCCTCGGCGTCAGCGCGTATGAATCGGCAGCGCTGCGCGAGGACCAGCGGGTGTTCGACGCATTCCTGCCGAAGCCGGTCCACCTGCGCGAACTCGGCGCGCTCGTCGAGAAGCTGCTCGCCTGAGCCGCGCCAACGCGGCATCGCGCGTTCCCTGCTCGTCTACTCGCCGATCAGATGCAGCACGACGTCGCGCCGGTGCGCCGCGCGCCGATGCTCGAACAGATAGATCCCCTGCCACGTGCCGAGCACCATGCGCCCGTGCTCGACCGGAATCGACAGCTGCACCTGCGTGAGCGCCGTGCGCAGATGCGCGGGCATGTCGTCGGCGCCTTCGGTGTCGTGCTCGTAGCGCGTGTCGTCCTCGGGCGCGAGCGTCGCGAAATAGCGTTCGATATCGCGCTGCACCGACGGATCCGCATTCTCCTGGATCAGCAGCGACGCCGACGTATGGCGGCAGAACACGGTGAGCAGGCCGGTGCGGATCGCCTGCTGGTCGACGAACGCTCGTACCTGCGGCGTGATTTCGACGAGGCCGCTGCCGCGCGTATCGACGCCGACGTGCGTGACGGCCTGTTGCATTGCCATGACCTCAGCCCAGCGCGGCGAAGCCTTCGGCTTCGATCTGCTTCGCGTCGGCGGGGCGCACGACCCGCGCGACTTCGACCCCATCGCGCAGGAATACCAGTGTCGGCCACAGCTTCACGCCGAACGAGCGACCGAGCGGACGGCCGGGGCCGTCCTCGATCTTCAGGTGCCGCACGGCAGGATGCTCGGAGAACGACGCCGTGATCGCGGGCTGCGCGCCTGCGCAGATCCCGCACCAGTTCGCGCCGAATTCGATGACGGTTGCGCCGCTCAATGCGTCGACTTCCGCGCGGGTCGGCGCGTTGGCGGTGTAGCGTTGCTCGGTGTCCATCAGTCCCTCGTGTACGTTGGCGGAACGTGACTGCGCGCGCCAGCCCGATGCAGGCGCGCGCAGCCTTCGATTTCCTACTGTAGCGGAAAAAATCGCGCGCTGCCGGGCGGTCCGGCGCAGGATCGGCGTGCCTTTGCGCACCTGTCGGAACGACGCGACTCGGAGTGCCGCGCCGTCGCGACGGGATCGGCATGCGAACCGTTCCCGCCAGCGAAGGACTCGACCATGAATGCGCCGCACTGCATCGCCGAACCGAATCGGCTTCGGCAACGCAAAGCCGTGTCGGCATCAAAGGCATCCGACCTGTAAAAGCGCACGGAAATCACAGGCCCCTGCATCGCGACATACAGGCCGGCCGGAGCGGAGATTGTCCGTATCGAGACGCATCGCTTTGCGACCTGACGCTGATCCACCCTGTGCGCCGCCCATCCCGCGCCGCGTCCCGCATCGCGCGTCGCTGTACTCGCACGCCCCGTCACGCCTGGCGCCCGCTTGCGACGTCACGAATTGGCTGCATCAAAAAATGACGATGCGGGCCCATCGCCGATCATTCGTACATGTACCAAACCATCCAACTCCCATTTAGTAGACGTTCTATTTAAATCGGTACCCCACTTACCGAAAATTGACCCGGTCGATTCGATCGCAACGTTTTGCAAGCATTCGTGCCACGCAAACGCGATCCGAAAGCACCGGCGCAATGCGTCCGACCGACAGCAAGTCAAGCAGCGCTCCCGTCCATCGATTGCCAATTCCGCGCAATGAAGCCGTCGCATCCGGTATTCACCGGATGGGCCGCCTTGCGTGCGGAATCGGGATGGCGGCCGGCGCAGGGCCAAACAGAACGATAGCAACAGGGGTATATGGATACGTCTTTCGAAGGGCGACGCTGGCAGGCGTCGCAGAACGCGGGCGGCTCGATCGCGAGGGCATCCGACGTCGTGCTGATTTCGGCCGGCGCACTGGTCGCGGCGCTGGCCTTGCCCGAGCCCGACACCGGCGGAGCGGCCGAACTCGCGAACGTCGCCTGCGCCGCAACGTTCGCGCTGGTGCTGTTTCCTGCATTCCGTCTCAATCACCTGTCGCTCGGCCGTTCGACATACCGCACCGCCGCCGTCACCGCTTTCGCGTGGCTGCTCGCCCAGGCGAGCGCCGCGCTCGTGATGCGGGCCCTCCTCCCCGCGCTGAACGTTTCGCCCTACTGGCATCTGCTGTGGACCGCGACGAGCGGCGTCGCGCTCGTTGCGTCGCGGCTCGTCGCCCGCACGACGCTCGAGCGGATCGCGCGCGCTCGGGACGGCGACCGCCTCGTCGCCATCGTCGGCGCGGGCACGCATCGCGACGCACTGCTCGAGCGCATCGGCGAGTTGCCGTCGGCCGGCTTTCGCGCGGCCGCGACGCTCGACTTCGGCGGCGTGCCCCGCGAGCACGGCATCGACGTGCCGTCCTTTCGGTCGCTCGACGCATTCGCGCGGCATGTCCGCGCGCACGCGATTCCCGAAATCTGGCTTGCGTTGCCGATCGACGAAGCCCGCACGGTGATGGCCGTGCTCGACACGTTCCGCGACGATCTCGTCAACATCCGGCTCGTGCCGGACATCGGCCGGCTCGCGATGTTCGACGGCCAACTGATCGATCTGGTCGGCACGCCGGCGATCAACTTGGTCGCTTCGCCGCTGTCGTCCCGCGCGCTGCTGCAGAAGGCCGTGTTCGACCGGCTGTTCGCGGCCGCGGTCCTGATCGCCACCGCGCCGCTGTTGCTTGCGATCGCGCTGGCGGTCCGGCTTTCGTCGAAAGGCCCCGTCCTGTTCCGGCAGCAGCGCCAGGGCGCCAACGGCAAGACGTTCACGATCATCAAGTTCCGCACGATGCGGCTCCACGACGACCACGACGCCGTGCGGCAGGCGACGCGCGACGATCCGCGCATCACGCGCGTGGGGGCATTCCTGCGCCGTACCAGCCTCGACGAGATGCCGCAGTTCATCAACGTGCTGCGCGGCGAGATGTCCGTCGTCGGGCCGCGCCCGCATGCGCTCGAACACGACGACCTGTACCGGAAGGTCGTCGACGGCTACATCCATCGCTATCGCGTCAAGCCGGGCATTACCGGCTGGGCGCAGATCCACGGCCTGCGCGGTGAAACCGAACGCGTCGAGAAGATGCGGCGCCGCGTCGAAGCCGACCTCTACTACCTGCGCAACTGGTCGTTCGCACTCGACATGCGCATCGTCATGGCCACCGTCCTGCGCGGCTGGACCCACAGCAACGCGTACTGATACGCACGCGGCGCCCGCTTCCCCGGTTGCCGGCACACGATAAGGAAACCTCATGAAAACCGCACTGAACGCGCAGAGCGGCTTCGCGCATCCCGCCGTCGCGCGCCGGCTGCTCACCGCCACGCTCTGCATCGCGCTGTCGGCCTGCGCGTTCGCGCCCGGCATGCGCATGAGCACGGCGCCCGGCGCGGCCGACGGCACGGCTGCCGACGGCGCGCCGCCGTTCCGGATGACCCGGATCGACGCCGGCCTGATCCGGCAACTCGCCGCACAAGCGCGCGAGCAGCACATCCGGCCGGACCAGCTCGCCGCGCCGGCCGGCCCATACCGGATCGGCATCGGCGACGTACTGCAGGTCACCGTCTGGGATCACCCCGAGCTGGCCGTCGCAAGGCGCGGCGCCGCAGGGCACCCCGCGCGCGGCCGATCCGGTCGCCGGCTTCGTCGTCGATCCGCGCGGCAACCTGTCGTTTCCGTTCGCGGGCGACGTACCGGTTGCGGGGCTGACGACCGAGGCCGCGCAGGCGCGGATAGCCGGCGCGCTGTCGCGCGTCTATCGCGATCCGCAGGTGACGCTGCGCGTCGCGTCGTTCCGCTCGCAGCAGGTCTATATCGACGGCGAGGTTCGTACGCCCGGCAACCAGCCCGTCAACGACGTGCCGATGACGCTCTACGAAGCGCTCGGTCGCGCAGGCGGCCTGAGCCCGGCCGCCGACCAGAGCCGGATGACGCTCGTGCGCGACGGCCGCAGCTATCCGCTCGACCTGAGCCGGATGCTGCGCGACGGCCGCAACCCGGCCGACGTCGTACTCGCCGCAGGCGATCTGCTTCACGTGCCGTCCCGTAGCGACTACGGCGTATACGTGATGGGCGAAGTCAACAAGCCGGCGCTCGCGGCACCGCTGCGCGACGGCCGGCTGACGCTGTCCGACGCGTTGTCGCAGGCCGGCAGCGTGAACGCCGCCACGGCCGACGCGGCCCAGATGTTCGTGATCCGCGGCGCCGGCACGGACACCCCGCAGGTGTTCCACCTCGACGCGCGCTCGCCGGTGTCGATGGTGCTCGCCAACGAGTTCGAGCTGCAGCCGAAGGACATCGTCTATGTCGACGGCAACGGTCTCGTGCGCTTCAGCCGCGTGCTCAGCCTGCTGCTGCCGGGCGTCAACACCAGCGCGACCGCCGCGCTCGCCGTCAAATGAAGCCGGTCGCCACCCTGCTCGTCGTGTGCATCGGCAACCTCTGCCGCAGCCCGATGGCCGAGGCCCTGTTTCGTGCGCGGTTACCGGGTGTCGACGTGCAGTCGGCCGGCATCGGCGCGCACGACGGCCAGCCCGCCGATCCGCATGCGGTTCGGTTGATGCGCGCACGCGGCCTCGACATCGCCGCGCATCGCGCACGCCGCCTGCCGACGGGGCTCGCGGCGCGCGCCGATCTGATCCTGACGATGGACCTCGCGCAGAAACGCTGGCTCGAGCAGTGTCAGCCGGCGCTGCGCGGCCGCGTGTTCCGGCTCGGCCTGCCCAATTCTTCGACCGGCCTTCCGTCCGGTTTCGACGTGCCGGATCCGTATCTCGGCACGCGTGCGGCGTTCGAGCACAGCTTGCGGCTCATCGAGCGCGGCGTCGACGCATGGTGCACGCGCATCGTGCCGCCGCCTCCCCCTACTTCTCCGCTTTCGGAATCGAATCGATGACATCCACACCTCTTCACGAGCGGTCGCACGATCGCGACACGGAGCTCGATCTCGCCGGCGCGATCGACGTGCTCGTCGCCCAGCGCTGGCTGATCGCCGCCGTCACCGCGGCGTGCGTCGGCGCGGGGTCGCTGTACGCGTTCCTCGCGCCTCGGCAATACCAGGCCGACATCATGGTGCAGGTCGAGGACAGCGGCGACACCTCCGCCGCCAAGAGCGTCCTCGGCGACGTATCGTCGTTGTTCGACGTCAAGTCGAGCGCGTCGGCCGAAGCGCAAATTCTGGCGTCGCGGCTCGTCGTCACGCGCGCGGTCGACGAATTGCGCAGCTACATCGTCGTGCAGCCGAAGCGCTTCCCCCTCGTCGGCGAGTTCGCGTCGCGCTTCAATGCCGGCGTTGCGCGCCCCGGCGTGTTCGGTCTGGGCGGCTACGCATGGGCGAAAGAGTCGGCCGAACTCGTGCGCTTCGACGTGCCGAAATCGTTCGAAGGCGAACGCTTCGAACTGTCGATGCTCGACGCCGGCCGCTACCGGCTCGCGGGTGCTGCGTTACCGGCGCCCGTCGTCGGCACGATCGGCCAGCCGCACACCTTCGGCACGGCCGACGGCCCGGTCGCGATCGACGTCGCGCGCATCGACGCGCTTCCCGGCACGCGCTTCACGCTCGTGCGCGAATCGCGCGCCGAAACGATCGACACGCTGCGCCGCGGGCTCGACGTCCAGGAAAAGATCAAGCAGTCGGGCGTGATCGTCGCCACGCTGCGCGGGACCGACCCGCAGCGCGTGCAGGCCCAGCTTCAGGCGGTCGCGAATCACTACATCCGCCAACATATCGAGCGCAAGTCCGCCGACGCGGCGCAGTCGCTCGCGTTCCTCAACGCGCAGTTGCCGGTCCTGAAGAAGCAGCTTCAGGACGCCGAGCAGCGCTATACGAACCTGCGCAACGCGAACGGCACGATCGATCTCGACGCGGAAGCCAAACTGCTGCTGCAGCAATCGGCCGACACGGCCACCCGGCGGCTCGAATTGCAGCAAAAGCGCGACGAGATGGCGTCGCGCTTCGCGCCAGGCCATCCCGACATGGTCGCGCTCGATGCGCAGCTCGCCACGCTCGCGCGCGAGCAACGGGCGTTCGAACACCGCGTGCGCGGCTTGCCGGACCTGCAGCAGGAGGCCTTGCGGCTGATGCTCGACGTGAAAGTCGACACCGATCTCTATACGGCCCTGCTCGCCAACGCGCAGCAGCTCGAACTGGTCAGGGCCGGCAAGACCGGCAGCGTGCGCATCGTCGACATGCCGATCGTGCCGGAAGACGCCGTCCGGCCGAACCGGCCGGTCGTGATCGCGGCGGCCGCATTGGCCGGGCTCGTGCTCGGCGTCGCGCTGGCGTTCGTGCGCGACCACCTGTACGGCGGCGTACGCGATGCCGACGAGATCGAGCGGCATCTCGGCATCGACGTCTACGCGACCGTCCCCGCCTCGGCGGGTCAGCGCCGCGTCGCCCGGCGCAGCGCCCAGCGCCTGCCGGCGCCCCACCTGCTGAGCGCGCGCGATCCGCACGACCCGGCGATCGAAAGCCTGCGCAGCCTGCATACCGCGCTGCGCTTCGCGATGCAGGACGCGCGCAACAACGTGCTGCTGGTGACGGGCCCCGTGCCCGACGCGGGCAAGTCGTTCGTCGCGGCGAATTTCGCGGCGCTGCTGGCCGCCGGCGGCGAACGCGTGCTGCTCGTCGACGGCGATCTTCGCAAGGGCTATCTGCACGAATCGCTGGGGATGCCGCGCGAATCCGGGTTCGCCGAACTGCTGTCCGGCGACGTGACGCCGGAGGACGCGATTCGCCGCAACGTGCTGCCGAATCTCGATTTCATCGCGACCGGCGCGATGCCCGAGCACCCGGCTCAATGGCTCGCCGACGCGCGCGTCGAGGCGCTGCTCGATGGCTTGTCCGCACGTTACGACCGCGTCGTGATCGACGCGGCGCCGATTCTCGCCGTCAGCGACGCAGTCGCGCTCGGCCGCCACGCGGGCACCGTGCTGCTCGTCGCCCGCGCGGCCTCGACGCGTATCGCCGAGCTCGGCGAGGCCGCGCGTCGCCTCGCGCACAACGGCGTCGCGGCAAGCGGCGTGGTGCTCAACGGCGTGGACCCGCGCACGACGCGCTACGGCTCGCGCTACGGCGCGTACCGCTATGCGCAGTACCGCTATGCGCCGTCGCGCAGTCGCGCCGCATGGCCGGGCCGACGCGCGCTGCAGGCACTCGCCGCGCGGTTGCGGCGCGGGGGTGAGCGATGAGCGACATCCATCGCGTCGACCACGCGGCAGCCCGCGACGCCCGTCATGCGCCGGCGCCGCGCGCCGCCGAAACCCGCACGACCGGCGCGCCGCGCCTGCGCATCGCGCTCGTCGCGGAAGCGGCAGGCGGCGGCGTGGCCACCCACCTTTCCGATCTGATCGACGGGCTGAGCGCGGTTCACGGCATCGAAGTGCACCTGATCGTGCCCGACGGCCCGCGCTTCGACGACAAAACCCTCGACGCGCGCGTGCTGTCCCGTTGCGCGAGCGTGCATCGCGTGCCGATGCAACGGCACGTCGGCTGGCGCGATGCGCTCGCGGTTGTCCGGCTGTACCGCTGCCTGCTGCGGATCCGGCCGGACATCGTGCACAGCCACAGCTCGAAGGCGGGGGCGATCGCGCGCTTATGCATCGGCCCGTGGCGTCAGGTCTACACGCCGCATGCCGTCTATACGCTCAATCCGTCGCTGAACGGTCTGCAGCGCCGTTTCTACGGCACGATCGAGCAGATGCTCGGCCGGCTGCGCACGCACCGGATCATCGCCGTATCGGAGGACGAGGCACGGCATCTTCGCGACGCGCTCGGCATTCCCGCACACCGCGTCAAGACGATCGCCAACGGCGTCAGGCCGCCCGACACGATGCCGCGACACGACGCGCGGCAAGCGCTCGGCCTGCGGGACGACGCGATCGTCGTCGGTTTCGTCGGGCGCTTCGACCACCAGAAGGGCGTCGACCGGCTCGTGCGGATTGCGCGTGCCGTCCATCGCCAGTGCAACCGCGACGTGCAATTCGTCGCAATCGGCCCCGGCGACTTCAACGCGGCAGCCGGCCCCGAGGCCGAGTATTGGCCGCCGAACCTTCACGTCGCGGGCGTCGTCGAGCATGCGAGCCGCTACTTCTCCGCATTCGACCTGTTCGCGCTGCCGAGCCGCTACGAAGGCTTCCCGTACGTCTGCCTCGAAGCGATGGCGGCCGGCGTGCCGATCGTCGCGTCGCAGGTCGCGGGCGCGGCCGAACTGATCCGCGCCAGCGAGATCGGGGTAGTCGTGCCGAACGACGACGACACGACCGATTTCAAGCACGCCGTCGTCGCGCTCGCACGCGACGCCGCGTTGCGCAGCGCGATGCGCGCGCGCTGCGTGCCGGCCGCCCGGTGCCATTCCGCGGACGCGATGGTGCGCCGCACCCTCGATCTCTATCGCAGCCTCGTTCCCAAGGAGACCTCATGACCTCGTCCACCCACGTGGCGCTGCTGCACGCGTACAGCGCCCGCAATTCCGGGGACGGCCTGCTGGTCGATCTCTCCATCGGACTGCTGAAGGAAGCGTTCGGCGACGCGACCCGCGTATCGATCGTCGCCGCCGATCCGGGATCGTTCCCCGCCTATGCCGACGTGCGCGCGGCGCCCGTGCTCGCGGAACACGGCACGCGCCGCCTGAGCGGCGCGGCGCGCGCCGCGTTGCCGGTTGCCGCGAACGCGCGGCTGGCCGACTTGCGCCGCCTGCTCGCGGGCGTCGACCTGATTGCCGGCGTCGGCGGCGGCTATCTGCGCGCGCGCGGTCCCGTCGAAGCGCTCAAGCTCGAGGCCGGCCACCTGCTGCAGATGCGCGCGGCGCACGCGTCGGGCAAACCGACCGTGTACCTGCCGCAAAGCATCGGGCCCGCGCGGCACGCGGCGCCGGTCGGCGCGCACCTGCAGCGCCTGCTCGCCTCGTTCGACCGTGTGTTCGTGCGCGACGACCGGTCGGCCGCCTTCCTCGCCGCCAATCCGAACACGCGGCGCGCGCCCGATCTCGCCGTGCTCGACTTCGAGCATCGCCGCGACACGATCCTGACCCGCGCCGCCGCGCGAAGCCACGACGAGGTTCGCCATGTCGCGTTCGTACTGCGCCGCGCCCCGGAATGGAGCCGCGCGCAACGGATGCGTTACGCGCAGTCGATCGCGCGGCTCGTCGCGCAGATCGGTGCGGCCTGCCGGATCAGCTTCGCGGTGCAGAGCACGGGGCGCGGCAACGACGACATCGCGTACTACCGCAGCATCGGCATCCGCGACACGCTCGTTCCGCTCAGGACGCTGCTCGACACGGACACGCCGGACCGCGTGATTTCGGTGCGTCTGCACGGCGCGCTCGAATCGGTGCTGCATGGCGTGCCCGCGTTCCATCTCAGCTACGAACGCAAGGGCTTCGGCGCCTACGCGGATCTGCGGCTCGGCGACTGGGTCGTCAACGGCGCCGACTTCGATCCGGACGCCGTCGCGCGCACCGTGCTCGCGCCCGAAGCGGCGGCGTCGTTCTGGCAGACCGCGCAAACCGGGTTCGCACACATCCGCACCGGTCGCGCACGCGTGATCGATGCGCTGCGCGCGGCCCGCGCCGCCTGACCTCGGCGGAATCCACATGCTCATTCGACTTCTGCTCCGTTTCTCCTCGCTCGGCCTGAAATTCGGGCTCGCGATCGTCGTCGCGCGCACGCTCGGCTTCGACGCGTTGGCCGCCTACGGGCTCGCGGTCGCCGCGTCCGTGATCGCGTCGAAGGTGCTCGGGCTCGGTTTCAGCGCCGAACTCAACCGGCAGTTGAGCGCACGCGATCCGCTTCCCGCCGTCGGTACGGCGCGCAGGCTGTGCGGCGTGTTCGCCGGCCTTTATCTATTGGCGGTGCTGGCGCTCGGCGCGGCGGGCGGCAGCGCCGCGCACGCGCTCGGCGTCCCGACGTCGCTCCTGTGGGGCATGCTGCTCGTCGTGCTGTCCGAGCACGCCGCATTCGAAGCCAACGCGTGGCTGTTCTCGCTGCACCGCTCCCGTGCGGGCTCGTTGCTGCTGTTCGGCCGCACCGGCGCATGGGCCGCCGTCGCCAGCGGCGGGCTGCTCGCCGGCATCCTGCATTCGATCGAGGCGGTCTTCGCACTGTGGTTCGCGAGCAATGTGCTGGTCGTCGCCGTGTGCTGGCGCAGTCTCGCCGCGCTCGCGCGTCGTGCGCCGCATGCGGCGCAGGCCCATCGCGCGCCGGCGGGACGCGAACTGTTCGCGGTGTGGCGGCACGGCCTGCCGTTCTATCTGGCCGGCGTGCTCCTGGCATCGCTGCAATACGCGGAACGCTTCATCGCCGGCGGCCTTGCAAGCGCCGATGCGCTCGGCCGCTACGTGTTCGCCTGGTCGATCGCGAGCGCCGTGCAGACGATCGCATTCGCGACGGTCGCCGTCACGGCCGGGCCCGGTTTCGTGAAAACGCTCGCCGTCGACCCAGCCGCTTTCGGCCCGCAATTGCGTCGCGCGATAGCGGCGGCCGTCGGTGTCACAGTGATCGCCGCCATCGCGATTCTCGTCGTGCACGGCCCGTTGTTCCGGTTCGCGCACGAGCGGGCCGGCGCGCGCGAGGTCGCCGTATTGGCCGTGCTGCTAGTGTCGTTCGCGCTGCGCTCGGCCGGCGACGTGTTGTGGACGGCCGCCATCGCGCTACGCGTGGGGCTGGTCGTCACGCTGTCGATGGCCGCCGTCGCCGCCGCGTGGGCGCCGCTCGCGTGGCTGCTGATCGGGCGTTCGGGCACGACAGGCGCGGCGCTCGCCCATCTGGCAGCCAGTGCCGGCATCGTTGCGGCACTCGCGCTGATCGTCGTGCGCGGCGCGAGAACGCACGCCGCCGTGCCGCTCGGGGAGGGGTTGTCCGATGCTGCGTAGTCTTCTCCTCGCAGGGCCGGCGCTCAGCCGCGGGCTGATCCGCGCGATCGCCGCCGCAACCGTGCTCGTCTACTGGGGCATTTATGCAAAGGCGGGCGCCTTCCTGCCGGAATTCGTCTTCCGCGACGCGGAGAAGATCCAGAGCCAGATCGGCGGCTCGGGCACCTACGACGGCACGTCGTTCGACGCGGTCGCCCGGTTCTACGCGATGCTCGGCGAAACCGGCACGCACCTGTTCGTCGCGACGATCGGCGCGCTGTGCATCTGGCGGGTGATCGGCCACGGCACGCGAGTCGGATCGATGGCCGCCTGTCTCGTGCTGCTCGCGCCGTGCGTGTTCTTCAACCTGTTCGTCGCGAGCAAGGACACGATCGTCGTCCTGATGGCGATCGCGCTGGCCGGCATCGCGCAACGGCGGCAGTTCGCCGTGACGCTCGCCGCCGCCGTGATGCTCTACGCCGGCTACGCGGCGCTCGTGCGCAGCTATTTCGCGCTGATCCTCGCGATCGCGCTGGTCGCGTGGGTGTTCAGGCATGTGTCGTGGCGCGGCAAGGTCTGGCTGGCGCTGGCGATCCCCGCCGCACTGTTCGTGTTGCCGAACGATGCGTACTACCTGCTGCAGCACCCGCGCGACATGGCGGCCGATTACCTCGCATACGGCTCGCCGTTCGGCGCGCGCACCAGCTTCCGCAATCCGATGGAGCCGGTCTCGTTCGCGGCCTTCTGCGCGAACTATCTGTACGGGATGTTCCGGCTGAACCTGCCGGCGCTGTTCATGCCGGGGCCGAAGGAGATCGTGATGCAGGCGTTCGTCTGGATCGCGCTCGCGTCGGTATGGCGCCGCACGCGCGGCGTGAGTCGCTCGTATGAACTGCTCGCTTGCCTCGTGATCGGGCACGTCGCCGTGTCGATGCTGTTCGAGCCCGATCTCGGCAGCTACACGCGCCATCTGTCGAGCGTGGCGCTGTTCTGTGCGATGCAGTTCGCGGGACGCGTGGGGCGTGGCCGGGAAGCAAGTCGCGCAGCGAACGACACGCACGCGTCGCACATTCGCCATGCCCGTGCCGGGGGCCGCGACTATCGGCCGGGCCCCGCCCGCCACGGCGTCGCCGAGCGCCGGCGCCCGTTTTGGAAACACACATGAACACGCTCGGTCAGCGCAATCCCTTCTTTCGGAACATTCAGTGCGCGCGGGCGTTCGCGGCGCTCGCGGTGGTCGGCTATCACATGGGCATCCTGCCGGCCGGACAGGCCGGTGTGGATCTCTTCTTCGTGATCAGCGGCTTCATCATGTCCTGTGTCGCGCCGTGCGAAGGCCGCGCATTCTTTCGCAAGCGGCTGATCCGCATCGTGCCGCTCTATTGGCTGACGACGCTCGGCGTCTTCGCGATCGCGACCTGGCGGCCGCAGTGGCTGAACACGACGACGGCCAGCGCCGCCTATCTCGTCAAGTCGCTGCTGTTCATTCCGTACGTGAAGGACAACGGCCACTGGGGCCCGTTGAACCTGAACGGCTGGACGCTCGAATATGAGATGCTGTTCTACGTCGTCGTGGCGGGTGCGCTCGTACTGGTGTGCGCACGGTACGCGACCGCGCTCGCCGCGGCGCTGCTTGCGCTGTTTTGCGCGTATGTCGCGGCGATGGGCACGTCGAGCGCTGTCGCCGATCATCTCGGGCAGCCGTTCGTGCTCGAGTTCGGCCTCGGCGTGCTCGCCTACTGGTTGCTGGAAACCGGAATCGGCCACCGCGTCGGGCCGCGCGTGTGGACAGCGCTCGCCGTCGTCGGGCTCGCGACGATGGCGCTGCTCCCCGTCTGGCACGGCACGCCGGCGGGGTTCGCCCGCGCCGCATGGTGGGGTGGCGCTGCGTGCGTGCTAGTGGTCGCGCTGATCGCGCTCGATCTGCACGGCTGGACGATCAAAAGCCGCGCTCTGGCCGCGCTCGGAGCCGCCAGCTATTCGATCTACCTGATCCATCCGTATGTGATCGGCTTCGCCGCGAAGCTCATGGGGTTGCGCGCAGCGTTCGATACGCCGGGTGGTATCGGCGCAAGTGCCGCGATCCTGCTCGCCGTCGGCGTATCGGGTTACGGATGTCATGTCTGGATTGAAAAGCCGATGCTGGCGACGCTGAATCGAACGCGACGGCTGCCGGGACGTTTGCCGAAATCGTCGTGATTGCAATGGCACGTGGGAATCGACGGCAGGCGGCAACGCTGCATCGCGCGACCTGCGAATCGACCGGCAACATCTGTACGCCGACGACGGACTGCCTGCGATCGTCGCGCCGGCTTCGCGGGACATTCCCGGCACGCACGACCCGCGCCCGGTTCAACACGCCCGATCATGAATCGGATCATATGGCGCAACGCCGGCGAAGCAGAAAAGGACCTGGCCGACATCGGCCGGGTCGACAAGTTTTCACACGAGATCTGAAAGACAGCGAGATCGACGGGCGAACTGCAACAGCACGTCGCACCCTGTTTCAGTTGGGCGCGCAACATCGTGGATTACGCCGAAGACAGGCCTGCTCGACGGACTTGCACCGCATGGCCAGCGCTGCCGACACAGCATGGTTCAATGCGGTTGAACCGGACTCGGGAATTTACCTTCCGAAGTGCCGCCGCTCGTCGACATCGAGCGACTATGCCGGTCTACCCGCCGCGACACGACGGCCGCCCGGGAATCGTCACGATATGCCCGCTCACGGCGAGCGGCACGCCCGGATAGACGTTGAAGGCATCCAGATCGCGCCCGTCCGCACGGGCGCCCGTTACGCGATAGCGCACGTTTCCGGTCGCCGTCAGACTCGCGCCGCTCGCGTCACACTCGACGGACAACCCTTCGCGCGGCGTGGCCGGCAACTGGCGAACCAGCGTACTGAAGGCGAGATTCACGGCGACGCTCGCGGACGACCTCTTCTGCTCCGCGCCTAGCACCTTCACCACCGGCCTGACATCGAGCCGATATACCGCTTCCGTGTCGACCGGGCGCAGCGGCTTGAGCGTGAGCGTCTTCGTTTGCCCAGGCGCGAGACTCATGCGAAACGGAAACGCATAGAGCGCCGGCCGCGTCTCGTCGCCTACGGGCTCGAGCCGCTCGTCTTCCAGCGGCATACCGGGATTCAGCAGGCGCGACAGCGAAATGACGACATATTCGGGACGATCGCCGTTGTTGACGATACGAACCGTCTCCGCCTTCGCACCGACCGTTGTCTCTTTCGGCATCACGTCGATGGCAGCGACCGATGGCACGGCGATGAAAAGGCTCGACACGAGGCATGCCGAGGGAAGGAAGGAAGAAAGTGATCTCATGATGAGGTGCCGGTCAATGAGCGCCGTGGGCCGCCGGTTGCTCCCGGCCACCCTGGAGCGATTCGAGCGGCGCGAACGACCGATTCGTTTAGTTCGCGCCGCTTCGAGCCGGAACGGCGCAACGCCGTGGGGACAGCCGATGAGCACGGCTATGATCGCGTAGTGACGGTAAACGTCAACACATCGAAGTAATCTCCGTCGAGTGCCCGCTCATCCACCGAAGTCTCGAAAGTCGGAGTGAAGCATGTGCGTCCGTTCGACGTGAACGTAGACGCGATATTGCCGACATTCGGCAGCGACAGCGTGCGCGTACCGCCGTCCAGCGTGACGCGATAGCTGATGGTTTGCGTCGGATCCGAGACATTCGCGAGTCGATAACGGTTACCGTTGCGGCCGTTGGCATTGTCCGCGTCGATGACGAACGACATCCCGACACCCAGCTCCGGGTAGGTGAAACAGAGCTGATCGACTGGGCGCGAAAGCGTTTTGGATGAATCGCCGCGTGGCAATTCACCGAGATCCCAATCCGGCGCCGTCACGCCGAGCGCGAACGGAGGCGGCGGCGGTACCGTTGGATCGACCACCGTGCAGGTACCGTCGAGAGCATCGCGGGCAAGATAGGCTGCACCGTTGATCTCGCCAACGTCGTCACCGGACGTATAGTTTCCCGCTCGAATCGCGATGGCCGGCCACGCTCCAATCGCCGCATTAATGACGACTGCCTCGACTCTTACGACCATCGCATCCTGATTCTTCCATGCAGTATCACTGGCGCCGCCGTTGTACATGAAATAGCCATCTCCGATAAACACGCCATTGCTGATAGTGCCATCCATGGAGACGCTCTGGGTCACGCGGCGGGTAGTATTGGGTGTACCGGATTTGTCATAGCCATAAACCAAGATTCCGCGCGACGCGAACTTGGCAATGCCCGTGTGGCCTGCGGCCGCCTTGTAAGCGATCGTTACGCCGACCCGACTCGTGCCATCGCCGTTGTCAACCCATGAGCAACTGCTATAGCCACTGCTCAGATTATCCAGTATGAGTATGTAGGCGTGCGCATTTCCGACGTGAGCGAAAAAGCACAATGCCAGCACCGCGTTGATTAGCTTTCGATACATTCTTCACCTCGATTCTTCACCAATCCACTCACCTCCGATATCCGTTTCGTGCTGCAAAACGGCACGGCATCATGGCTTCCTGGTCACCGGTTCGAACGTCATCGACAACACACCGCCATAGGTGCCGGTCGTGCTCCTGAAATCGCCCTCGGGCGGATAGGCCGAAATCGCCAGCGTGTAGAAGCCGACCGAATTCTCACCAGGCAAGGACGAAGCCGGGTTTTGAAAAAGCGTGCTCCGGTCGACCGACAGAATTTTCTGCTCGCCGCCCTCGTTGCCCATCGTCACCTTCGGCTCGCGAAACACCTGGGCAGCGTCGGACTGGTTGCGGATGACGAGCGGCTCGTCGATGCGAACCTGGAACGTTCCGCTCGTCGACACAACGCGCAGACGCGCCTGGACTTCATAGGGCGTATCCCACCCGCCAAGTTGCTGCATCTCCAGGTTGGAGAACCATCCACCCTTGTCGTCCGTCACTTCGAGCACATCCGTCTTGACCACGTGTGCCGTCACCTTACTCTGCGCCTTACCGTTCAACTTCAAGGGGTACGCCAGCGCGACGGCGGGCACGCACGACACGACGACCAGCCATCGGCGGAATGCGGATATGTTCACTGAATCTCCTGCGAGTTAAGTGCGGCAGCGATGTCCGGACAACGCTGCCACCGTTTTCCTTGAGGCGGGATCGGCCGGACCGATGCGCGGGTGCATCGCGGCGTCATTTCGACAACCGGTCGGCACCGAGCTGGTAGATCACCACGCCATAGCCCAGGTTGACGAATATCGGCGTGGGCGCTGCTTCGTGCGATGACGCGTCGACGGCAATTTGCGTCTTCTGCCGGAACGTCACGCGCCAGACCTGCGATTGCGCCGGCGTGGCCAGTTCCCTCACGATCATGCGATACCGCTGACCAGGCGCCAGCACGAGCCGATTCGGAAGCACCAACAAACCCGGTGCCGCAACGTCCGCCACCGGCACGAGACGCTCGGGCCTGTCGCCGGGATTCGCGACGAGATCCTGTTCGACGTTCAGATAGAGCGGCGTATCGCCGCTGTTTTCGACGATCAGTTCGCCGCCAGGCCGATCCGGCGCCAGCGTCATCTCCGTGCGGGACAACTTCAGCACGCCGGCGGCCATGCTGCCGGTGCAATACAGCGCCGCCAGCATGCCGGGCACCCACCGCCACGCGCGATTCATCACGGGCATTCGAGCACCGCAGGTTCGCCGTCGACACGCAACGACATCCGCTTGACCGCGAAATGCTGCGGTGTGCCCGGGAACACGGCGACGGTCTGCGGTGACGCTTCCTTGCCGATCGTCACCTCGTTGAAGATCTGACGGACGTTGCCGGTGTTTTCCAGCGTCAGCCCGCCGCGCTCGCAACGATGGGTCCAGCCCGCGCGCTGCTTGCCGGGCGGCGGCATGTGCCGCACCAGCACACCGTAGCCGATCGCGACGGACATCGGCGCGGTGATCTTGTCCTTCGGCGCGTCATCGACCTTCAGCGATCTGACCGGCACGATGTACAGCCGATACAGTGCTTCCTGCTCCGGTTCCGCCAGCGACTTCAGGACGATCGCCCGCGTCTGACCCGCGCCGAGCGTCAGCTTGTCCGGGCTGGCCAGCATGCCCGGATGCGCGAGATCGCCGAGGTCGACCTTCTTTTCCGGGGTCATGCCCGGATTCTCGACCTTCTGCACCGAAATGTTCAGGTACAGCGGCGCGTCTCCCATGTTCTTGACGGTGACCTTCTGCTCGTGAGCATTGAACAGCTTGGTCGTCGCGGGCATCACCATCAGCTCGCCTTCGGCGCGGGCCGGCGAAATCGCGGCCGTCAGCAGCCCGCACAGCACGGGCAACGCGGTTCTCCAGTTCATCTTCATTCCGTGACCTCTTCAGTATTTGCGAGCGCCACCGCGTCGCAGCGGAAGGAACTGCCTTTGGCATCCTTCAGGTCGCAGCTGTAGCGGCGGCCACTGTCGTCCACAGTGATCCGTTTCATCATCTTTTTGGTGACGACCGAAAAAAGCCCGTTTCGGTGCACCGTGTCGCCGGTTTCGACGATCGTTCCGCTGACGGGTTTGCCGTCGGCATCCGCGAGGAAACCGCTGTAGATCATGCTGATTTCGACGCGCGCCTTGGCTGCATAGACCTGCCCCGGATGCGCGCGCACGATGTTCGCCGGCACCTCGATATTCATGTCGAGATCGTCGCTGCTGCTCAGCACGCGCGCGAACGCGACGTCGCTGTATGCGTTCAGCGGCACCGCATACGTGCTGTCGCCGGCGACCGGGCTGCCCTCGACGGTGAAGCCGTAGCGCATGCCGGCCAGGTCCGGCGTCTTCAGCAGCATCGCGCTGCCGCTCGAGCTATAACGCCCGAACGCGACGCCGTCCTTGCTCGCCGCCACCATCCCGCGATAGTTGAAATCCACGTTGCTGGCGGCGCTGCTGCGACCGACATTCAGCGATGCGTCGCCGCGCGTGCCGGAACGGCTGCCATATACATTGACCGCGTAGTCACCGCCCACGCGGCTCGCCGTCATCCCGACGGTGCTCGTGCCGAAGCCGTCCTGGAAATCCTTGCGAACGTCGCCGCTCAATTGCACCTGCCCGCCGGAGTACGCGGCGTTGAAGTTCGACTGCACTTTGTCCAGCGTCATGGTCATGTTGAAATACACGCCATAGCCGTTGCTGCCGCGCTGAAAACCGCCCTTCTGCACGCCGAGTGCAAAGGTGCTCCACAGGCCGTTCGGCCGATAGTTCCAGCGCACTTCCGCCTGGTGCGTCGCACCCGCGTTCGACTGCCGGTAGTTGTAGCCGACGATCGCGCGGCGCACGTTCCGGCTATACGAGACGGCCGTGCTCGGCTGCCCGCGATAGAAGCGCGACACGTCGGTATTCTGGTAGCGGCTCGCCGTCAGCACCCCCAGCGCGTCGCTCGCCAGCGAAATATTCACGTAGCCGCCCACGCCGCGCTCGCCGGCCAGCACGCCGAGGGTCGGGGTGACGTCGACGCCCGCGATCTGCGTCGGACGCGTCGCATTCACTTCCGTCGCCCAATCTCCGCCGTGCCCCGCGAGCATCGACGTGTTCAGATAGAACTGCTTCAGGTTCCGGCTCATTCCGGCTTCGACGAGCAGCCCGCCGTTGTCCATCTCCTTGCCGGCCGTCAGGTGCCATGCGTTGCCGCCCCCTGCCGCGCTGAAGTTCAGGTTGTTGATCTCGCGCGTTTCGCGGCTGATCAGGTTGCCGTTGCGGTCGACGAGACGCACTTCCACCGGGTAATAGCCGCCGGGCAGATCGGCGTAGCTGATCTCGTTGCGGCCGATCACCGCCGGACGCTTCGTGATCAGACGGCCGTCGCGGTAAAACTCGTAATTGCCTTCCGCGGTCGCATAAAGAATCAGCGAACCCGCGTTGTTGTTGACCTGCAGGTGCGTCTGGCTGCCAACCGTCACGAACTGGTCGAAGCTCGGCGACAGCAACGTGCTGACCGACCCCGACGCATAGTCGATGCTGTTCTGCTTGCCGATCCGCACATACGTGTCCGCGAAATTCTTCTGCACGTGATATGACGACAGGCCATGCGTGCTACCGCGGTAATGGCGCGACTCGGTCCGGTTCGCATACCAGTTCAGATAGCCGAAACTCTGCGACGGCAAGCCGATCCAGGTATTGCCGTTGATGTTCGCCGTCCGGTAACCGTCGGACGCGGCGCGCAAGTCGACCGACTGATTGTTGACGATGCCGAGGCTCGTCGGCGGCGCGATATAGTCGTCGCGCGTATCGCGAATCGAGATCGACCGCTTCATTTTGTCGACGGTCACGTAATAACCGTCGATCTCGACGTCACATCCCTTGCTGCAACGCTTGTAGTCCAGTTTGGAAACGACCTTCGTTAAGGTATCGATATCCTCCGGAGAAATGCCGTTTTCCTTGTACCGATCCGCATCGAACGTGAGGGCCGCCTTCTCCGGCGAGTACCCGATAACCCCCGGGAGCGTTCGCCCGTTGAAGGTGGCCACGTAATTCGCGCCGTCGTCCATCTCCACCGCGCTGAATCCATCCGGAACGCCGTACGATACCTTCAGTTCTGCGAATGAGTGCGATGAAACAAAAAGAAACGCACCCAGCCACAGCTGGTTGAATCGAAAGGGAACTTTATCGGCGAGCACGTTATTTTTTTCAAGGAGGGGTATAAGAAATGGACATGCTCAGCGTCTTCACGCTGCGTGGGGAAAGGAAGCCCCGCTTGGGGGCCTCCGCACGGACTGCTTACGGGTTCGACGAAGCGACCGGCTCGAACAGCATGACGAGATCGCCGCTGTAGCTGCCGTTGGTCGACACGGTGCCAGCCTGGGTAGGCGCGTCGACGCCGATCTTCAGGTTGTGGATTTCATCGAAGCCACCGTTGCCCGTGACCGTCTGCGTGATCTTCTGCACCGCGCCGAACTTGACTTCGTTGTCGCCCGCGCTGCTGGTCAACGAGACCGTCGGGTTCTTCATTTCGTAGTAGCCGCTCGACATCTTCAGCGGCTGCGCCAGCGAAATGTTGAAGTCGGGATTCTTCGACCAAACGCGGATCGGCAGCGTCTTCGAGAACTTCGTCTGCGTGTAGTCGTTGGCATCGAGTTCTTCGGTGCCGTACCACGTCGAACCGTCCGGCTTCGACACGAAGATGGCATCGTTGATCTGCGCGGTCAGCGTGATCTTCTTCGATACCGAATCGGCTTGTGCCGTGTGCGCGACGCCGAACAGTGCGCCGGTAATGCTCATCGCCAGAACGAGTTTGCTGAGTTTCATAGAATGATCTCGATTTAAAATTTGATAGACGAATTGATATGCCGCATTTAAATTGGCATTCGACGCGTGGAACATAATTTCCACTGACGATATTTTCGTTGAGACGTGTCCTGTCATAAATAGGACAATCTTCAATCTACGACCCCAAAATATTCGTACGAGTACGAATTCTATAGATCCACAAGCACAACAAAATGATTGTCAAATGTTTTTAAAACATTTCTCCGAGGCGGGCGATACAGGTTTGATCGAACACTCGGACTTCCGTCGCCGCGAACGGTCGAACGAGCCGAACGAACATCCGGGAACGCGACGTTGGAGCAAGGTCGAAGGGAAATAATCGAGCGCGGAGCAGCGTCCGACACATCGCGCGATGGCACGCGTACGCACGGATCGCGTGCGTCAGGATCACGAAGCAGGATCCAGGCTCTCGGGAAATTGCACGGACGTCGTACAGCGTCCTGAAACACATCGGCGAACCGCCGAGGGTTCCGGCAAGCATGGAGGGCCGCCGGTGCCGGACGATGGAGGGCGTGAAGCGAGCGGCGCGTTGAAGCAGCCCGGCCGACACGGCCGTGCCGCGGTATTCGGTTTTGGCGTGCGACCACTTTCCAGCCGACGCCATTCGGCAACCTGGAAGTGCGGCCGCGTCAACCCGCGATGGCGCGGCAGCTCATTCGAGAATCAAACGGCTCCGTGCGATTCGTGCGGCCCGGCGCCGGACAACCGCTCCAACGCGTCGCCGATCGCCGCCTCGAGCGCGGGCCAAGCCGCCTTCATCGCATCGATGCCGCCTTCGGCGACGGCCCGTTCGGCCTGCGCGCACGCATCGCTCGCGTCGACGTCGCCTGCGAGCGCAAAACCGCCGCGCATCGAATGCAGCTCGACTTTCACCTGATCGATATCGCCGCCCGACAGCGCATCGCCGATCACCGCCAGCGAATACCGCGTTGCGTTGCGCAACGTCTCGCGAATCTCGTCCGATATCACAGGCCGCGCATCGCCTGGCGCGTCCTCGTACGATGGCGCGCCGCCCAGCGAGCCGGCGTCAGCGTCGGCACCTGCAGGCACACCCGCACCCACACCCGCCCGATCGAGCGCCGTGTGCCGGCGCAGCACCGCGTCGAGCGCCGAGATGGACAGCGGCTTGAGCACGACCTCCGCGACGCCAACCTGCGCGCACCGCCGCCGGTCCTCTTCGGTCGCGTGTGCGGTCATCGCGATCACCGGCACCTTCGCGCCCTGCTCGCGCAGGAAATTGGCAAGCGCGAAACCGTCGAGTTCCGGCATGCCGAGATCGGTCAGCACGACGTCGAACGGCTGCGTGAAGAACGCGCGCATCGCCTCGATACCGTTCGTGACGAGCGTCGCGTTCCAGTGCAGCGCGTCGAGCTGATCCCGCAATAGTGCGCGACTCGCCGGATGATCTTCCGCCACCAGCACGCGCAGCGGCGGTGCCGCGTCGTCGCGAAGCCGCCCGAAGCCGGCCGATGCCGTGTCGTCCCGCTCGTCGAACGCCGCACGCCAGCCCGGCAGCGCGTCCGCCAGCGGCAGCGTCGCCGTGAATGTCGTGCCGGCGCCCGGACGGCTTTCGACGGCCAGCTCGCCCCGCATCAAGCGCGCGATGCGCCGGCACAGCGGCAATCCCAGCCCCGTGCCGCCGAAGCGGCGATAGATCGACGGGTCGGTCTGGATATACACGTCGAACAAGGTCGGCAGGCTTTCCGCCGGAATGCCGATTCCCGTATCGCGCACGGCGATCTCGATGCAGCGCGTGTCGCCCGCGCGGGCGCCGGGGCCGGGGCCGGCTTCGATCGTCACGCCGCCATGCTCGGTGAACTTGATCGCGTTGCTGACGAGATTCGACACGAGCTGGCGCACGCGCGTCGGGTCGCCTACATAGCCGTCGGCCAGTTCCGGCGCGATCCGGCATTCGAGCGTCAGACGCTTCGCGTCCGCGAGCGGGCGGAAGATCGCCGCGACATCGCGCAGCACGGCACGCAGGTCGAACGCAATGGCTTCGAGCGCCATCTGATTGGATTCGGCCTTCGACAGGTCGAGCACGTCGTTGATCATGCGCAGCAATGCATCCGACGACGACATGACCGTCTGCAGGCGTCGCCGTTGGTCGGCCGGCAGTTGCGCGCGCTCCATCAGCTCGAGATTGCCGACGATCGCGTTCAGCGGCGTGCGGATCTCGTGGCTCATCGTCGCGAGAAAAGTCGACTTCGCCTTGTTCGCATCGTCCGCCGCCTCGCGCGCCTCGCGCAACTTGTGCTCGACCTGCTTGCTCGCGGTGATGTCGGTCAGCGTGCAGAGCAGCACATCGACGCCGCGATAGCGAGTACGGACGATATGTGCGGCGAGATAGGTCGTGCCGCCGCCGGCAAGCTCGACCGACAGCTCGTGCGTCAGCACGCGCGGTGCCCGGCCGCCCGCGATACCGTCTCGCCAGGCCTGCCAGATGCGCTTGCCGAGCGACGGCGCCGCGCCGGTATCGCCGTATGCCTGGGCGGCATCGTTGCGCGCCATCGTCTCGCCGTTGGCGAGCGACAGCAGCATGATTCCGGCCGGCGCCGTGCGGATCAACGTACGGTTCAGCGCCTCGCTCTCGATCAGCCGGATTGCGCGACGGTTCGCGGGACGCAACGCACGATGGTCGAACAGCGCGATCGCACTCCACAGCAGCACGAGCGCGATCAGCGCCGTGCCGACCGTGGCCCCCGCCGGTACCGCGATCGCCGCGACGATGCTGCGCCATGAGAATGTCCCCATCAGCACCAGGTCGGATTCCGGCATGCGATCGCTGACCACGAAGCGGGCACCGACGCGACGCGCCGCCGCATGATCGCCGAACGGCTCGCGCGCACGGTCGAGCGCCTGCGCGATCAGGCTGGAATCGGGCTGCGCGCCGGCCAGCACGTTGCCGTCGCGCGCGACCAGCGCATACGCCTCGTCGACCGCCTGTGTCGCCAACATGTCGTCGATCCGCGCGCGGCCGTTGATGATGGCCCAGGCAACCGGCTTCCCGTCGGCGTCGTACAACAGCCGGACGAAGCGCAGCACCCGGCGCCCCAGCAGCGGATCGACCCGGCTCTCGAGCACGACGCCGTCCTGGGCCGTCATGCCCGGCTTCTCCGGCACGATACGCGCGCGTGAAGGCAGCAGTTCGCCGATCAGGAGCTCCAGCGAATGGCCCGCCGGCAGTGCGAGCGCCCGTTCGACGAGAACCGGATCGAACACGCCGAGCAGATCACCGTACAGGCTGACCAGATAGCCGGACAGGCCGACATCGACGGGAACCTGCGACGCAATCGCATCGAATTGCTGGACGATCAGTGCAAGGTACGGCGAATAGAGGCGAGCCGGATTCTCCGGCGAGAGATTGGCCATGCCGACGGCCGCCGCCTTGCCGAACCGGTAGCGGACGAGCTTGCCATGGCCCGCGACGAATTCGCGCATCACCTCCGGAGACGCTCGCGTATCGGCACGCCACAGGGCCTGGGATTGATTGACGTATTGACCCAGCAGGAGTTGCGTCGAGCGCAGCTCGGCATGCAGCTCGGCCTCGCGTTTCAGAAACGTCCCGCGCATCTGGGTGAAATAGTCCAGCACTTCGAGCCGCACGACGAGCGCCGCGCACACCAGGATGAACACGGTGATCGCCGCGCCGCTGCCGTACAGCAACGATTGCTGCTGGCGCCGAACCCGTTCCGGATCGAATGGCTTGCGACCCGGCGCGGTGGCATGAGCGACGAGTCTTTTCAGTTTTTCAGGCATGTTATGAGAATCTCGTCTGCCCCGCACGGGGCGATGCGCGATCGATGGCCGCTCGCCGCGACACGTGCGCTACCCGGCCTGCGGCGGCCCGTCGCCGTTCGACACATCCACGATCTTGCCCTCACTGGCATAGCGGATCAGGTCCGCATCGCGGACGATACCGAGCTTCTTCATCGCGCTCGACTTCTGCGAACTGATCGTCTGCTTGCTCCGGTGAAGCTGAACAGCGATCTCGCCGACCGTCAGGCCGGCGCCGTACAGCCGCACGACCTCGATTTCGCGGGCCGTCAACGCGCGTGTGCCCACGGACGTCTCGGTGCCCTCGAGCAATTGCTTGAAGAACGGCGACAGATAATTCGCGCCGACATAAGCGGCGTGAACCGCCCCCACCAGATGCGAAATCGCGTCGGATTTGCTGAGGATGCATCCGACGCCCTGCCGCTGAATCGCATGCAGCACGCTCGGATTGTCGATCATCGTGATCGTCACCAGATGAAGCGCCGGATAGCGACGCTGCAGAAACGACAACAACGCGAGACCGTCGCCGTACTTGCCGCCCGGCATCACGTAGTCGACGACGAGCACGTCGGCCTGCTGTTCGTCGAGCATCGCCACCAGGTCGGTCGAATTCGAGACAGTGCCAAGCAGCTTGATCGTGCTGCTGCCCGCGAGTGCCTGCGACATCCCGAGTGCGGACGAAGGATGATCGTCCGCCACCATCACTCGCACAAAAAATTCATCCATCTCTATTCTTCTCCCGATACACGCGGCCCGACGTGCCATGTTGTGCGACGCGCCGGAATTCGAATCGATCTCGCAACGCGGCCGCATCGCGAGGTTCGGCGAACCGGGCGGTGCGCAGCATAATTTTAAGATAATAGCCGGAGTCCGCATCGCCGCGATGCAATCGGGTGTGACCACCTGCACCGCCCCATCCGCGCCCAGGGTCGATACAACCGCGGGCGCGCCGGCTCTCCACCCCGATCCGGCATGGCAGGGCGACGACAGGCACTACCTCGATCCGACGCCCACGCCCACCCGATCGGCGGCGCCCCCACGCCACCGATCCATCCCGTCCTGCAACGCGGCCCGGGTCGCTGCCTAACGTTTGACCACGGATTTGTCCGGTTCGCCCGACCCGTCGTCCGCGACGTGCTGCCATTCGGTGATGGCCCGCCGTCTCTGCGACGGCGACATCATCATGAATTCGTTCAGCCTCGTGAGGAAATCCCGTCGGGATTTCTCCGGCAGCGTCGCGAATCCAAGCAGCAGCCCGAACACCTTTCCCATATAGCGCACGGCCTTACCCTTCCTTCTTCAGTCGAAATCACGCGGCACCGGTGCGATGCGGCGTGTCTGCCTTCCCCGTTTGACGCCGACGGTCTGCGCCGCCGTGACGTCCCGTTCTCTTATCTTCCCGGCCAATGCGCCGCTGCCGCGGCCATCGCACCCGATGCCTGCCGCTCGTCCGCCGCGCCGGGAGGAAAGTCGATCCCGCGCCGTCGCGCGATGCGTGCGAGACCGCGACGCAGATCGGCCAGCGTCACCGGCTTGGTCAACACGCATTCGACGTTCGATGCCGCGTAACGCCGCGCGTCGTCGGGCGCGAGGTGCGATGCCACGACGATCATGTCGCACGCGAGCCCGCGCGCACGGACGGTTTCCGCCAGTTCGCGGGCCGGCATGTCGGGCAGGTCGGCACCGAGCAGCAGCACGTCCCACGAACCGTCCGCGAGCGTATCGATCGCGGTGCCGCCGGACGCCACGCACCGGACCACGCAGCCGAGCACGTCCAACTGCTCGCGGAAAAGCGACCCGTTGACGGATGCATCGTCGGCGACCAGCACCCGCGGCGCTCGTATGCCGGTGCCGGGCGCCGCTGGCGCGCCTGCATCGGTGGCGCGGCGCGGCCCGCGCGTCGACTCGGCAATGGCGGTACGCGCCTGCGCGATCGCCGTACGCAGCCCGTTCAGCGAATAGCTCGACACGCGGATCGTCCGGCCCGCGACGGCCGGCTGCAGCGGGCCGTCCGGCGTCGCCAGCACGACCGGCGTGCCGCCGCCCAGGCTGTCGAGCTCCTCCCGCCGCCATTGGTCGGAATCGCCGAAGAGCACGATCGCGTGAGCACGCGCGAGGCACCCGGCGGCAATTCCGATCGGACTCGGATGCATCGCGACGTCGAAACCCCACGCACGCAGATGCGGAAAGGCGAATGCGCGCCACGCATCCTCCGGTGACACGACGATCAGCGTCCGGCCCGCGCCGAAGCCGGCCCCGCAGGGGGGCGCGATACCCATGCGCAGCGGCAAGCGCACGGTAAACAGGCTGCCGACACCCGGCGCGCTGTCGACGGAAATCGTCCCGCCCATCGCCGCGACCAGCCGATCGCACAGCGCGAGGCCGAGGCCGGTGCCGCCGTAGCGCCGCGTGATCGATGCGTCGACCTGCGAGAACGGCTTGAATAGCCTGGCTTGCTGCGCAGGCTCGATGCCGATGCCCGTATCCTCGATGCCGATCGAGAGTTCGGGCACGCCGCACACGTTCCGTCCGACCGCGACGCGCGCGACGATGCGGCCCTCGCCCGTGAACTTGATCGCGTTGCTCAACAGGTTGTCGACCACCTGCGCGAGCCGCGTCGGGTCGCCGCGCATCCGCTGATTTCCGCTCGCGTCGATATCGGCGAACAACGGTAACCCTTTCGCCTTTGCAACCGACGCGAATGCCGCCAGCTCGCGCTCGATCACCGCGATCACGTCGAACTCGATCGATTCGACCGACATCGCGCCGGCTTCGATCTTCGAGAAATCGAGAATGTCGCTGACGATCGCAAGCAAGCCCCGGGCCGATGCGCGCAGCGTCTGCACGCGGCTCTGCTGCGATGCGTCGAGCGCCGTGCGCTCGAGCAACTCGAGGTTGCCGAGAATCACGTTCAGCGGCGTGCGAATTTCATGGCTCGTCGCGGCGAGAAACGACGACTTGGCCGCATTCGCCGAATCGGCCGCGCGCACGGCCTCCTCGAGCTGATGCACGAGCCGGCGCTGCGCGGTCGTATCGGCGAAGGCCGCGATCAGCACGTCCTCGCCCTGGTAACGCGCGCCGTGCGCAATGATCTCCAGATGCAGCGGCGCCTCGCCGTGCTCGTCGAGCACGAGCTCGTTCATCATCGTCCCGCCGGCGCCGCCGTTCGCGACGAACGTGTCGTAGCGGTCGAGCAGTTGCGCGCACAGCGCATCGTGATCGCCGCCGTGCGGGCGCAGCATTTGCGTCAGCGTGTCGCTCGCGAGCATCACGCGCCGGTCGGACAGCGACACCAGCGCGATGCCGACCGGCGCCATCGCGATCACGCTGCGGCACAGCGCCTCGCTGTCGAACACGCGCGCCGAACGCGCGTAGACCGGCACCAGCACACGCCGGTGAAATCGCACGAGTAACACCCACATCACGGCAATCGCGACGAGCGTCGCCGCCATCAACGCGCCGGCCTGCACGCCGATGCCGGCCGCGACGTCCGCCCACGAAAGCACGTAGGCGATGGTCCAGCCGGTCGTCGCGAGCCGGCTGCGGAACACGATCGCGCCGTCGCGGAAAAGCGGCTCGCCGGACGCCTGGCTCCCCTGCGCGACGTCGAGCTTCAGCAGGCGCTCGGTCAGCGCGCCGGTGCGCTCGACGCCGGGATCGACCGCGATCAGCCGGTTGTCCTGCGACGCGATGAAGAACGCACCGGCCAACGCGCGGCCGGGCAGCCACGACAGCAGGTAGTCCGGTGCGTATTCGGTGACCAGCACCGCGAACGGCTGGCCGCCGGCGCGCGCTTCGGCGGCGATCCGCACGCGCACCTGCCCGGTGACGGGATTCTCGTAGGGCGGCAGCCAGCGGACGTTCGGCCGACCGTCGTTCGCCGCCGCCGGCTGCCCGTCGAAATCGACGCGCAGCGCCGCGAGCACGTGCGCTCGCGCATCGGCCGAGGCGAGCGCGGGATTGTCGCGCGACAGATGCGGCACCAAGCCGAACATGCCCGTGCGCGTGCTGTAGTGGTAGCCCTCGAGCGTGCGCCCGCGATTGATCGAGCTCGCCGCGCAGATGCGCGACAGCATGAACGACAGCGCGAGGTAACGCGCGACCTCGTCGCGCTGCGCGGTTTGCCCCGGCACGCCGACCACGAGCGACGGATACGGCTTGATCGCGAACTGCTGATCGTTCGCGAAAAACGTATTCACGACGTCGGCAGGCGCCGCGCCGATCTCGCGCCAGATGAGTTGCGTGTTCGTGACGCCGTTGCGGAACGACGTCTCGGCCACCTGCACCTCGTCGACGGCCTCCTCCACGCCGTTCAGGAAATTGCGCCGCTCGCCGTCCAGATAGCCGTAGACGATCGACGTGATCCCGAGCCCGCAGGCGATCAGGATCAGGATCGTGACGACGATGCCGCCCCCGAACACCGAAATGCTCTGGTAGCGGCGAATGGACTGAAGCGTGGTGTATGGCATGGGTCGGCGCGACGTCTCCGGCAATGCGTTCCGGGGGCGAATTCGCCCCCGGGACGGACGTCACGATGGAAACATTCGGGATAGTGATGTCCCGATCATGCCAAACGACACGGCGAAAATCAGTCTTGGATTATCCTTTTAGTACACGTCTGATTTGTTCTAAAACTTGTTTTGAACTCGAACGAATCATCGTGTTGCGATCTTCGTTGCAAGCCTTGGCCGGCCGGGCCGATGCCGGCAGCCGATCGTCGTATGCTTGACCGGCTGCAAAATCCCCGCTGCAGGCCGAGTGCGCCCTGGCCGATCGGATAACATACGGTCGGTTACCTTCGACCCATGATCCAACCCCAACCGACCGAGTGCTTCAAGTGATTCGACCGACCCCCGTATTCAAGGACAACCTCGCGCAACTGCCGGCCATCGACGGCATCGCGCACATCGATCTCGTCGGCGCGAACGGCGACGTGGTCGCGACCATCGAGAACCAGCCGGGCAAGCAGGGCTCGCTCGCGGTGTACCACTATCTGAAGCAGGCATTCGGATCCCTCGACGCGAAAGCGGCCGAACACGGCCTCGCGGTGTTCGCCGAGCATACGGCCGACGCGCGCAATCGTCCGGGCGCGCACCCGAACGTCGATCGTCTGCTGGCGATCGTCGCCGGCGGCGAAGCGCTGCGCATCGACGTCGTCGCGAAAGGCTGAGCGACGCGGCGGCCGGCACGCCGCCACTTCCTGCCGCGAGGGCGCGAGATCCGGGCGACGCTGTCGGCCCGTCCCGCCAATGCGACGTCGGCGGAACGGTTGGCCGGGTTGCAGGCGCAACTGAAGTGGGGCACGCAGTGCGGGTCGTGCGTGCCCGAACTGCGGCAGACGATCGCCGAAGCCGCACCGTCGTAGCGGGCGGCTCCGGTGAGGCGCCGGCCGTCCCGCGCGTCGCGGTTGACTGCCCGCGACGGCGTTCCTAAACTGATCTCCCTTTCACGCCTCGTCGGCGAAAGGGTTTCCCGTGATCGATCTCTCCACGCTCGTGCTGTTCTCCGGCGCGTGTCTCGCGCTGACCGCCACGCCCGGCCCCGACATGCTGCTGATCGCGTCCCGCAGCGTGAGCCAGGGCCGCCGCGCCGGCTTCGCGACGCTCGCGGGCATTCAGGCCGGCACCTACTGCCATGCGCTCGCGGCGGCGCTCGGGCTGTCGCAGCTCTTCGTCGCGGTGCCGCTCGCGTATGACGTCGTGCGCTTCGCGGGCGCCGCGTATCTGCTGTATCTCGCGTGGAAAACCTTCCGTTCGGATGCGACCGCGCTGTCGCCCGCCGCGTCGCAACGTCGCCATTCGACCGCGGCGATCTTTCGCCAAGGGCTGACGACCAACCTGCTGAACCCGAAGATGGCGCTGTTCGTCCTCGCGCTGTTTCCGCAGTTCGTGCGGCCCGATCACGGCTCGGTCGCCGTGCAGATTCTCGTGCTGGCGACCGTGCTCAACCTGATCGGGATCGTCGTGAACGGCGCGGTGATTCTCTCCGCGAGCCGGCTGAGCCGGCGGATCGGCGCACGCCGCCGTCCGTCGAAGGTGCCGCAATATCTGCTCGGCACGGTGTTCGTCGGCCTCGCCGCGCGGCTCGCGGTGGCGGGGCGCAACTGATCGTCTCTCCTTCCGACGTGTACGGACACGCCTGATATCCATTCGGACAACGGGTCGAATCAGGGTCGACGGAAAACAATCAGGCTCGTACACGATCAACGAAGCACCGGAGCAATGCCCGCATTCCGGTGCATCCCGTCCATCTGCCACGCTGCCTTCGCCATCCGAGCGACAGTGCTTATCGAAACGCTGCGCGAGTACGCCGCCGCTTGCGGCAAAAAGCTCGTGATCTCTTTCGCCTGAATCGCCCCGACACCCGGACACGCATCAGCCGGCCTCCAGCGGCACTTCAGCGCGTCGCCCCCAGCGCGACGCGCAGCCGCTCCATCAACTGCGTGTAATGCCGCAGCACGTCGTCCCTGGGCACGACATTCGCGGTCGAGAAACGCTCGGACCACGCCGGCTTCCATTCATACGAACCGTGCACGCTGCGGTCGCCGTCGGGCGCGTGGATCAGCGAGCGGATCCGCGCGTCGCGGCCGGGCCCCGTATGCATCTCGAACAGCGCATGGATGAACGTGTGATACGCGTCGTACACGTCGTCGTCGAACAGGTAGCGGTAGATGTGGAACGTGCGGTCGAGGTCGCGCTTCGCGCGGATCACGTCGTCCGGCGAGATATCCTTCCAGTAGCCGATCCACGTGTAGAAGCACAGCAGCGCATTGAGCTGCGGCGCGACCGTGTCGTACAGCGCGAGCCGCTTCTCAATCAGCCGCTGGTTGGTCCACTGCACGAGTTCGAGCCGCTTCAGCCGGCGCGCGACGAGCCAGCCGAGACACGCGACCGACAACGGCGTCAGCACGCCGAGCACGAGCTTGACGATTTCCAGCGAATTCCACGGCGTATTGAATGGCTGCATGTAAGGCTCGACAGGAAGAAACGCATTCGCTCCGACGCATGACCGGCGCGCCGCGCCGTCCGGCCGATCGCGTCGGCATTGACCGTTAGTTGCTTGCACATCGAACGATGCGCGGCACACGGGCCATCCGTGCGACGCGACGCACGCCATCAGTTTATCCGGCGATCGTCACCGCGCGATGACGGCTCGTCGACGCGCCGCCGCGCGGCCGCCCCGCTTCAGGTCGGTAGCGCCGACGTGAGCTTGACCTTCTGCATCGGAATGTCGGTCTTCACGCTGAGCACGCCGGGAATGCGCGTCAGGTATTCCATCTGGAAGCGCCGGTAATCGTCGATGTCGGCCGCGACGACGCGCAGCAGGAAATCGCAGTCGCCGGCCATCAGGTGGCATTCTACGACCTCCGGCATCTGCTGGACGGCCTCGGCGAAACGGTTCACCGATTCCGCGTCCTGCCCCTTCAGCCATACGCGCGTGAAGATCGTCAGCCCCTTGCCGACCTTCGCCGGATTCAGCACGGCCACGTATTTCTCGATCACGCCGGCTTCCTCGAGAAGCCGCACGCGCCGCAGGCACGGCGACGGCGACAACCCGACCTCGTGCGCCAGCTCCACGTTCTGCATGCGGCCGTCGCGCTGCAGCGCGCTCAGGATCCGGCGGTCGATAGCGTCAAGCTTCATTTGGCATCCGATTCCAAAAAATTCACGCATCCAGCGTTCGATGCCAAATTCTGCGAAATATCTGGCGACAACGCAACCCGATTCGAGTCAAAAAAGCAGACAATCCTCCCCCGAAGGAGGAGTGATGAGCAGTAGCGTTTCAACGTCGTCCGGGCTTCGCGACAAGCCCGCGTATCTTGCCGAGATGGGTCGCGGATTGCGCGCGGCGCTGCCCGTCATGCTGGGTTTCGTGCCGTTCGCGCTCGTGCTGGGCGCACAGGCGGCGCAAAAAGGGCTGAGCCTGTTCGAGGTGCCGATGATGACGGGCCTGAACTTCGGCGGCGGCTCCGAGTTCGCGGCGATCCATCTGTGGACGTCGCCGCCGCACATCGCGCTGATCGTCGCGATGTCGTTCCTCGTGAATTCGCGCCACATCCTGATGGGCGCCGCGTTCGCGCCGTATATCCGGCGCCTGCCGCGCCGCCGCGCCTTCCTCGCGCTGTTCTTCATGTGCGACGAGAGCTGGGCGATGTCGCTCGCCGACGCGCGCTCGCGCTCGGCCGCGCACATCAGCGTCCCCTACTACGCGGGCGTATGCTCGGGGCTCTACCTGACGTGGATCTCGATGACCACGCTCGGCGCGGCGGTCGGCCCGACGATCGGCAACGTCGAACAATACGGCTTCGACATGGCGTTCACGGCCGTGTTTCTGGTGCTGCTGCGCGGCATGTGGAAAGGCGTGCGCGCGAGCCGCCCATGGTTCGTGAGCCTCGTCGTCGCGGCGGCCACCCATCTCGCGCTGCCCGGCGCGTGGTACGTCCCGGCCGGCGCATGCGCGGGACTGATCGCCGCGCTGCTGTGGGAGCCGCGCGATGCCTGAGCTTCCGGATTTCGGCACGGTCGCGACGATCGTGCTGATGGCGTCGACCACCTACCTGTCGCGCATCCTCGGCTACGTGCTGCTGCGCAACCGCACGCTGAGCCCGCGGATGGCGTCGGTCATGGAGAACGTGCCGGGCTGCGTGCTGATCTCGGTGATCGCGCCGGCCTTCGTGTCGACGCGCCCGGCCGACCTGCTCGCGCTCGCGATCACGCTCGTCGCGGCGACGCGCCTGTCGATCCTGCCGACCGTCGTCGTCGGCGTCGTGTCGGCCGGCCTGCTGCGCCATCTGATCGGTTGAGCGATTCCCGCCGGCCACGCCTGCAACCCATTCGACGACACGACGAACGGGCACGCAATGCGCCCGTTTCGCGTCCGCGCCGACCGGCCCCCCGGGCGCGACACGACGATCCTCGCGCCGGAGTGCTAGCCTTGTGGCTTGCGCCACGCCACACTCCCCCTCATTGTCCTTCGCGAGGATCGTCCCGATGCCAGAAACCCGCCCGCTGTTCGACCGTGTCCTGCTCACCAACGACGACGGATTCGACGCCCCCGGCCTTGAAATACTCGAACAGGTCGCCACGCAACTCGCGCGCGAAGTGTGGATCGTCGCGCCGGCCGAAGACCAGAGCGGCACGTCGCACTCGCTGAGCCTGCACGAACCGCTGCGCGTGCATCGCAAGGGCGAGCGCCGCTTCGCGGTGCGCGGCACGCCCGGCGATTGCGTCGCGATCGCGGTCAGCCACCTGATGAAGGGGGCGCGGCCCGACGTCGTGCTGTCCGGCGTGAATCGCGGCGCGAACCTCGGCACCGAAACGGTGTTTTCCGGCACGGTCGGCGCGGCGATGACGAGCATGCTGGTCGGCGTGCCGGCCATCGCGCTGAGCCAGGCGTTCGTCGATCGCAACGCAGTGCCGTGGAACACGGCGCTCGCGCATGCGCCGGACGTCATCCGCCGGCTCGCCGCCGCCGGCTGGGACAGCGACGCGTGCGTCAACGTGAATTTCCCGGCGCGACCGGCCGAGGACGTGCGCGGCCTGAAGGTGACGAGCCAGGGCGCCGGCACGCTGCAGGGCGTCGAGATCGTGTCGGGACGCGATCCGCGCGACATCGAATATCACTGGCTGAAGCTCGCGCGTGCACCGCGCGACGACGATGCGAATTCGGAAACGGTCGCGCTGGGCGAAGGGTATATCGCGGTCACGCCGCTGAAGTTCGAGCGCACGCACGAGCAGGCGCTCGCGCGGCTGCGGTCGAACCTCGGCTGATCGCGCGCGCCTTCGAACGGCCCGGCGGTCTCGCGACATGCAATGCCCGCGCTGGCGCGCCGCCGTATCGCCGCATCACCGCATCACCGCATCACCGCATCACCGCATCACCGTATCACGTCAGATTCAACCCGCCGTCGAGCATCACGATCTCGCCCGTCACGTAATCGGATGCGACGAGCATCGCGACCGTCTGGGCGATATCGTCCGGCGTCGCCGCGCGGCGCATCGGCGCGCGCTCGCGCCAGAGCTGCTGCGCGTCCGTCCAGTCGGCGGTCAGCGGCGTATCGACGAGCCCCGGCGCGACCGCGTTGACGCGAATCGCCGGCGCGAGCGTACGCGCGAGCAGCCGCGTCGTGTGATTGAGCGCGGCCTTCGCGGCCGCATACGGAATCGACGCGCCCTTCGGCCGCCCCCCCGCATGCGAACTGACGTTCACGACGCACCCGGCCCGCCCGTGCGACGCCGCCTCGCGCAATGCAGCCTCCGCTTCGGCCACCAGCCGAAACGGCGCGATCACGTTGATCTCGTGCATCTCGCGCCACACGTCGGGCGTGGCGGCCGCGAGGTCGTCATGCGGAATCACGCGGCTGATGCCCGCATTGTTGACGAGCACGTCGAGCCGCCCGTGCACGGCGAGCGCGTCGCGGATCAGCCGCACGCGCTCCGCATCGTCCGCGAGATCGGCCTGCACGTAGACCGCGCCGAGTTCGCGCGCCATCGCATGCCCGGCGTCGGCCGAGCGGCGCGAATGCAGGATCACGGCGTAGCCGTCGGCTGCCAGGCGGCGGGCGATGGCCGCACCGATTCCCGACGTCGAGCCGGTGACGAGCGCGACCGGTCGGTGCACGCGCGACGCGCGCGGCTCGGCGGCGGCTTCGGTTTCGGGGGCGGTTTCGGCAAGCGGGGAAGACATCGGCGGAAGCGGCGCGTCCATGGCGTGAACCCTGTCGGTGGCGTTCCCGCATCATAAGCGCGACGGGGCCGCGAGCAGCAAATTCGTCGTCTGGATCACTGCCAACGGTACATGAGCCAGAACACGAAGCCCGCGACGGCCCCCAGGCCCACGAACGCAAGAAACCCGAAAACGACCGCCAGGCCGCCTTTGAAAACATCGTCATCCCGGAGGGCGGTGTAAATGAAATAGACGGCAATCCACGTCAACAACCCCGTGACGCTGCCGCACAGGCACGATGAAAACACGGACACGCGCCAGTATTTCATGACCAGCAGATATTGCGGGATCCCAAACGCTGCGGTACCGAGGTACGCGATCGGAACGGAATATTTGAGCGACCCGGGATCGTGGGTCAAACGCGACCACACCAGGCCGGGCACGAGCGCGGCGAGCGCAAAAGCAGGAAAAGGAATCTGACTCATCGAGGTAGGCGGCCCGCTGCTGCAACCCTTCTCCGGAGATGACGTGCCATCGGCCGTCACCGTTGCTTCGGCAGCTCGACATATCCCTCGAGCTCGCCCGCGATATACAGCCGCTTGCCGATGCGCGGGTATTCGCACACGTCGTGTTCGAGCCGCTGCCCGCCGACGAGCAACTGCAGCGGCGCATCGCCGGTGTTCTGCACCGTATGCGCTTCGCCGCCGCGCGGAAATCCCAGAAAATCGCCGGGACCGATGTCACTGGCGCGCTCGCCGATCGTCACCGTGCCGGTGCCGGACAGCACGTACACGAATTCCTCTTCGTACAGGTGACGGTGATATTCGGCCGATTCGTGGCCGGGCATCAACGTGAGCAGATGAACGCCGAATTGCGTCAGGCCGGTCAAGTCGCTGAGTCGTCGCTTCAGACGAACGGCATTGGGATTGAGCGAATGCACCTCGCGCGTCGGTTCCATCTTCGCGATATCGGCGGCCTTCAGCAGTTCCCGGGGAAAGGGAGTCGACATGGGGATCTCTCGCAAGCGTGAATGCTTCGGTTGAACGCACGGCGCCGGCGCGGCCCGGTGCAGCGGCTATTGTCCGACATTTTCGCGCTTGCAGACGTATCGCAAGCCCCGCAGGCCGCGTCGCACTTCATCGCATGCGATGAAGTTGCGTACGCAACCATTTCGACAGCGGACGACGCGCGACGCTCAACCCACGTGTACGCCGCGCAGCTTCGTCAGCAGCGCGACGAGACGATCGACGTGCGCATCCTCGGTGCGCCACGACGACACACTGATCCGGAACGCCGGCCGCCCCTGCCACACGGTCGTGCCGAACCACACGTCGCCCGACGCCTGCGCGGCTTCGACGATCGCCGCCGTTTCCTCGTCGGTGCCGGCGCGCGCGAGCACCTGGTTCAGCACGACACGATTCAGCACGTCGTAGCCGGCCGCACGCAGGCCGTCCGCGACGCGTGCCGCCTGTGCGCAATGCCGTTCGACCATCGTCGCCACGCCGGCGCGGCCGAGCGAGCGCAGCGCGGCCCACACGGGAATGCCGCGCGCGCGCCGCGAGAATTCGAGGTTCAGGTTCTTCTGCGCATCCTGCGCGCCGCTCAGGTAGACGGCGTCGCTGTTCATCGCGGTGGCGAGCGCGGCCGCATCGCGACAGATCACCATCGCGCCGTCGTACGGCGTGTTGAGCCATTTGTGGCCGTCGGTCGTCCAGCTGTCGGCGCCGTCGATGCCGTCCGTCAGCGCGCGCTTCGACGACGCCCGCGCCCACAGGCCGAACGCGCCGTCCACGTGCACCCACGCGCCGGCCGCCTTCGCGGGCGGAATCAATGCCGCGAACGGATCGAATTCGCCGGTGTTCACTTCGCCGGCCTGCACGCAGAGAATGGTCATGTCATCGAGCGGCGGCAACTGCGCCGGGTCGATCCGGCCATGCGCATCGACCGGCGCGACGACGATGCGCTTCATCCCGAAGCCGAGTACGCGCAGCGCCTTCTTCACCGTGATGTGCGCGAGCGCGGAGATCACGACTTTCACTTCCGGCGCGCCGACCAGCCCATCCTCGTCGATATCCCAGCCCTTGCGCGCGAGCAGCGCGCGCCGCGCGGCCACCAGCGCGACGAGCGTACACGCCGTCGCGCTCGTGCCGAAGCCGACCGCGCTGCCCTCGGGCAACCCGAGCGCATCGACGACCCAACGCGCGGCCTGGCGCTCGAGCGTCGCCGCCACCGGCGAATTCGCATACGACGACGCGCATTGGTCCCACGCGAGCATCAGCCGCTCGGCCGCCGCCGCGGCCGGCAGCGTCGCGCCGATCACGAAGCCGAAGTAGTTCGGGCCGTTCGATGCGACCGTCGCGGGCGTGCCGTACTCGTCCAGCAGGCGCAGCACGTCGTCGGCCGGGCGGCCCGCGTCGGGCAGCGGTTCGTCGAACGCGGCGAGACCGGCCAGCGCGGCCGCGTCGGGAAACGCGCGCCGCTCGTTCGTCGCGGCCAGATACGCGTGCGCGCGCCGATCGGCGTCGGCCAGCAATGCAAGTTCGTCCATGTCGGTTGCCTCGGGCAGGGTCAGAGTTTCGAGAGATCGCGGCCGAGCCGCTGCAGCGCGCCGTCGATCCGCTTGTAGTACGTGAACTTGCCGACGCGGGTCGCCTGCACGAGCCCGGCATCCGCGAGGATGCGCATGTGGCGCGTGGTCGTGGCCGGCGCGATGCCGAGCTTCTCGGTGATGTACGTGCAGCACACGCCGAGTTCGTCGACGTCGCCATGCGGTTGCGGCGGGAAATGCTTGTGCGGCTGCTTGAGCCAGCGCAGCACGGCGAGACGGCTTTCGTTAGCCAAGGCGCTGATGCGGGTGACGTCGTCCATGAGGTGCGGTTTCGTTTTACGTTTTGAATATTAGCTAAATGACGAAATATGGGCAACGGGTCTGAACGGTGGTTTCGGCCCGCGATGCCGCGCGCCGTTGCGCCCCCTCGCGCATTCGATGCGATCGCAGCGAGACCGGCGCCGCAACGTCTCGCAGGCCGCGCGGGCCACGTGCTTTCACGCCAGCGCCTGCGCGAGTCTATCGATCAACGCCCGCACGCGCCGCGGCTGCGCGACGCTCCCCGGATAGACGATCTGCAGATCCACGTCGCCCGGCGAGAACGCCTCGAGCACCTCGACGAGCGCACCCGACGCCAGATCCCGCTCGACGTCGACCAGCGACTTCAGCGCGATGCCGTGCGCCGCGATGCACCACGCGCGCACGAGCGCCCCGTCGTTGGCGACGCGCCGCCCGCGCACCGCCACGCGCTTCAACGCGCCATCGATATTGAACGGCCATTCGGCATACAGCTCCTGGCCGAAGCGCATCACGATGCAGTCGTGCTGGCCGAGCTCGTCCGGATGCATCGGCCTGCCATGCGCGGCGAGATACGCAGGCGACGCACACACCACGCGCCGCGCCCGGCCGAGCGAACGGCTGCGCAGCGAACTGTCCGCCAGCGTGCCGCGGCGGATCGCGAAATCGAGCCCCTGCCCGACGAGGTCGACATACCCGTCGCCGAGATGCAGATCGACCGTCACGCCCGGATGTTCGGCCAGGAACGCGTCGACGACGGGCACGACGCGCTCGCGCCCGAGATCGGCCGGCGCACTCAGCCGCACCGGCCCCGACAGCGTCTGCACGCCCAGCCGCACACGGCTTTCGAGCTCGTCGGCCTCGGCCAGCAGGCGCCGCGCGCCCTCCACCAGCGTGCGCCCCTCGTCGGTCAGGCTGATCGCGCGCGTCGTGCGCGTGAGCAGCGCCGCGCCGTAGTGGCGCTCGAGCGCCGTCAGCCGCTCGGACACCGTGGCCGGCGACAGGCCGACCTCGCGGCCGGCCGCGGCCAGCCCGCCCTTTTCCACGATGCGCAGGAACAGCGCGAGGTTGTCGAGCAGCATTGTTCGCTCCTTCCGAAGGATATTTTCGTCATCTTCGGGATTATCGGGAAAAGGCGCAAACGATACATTGGTCGCCTGACGATCGACGCGCGGCCGCGCCGCGCTCACACGACGAGAGAAAACGCCCATGGAATACCGTACGCTCGGCCGCTCCGGCCTCAAGGTCCCCGTCCTGAGCTTCGGCGCCGGCACGTTCGGCGGCACCGGCCCGCTGTTCGGTGCATGGGGCAATACCGGCGTCGACGAAGCGCGCCGCCTGATCGACATCTGCCTCGAAGCCGGCGTCAACCTGTTCGACACGGCCGACGTGTACTCCGACGGTGCGTCCGAGCGCGTGCTCGGCGCCGCGCTCAAGGGGCGCCGCGACCAGGTGCTGATCTCGACCAAGACCGGCCTGCCGACCGGCGACGGCCCGAACGACGCGGGCACGTCGCGCGCGCGGCTGGTCCGCGCCGTCGACGACGCGCTGCGCCGTCTCGACACCGACTACGTCGACCTGCTGCAACTGCACGCGTTCGACGCCCGCACGCCGGTCGAGGAAGTGATGTCGACGCTCGACGATCTGGTGCGCGCAGGCAAGCTCCGCTATATCGGCGCGTCGAACTTCGCCGGCTGGCAGATCATGAAGTCGCTCGCGGTGGCCGACCGGCACGGCTGGTCGCGCTACGTGGCGAACCAGGTCTACTACTCGCTCGTCGGCCGCGACTACGAGTGGGACCTGATGCCGCTCGGCGCCGACCAGGGCCTCGGGGCACTCGTGTGGAGCCCGCTCGGCTGGGGCCGGCTCACCGGCAAGATCCGGCGCAATGCGCCGCTGCCCGAAGGCAGCCGGCTGCATCAAACGGCCGGCTACGGGCCGCCGGTCGACGACGAACGACTGTACGACGTGGTCGATGCGCTCGACGCGATCGCGGAGGAAACCGGCAAGACGGTGCCGCAGATCGCGCTGAACTGGCTGCTGCAGCGCCCGACCGTGTCGTCGGTGATCGTCGGTGCGCGCAACGAGGAACAGTTGCGGCAGAATCTCGGCGCGGTCGGCTGGGCGCTGACCGATGCGCAGGTCGCGACGCTCGATGCGGCGAGCGCGGTGGAAGCGCCTTATCCGTACTTTCCGTATCGCCGGCAGGAAGCGTTCGCGCGGCTCAATCCGCCGATGCGGGGGTAAGTGGCGACGGCGCGATCGAGATAGCCGCGTCGCGCGACGCCGGCACCTCCGCGCCGCCGAGCCGCACGACCGTGTCGGTCGCGCCGATAACCGAGTGCCGGTGCGTGATCGCGATCACGGTCACGTCACGAGCCAGCAGCCGCACGTGCTCCATGATGTCGCGCTCCGTCGCTTCGTCGAGCGCGGAACTCGCCTCATCGAGAAACAGCACGGTCGGCTCGCCGTACAGCGCACGCGCGATCGCGATGCGCTGGCGCTCGCCGCCCGACAACTTCAGCCCGCGTTCGCCCACGGTGGTCCGAAAACCGTCCGGCAACCCTTCGATGAACGGCAGGATCGTCGCTTTCGCGGCCGCCTCGCGCAAGCGCCGCTCGTCGCGCGGCCGGCCGAGCAGGATGTTGTCCTCCAGGCTTTCGTTCAGCAGCACGACATCCTGCGGCACGACGGCGACCGCGCCGTACCAGTCGGCGCGGTCGATCGCCGCGAGATCGACGCCGTCGACCAGAATGCGCCCGGCGGTCGGCTCGATCGACTTCAGCGCCAGCTTGAACACCGTGGATTTCCCCGCGCCCGTTTCGCCGACGACGAACGTGATCGCGCCGCGCTCGGCGACGAAGTCGACATCGGTCACGCCGCGGCCGTTGCCGTACGCATAGCCGACGCGGTCGAACACCACGCGCCCTTCGCGCGGCACGAACGCCGACGCATGCGACACCTGCCGCTCCTCGGGTGCCGCCCACATCGCCGCGAACGGCACGAGCGTCGCCCGGGCGCGCGCGATTTCGTCGATGGCCCGCGCGATCATGTCGAACGGCTGGTTGAGCTGCAACAGCAGCGTGTTGAACAGCACGATGTCGCCGATCGACAGCATGCCGGCCGCGTGACGCGGCAGAAGCAGCCAGAACGTCACGGCGAACTGGATCGCGAGGCCGAAGCCCAGCAGCGCGAGATAGCCGACGTGCCGCGCCACGTACGCACGCCAGTTGTCCCGCACGATCCGCGCCTTGTCCGCGAAACGCTCGTTCATCCAGCGATGGCTCCCAAAATGCCGGAGCGTCTCCATCGCGTTGATCGCGCCGCCGACGAACCGTGCATTCTCCTGTCCGGCCTCGACCGCACGATCGAGGAACGCACGCGAGCGGCGCGCGGACACGACTGCGATCGCCACCGCGACCATGCCGTACGCGGCGGCGATCGCCACCACCTCGAAATTGATGAGCGCGCCGAGCGTCACGAGCGTCAGCACGATCTGCAGCACGCCGGGAATCAGGCCCATGAGCCCGAGTTGCACGAGCACCGCCAGCGACGAACGCCCGCGCGCGTTCGCGTTCTGTATTTCCGCCGGATTGTGTTCGACGAAGAAGGCCGTGGTCTTCTTCAGGATGCGCGCGAAGAAGCGCGTGCTCAGGACGAAACCCAGATTTTCCGCGCTCATGAACGCCAGGTACTGCACCACGCGTTGCAACGCGCTCGAGACGCCCAGCAGGACGGCATAGAGCAGGAAGCCGGGGAGCAGCGCGCCGAGCGCGCCGCGATGCGACAGCGCATCGATCAGGCGCGAGAACAGATAGGGCGCGGCAACGGCGCTCGTACTCGACAGCACGACGACCACCGCCACCGCCAGCAACATCCAGCGATCGGCTTTCCAGTAGGCCAGCAGGACCTCGGTGATCGGATTCGGCGCGTGGTGTGCGTTCATGGCGCGAAGAACCGGGCGCGGTGCGGCCCGGATGGCGACAGGCGGGCAAAAAGTCTAACAGAATCGTGCTGGCCTCCGCGGTAGCCCCAGAGATACAAATTTTTCGTTTTGGCTAATTTCTGTGTCTCTGGGGCTACAATTTCAACGTGTCACCCCACCGGCCGCGCCTTGATCCACAGAAACAGCGGCACGCGCGCCCACTGCTTCAGTTGATCCGTATCCGCGCGATCGGGCGGCGGCTCGCGCAGCGACACGATCGCGAACCCGGCCGCTTCCAGCGCCTCCATGTACGCCTGCAGCGACAGCGACCAGCCCGCGAAGTGCATCGACAGCCCGTCGCGCGTTTCCACGCCGTCGAAATGCTCGCGCCCGAAATAGCTGCCCGTCAGCACGAACGGCGCATCGGGCTGCGGCCCGGCGAAGCCGCCGCGATCGCGGAACGGATGCACGAGCGAGATGAACAGCGTGCCGCCGGGCTTCAGCACGCGGCGCGCCTCGTTCAGCGCGCCCTGCATGTCGTCGAGATCCATCAGCACGTTGTACGCCATCACGAGATCGAAGCGCGCCGGATCGAACGGCAGCGACGCCGCGTCGGCCAGCCGATAGCGATGCGCGGAATCCGCGCGACGCGCGGCGTCGAGCATCGCGGGCACCGCGTCGCTCGCGGTCACGTCGTAACCGAGCGCCTTCAGTTCGCGGCTCACGCGGCCTTCGCCGCAACCGATCTCCAGCGCGGCGCCGGTGCCGCGGCCGATGTACGCGGCCAGCCCCTCGCGGTACTTCCAGAACGCATCGTGGCCCGGTTTGCCGGCCCAGTCGATCCATTGGGCGGCGACGCGCGTCCAGTGCGCGGTGATGGGTTTCGTGTCGGTCATGCGTGCTCCCGCCCGGTATCCGTCGTTGGCTCAGGATGCGCATGGTAAGCCGAAGCGGCGCACAACGTGCACCGATTACCCCGTTTGGCCAGTTTCCGTTTCCGGTCGCGACGTTCTACAGTGGCGAGAACACCACCCGCGCCGCCGCGCCTCGCCCACGCTCGACGATGCGCACCCGATTCCGAGGAAAACCCATGCCGAGTATCTTCGCCGCGCCTGCCGATGCCCCGCCAAGCCCCGTTGCGGAAGAAACGCGCATGGTGCACGACGTCGCGACGCTGAAGCTGTCCGATTACCGCTCGGCGGACGGCGCGTCGTGGGTCATCTCGACCATCACGCCGGCCTCGGACAGCGGCGCGAGCGTCACGGGCACGACGTATTTCGACACCGCGAAAGGCCGGACCGTGGCGGTACCCGACGCGCGCCGCCGCTATGCGAATCGCGGCACGTGGCAGGTCGTCGCGAGTTCGAGCCCATCGGTGCCCGCCACCGGCCGCTACGACTGGCTCACGCTCGCGTGGTTGCCGATCAACCGGCGGCCGCTGCCGCAAACGCCCGAGCATTTGTATTCGCCGTTCATTCGCGGCGGCACGATCGTCTATCGGTGGAACCCGGCCGCGGAAGGCGGCGAGCAGTTCGGCAACGTGCGGATGATCTTTCCCGAGTGGACGCAGCAGGTGGCCGACGCGTTGCGGTCCGCGCCTGCTGCGGTGCAGGACGGTGCGTCGCCGCCCCCGCCACCGGCGCTCGATCGCGTGAAAGCGGAAACGAACCCGATGACCGCCGTGCTCGATTTCGGCGACGCGCTGCGCGAGGAGCCGGTCGAACGGATCGTCGCACGGTTGCCTGCACTGCTACGGGTGCAGGACCGGCATGAACTCTCGGCGCTCGTGTTCCTGTGCCTGTCCGCGGCACGCGATGAAGACCGGCCGCGCTTCGTCGAAACGATCAACGCGACGATCGCGGCAACCGACGACCGCGCACGCCTGCTGGCGATCGCGTATGGCGCGTTCGCCGCTGGGCGGACGCAACCGGTTCCATTCCGCGACAGGACGCTCGATATGCTCATCGACGACGTATTCGGTGCGCTGAAACAGCGGACGGCGGCACTCGGTGTGCCGGTCGCGCAGGGGACGCCGTGGTACGAATTCTTTACCGCGTATCGGCTTGGTGGAGCGCGTTCGAGCAACGTCCGGTAACGACGGACCTCGCGCGCGAACGAAACGAACGGCGAACGAGCTGCGAGCGTGCGGCGGCCATCTTCCGCATCGTTCGCGTCGCGCGCGAGTGAATGCCCTGTGCTCGCATCTGGCAGCGTTCCTATTCCGTTGAATCAGCCGATATGCACCGGGGCGCGGCCGCGCCCACCGACCGCCACAAGGCATTCACGCGCGCGCGCATAACGATGAAAAAGCGGCCGCTCGCGAGCGGAGCGGCCGTCAAGGAGAGATCCCTAAACGGGATACCGGCGGACACCACACCAGACCGGCCTGCGTATTGTCGATCAACGGTATGCCGCTGACCATCGGACCGGTCCGATTCGCTGCATGGTGGCGCGAACGTCACGCAGCCCCGAGCGACCCGCGCGCGTATCACGAGCGGCAACACGCCGTTACGTTCTCGAAGGGAACCCCTGGCGCCGGCAACCGGTCGAAACGCCGCACGACCGTCGACGGCTTCGTCGCCGCGACGGACGATCCCGTCTCCTGCCCCGCTCGATCACGTCCATTTTTCCTCTCTCATGCTGAGCATCGGTCCATTCTCGATCCGCGTCGTCGCGGTAGCCGTCGCCGCGCTGCTGGCGTGGCTCGTCGCGCGCTTCATCCAGCACCGTCCTCCCGACGGGCATCACAAGAGCGCACCGAGTCTGATCCTCGATGTGTTGCTGTTCGGGTTGATTGCCGCACGAGTCGGCTATGTCGCGCAATGGTGGCCGGACTATGCGACGTCGCCGCGTGCGATCGTCGCGCTCGGTGATGGCGGCTTCGACGCGCGCATCGGTATCGCAGCCGCGTTGGCGTTCGCGGGCTGGCGCCTGCGCCGCTTGCCCGCGCTGCGTCGGCCCGTGCTGGCCGGCATCATCGCGGGCCTCGGGGCGTGGGGCATCGCGCAAGGCACGCTGGCGACATTGCAGCGCAGCGCGCCGCCGCTTGCCTCGATGCCGCTCCAGGCACTCGATTCGACGCCCGTATTGCCGGCAGGCTTCGTCGGCAAGCCGGTCGTCGTGAACCTGTGGGCGACGTGGTGCGCGCCGTGCCGCCGCGAGATGCCGATCCTCGAACAGGCGCAGCGCGACCACCAGGGCATCACGGTGCTGATGCTCAACCAGGGCGAAAACGCGCAAGCCGTGCGCGCGTTCCTCGAGCAGCAGGGCCTGCGCTTCGATCACGTGCTGCTCGATCCTTCGCTGCACGCGATGCACGCGTATGGCTCGCGCGGGTTGCCGACCACGTTGTTCTTCGACGCGAAAGGCGAACTCGTCGAATCGCACATGGGCGAGCTGACCGCTGCGCGGCTGAAGGACGTCGTCGCGCAACGTTTCGGCCCTTGACGAGCGCCCGCAGTCGAGCGAATTGCGCCGTGCGAACCGGGTGGCTCCAGATGCGATCACGGACAATATCTGGCGGCCTTCCCGCACCGAAGCCGCGAGTAATGCACGCCTGAACAGCCGCTGAAAACCGGCTGCGACGCCCTCGTCAAGTGCTCGACGTACGCCTATTGCGTGCCGGAACGCGCGATGAACCGCGATCGGATCACCAGGCCATGCATCCTACTGGCATGCTGCCCCGGTATGCCATCCACATGCGCGCGCCGACTTATGCCAACGCAGTCTGCAATGTGTAATACGTCCCGAACATGAGTGCCATACTGCCCACAAAACGACCGATGTTTCCGAATCGGCGGAAGGTCGCGCCGGTTTCGTTACGGCTAGACAGCAATACGATCAGCGAGGCCGCGAACATGCAATGGCCAATTGCATCGACCATGCCGAACGGAATGACGGCAATCCCGAAAAAGAACAGCAGCACCGCGCAACTGCCTTTTGCCGACAGACGCCCCGCGATGAGCAGATAGGCACAGACGAACTCGACAAAGCCAGCGCTCCAAAGGAAGAAGGTCTGATCGAGCCCGAAGCTCAAATACGGGTATTCGTCGAACAGTTGGTGAAAACCGCTCGGATACGCGAATTTCTCGATGGCGCCCCAGAGCAGCGAAAATGCCGTCGCAAATCGCAGTACCGCCAACGCCCGATTGACGCGCTCACCGCGAGACAACGACACAAGAATCAGGAAAGCGGCGATTCCGATGAAGATCACGTAGTCGAGCATATGGAACATGCCGTACTGACTCACGCCCATTGCATACAGCACGATGATTCCCACGCCCCCGAGCCAGGCCGACGCTTCGAACAGCACCAACGCGGCGATGGTGTAGTGCAGTACGGGAACGAGCGGGGAAGCGGATGCGAGCTCAGGCGTCAGGAGCACATCGAGACCCGCCAGTTGCAACGAGACGAAGAACACCGCCGCCGCCGCGCGCATGAAACGGCTCGCGTAGCGTTCGCCGGCATGCTCGAGCCGCGCGATGCTCGACGGCATCGTGAGCCTGCGATCGATTGCGATCACGATCAGCACGGCGGCCAAGCTTGCCGCAAACAACGTCAGGAACAACGTGGAGGTTGCAAGCTCGCTCAAAGCGAGCGGCGAGGCTGTTACGTCGTACTCGCTGAACCACTTGACGTGGCCGTGCGCCGAAAGAGGAATAGCGGCAATCAGCGGTACCAGCAGGAGGCCCAATGTTGCAGGCCGGATTTTTTCAAGAGTCATGTCGGTTCTCGTTCTGTCGTGGTGAGGCGTTCCTTCCGGCATCCTGCGGACAACGCACAAAGCAATGGCGGGATACGTACCGGGCGACCGGCGCCTGCGGAGCGAGCTCGTCTCGTGCCGGTCGCGAAACATCAATATTGAAGATTGGGTGTTCGTACGGACATCGGACTGCATGACGACAATTCGCCGCGGATGTAGGCCTGATCCGATTCCAGGCGCGACGCCCCTGTTTGCCGCCGCATTCGCGATCACGACCGCCGCTTCCCGGATGCGGTGGCAGCCACTCCGCTCACCGCTGCCGGCCGTCCCTCGACACATGTGTCGCTCGTGTCGATCGGGCCATCGCGCCCTGTCGAGCCGCGGTCCGGCACCGCGCATACGTTCGTTTCGCCGAGTACGCCATTCGGACCTTCAACCGCGCTGCCACGAAGCCGATCGCCACGAGCCTGCGGCAGCTTTGGCCGGCTTGGCATGCTCGGAGTCCCGGCGGCCGGCATCGCACACGCCCCGAATCAGCCGTTGATGGCACTCGTCACATACGTGCGTCGCCAAGCGAAGCGAAGCGATTTGAACCTGCGAGTCGAAATCGCGAATTCGTCGAATCGCACATGGCCGAGCCGGACGCTTCGTAGCCGAAAACACCGGGACAACGCATCACCCGTGGCGCAAGTCGGCTGACGGACAGCGGCACGGCGCCGCCGCCCGTCAGATGCGTGTCGCTTACCAGTAGAATCCGCCACCCACGACCGCGCCTACCGTACCGCGGCTGCTCGTGTTCGCCGAGGCCTTGATCGTCCACTTGCCGTCGCGCGTCATGTACGACACACCGAGCGCCGAGCCGTATTCGCCGCCGTACGTGCTGCCGGCCACTGCAACGAAGGTCCGGCCGGGCTGCGTCGACTGCGGCAGGCCGGCGACGGCCATTGCCGCCGCTACGCCGCCCATCGCATCCTGGCGCGCGCTGTGCGCGGCGTTGTTCATCTGCTGCACGTTCACCGCATCGGTCGGTGCGGTACCGGCCGCGACGTTCGTGATCTGCCGCTCCGCCCCTGCGCTGCCGACCGATACCGCGTTGTCGCGATCCGCGGTCGAGCCCGCGCCGAGCGCGACCGAATTGTTCCCCGCCGCGTTCGCGTTCTGGCCGATGGCCGTGCTGCCGCTACCCGATGCGTTCGAGCCCTGCCCCAGCGACGTGCTGTTTTCGCCCGATGCCATCGAGCCTTGCCCGATCGCCGTGCTGCCACCAGCCGTCGCGCTCGCGCTGTTGCCGATCGCCGTGCTGTTGCTGCCCGCCGCGTCGGCGCCCGCGCCGAGCTGAACGCTGCCCGCACCGCTGCCGGACGGGTCGAAATCGCCCGAACCGTTGCCCGGGCCGCCGGGCACCCCACCGGCTTCCAGGTCGGACACGCGGTCGCCGAGGCCCGCGAACCGGTTCTCGAAATCCTGCCGCATGTCGTACAACTGGCCACCGTTCACCGCGTCCATGCTGCCCGACGCGATCAGGCCCGGCGCGACGTTGCGCAGAACCGTGCCGTGCGTGCCGCCAAGCGTTGCGCTGGCAAGCGACAGATCGTCGTACACCACCGCGCCGAGTTCCTTGCCGTCCTTGTCGACCAGCCCGGATGCCTTCAGCTGGGCGAGCGTCACGGCTTCGTCGTCGTTCACGCCGTTCGCGACGCCCGACAGCGTGCGCGCACCGTTCGTGCCGGCGAAGTTCACCGATGCGCCGCCCGAGTTCGCGGCGACCGAGATCGCGCCCGTCGCCGGATCCTGCCGGACGAGGCCGACCTGGCCCGTGGCGAGCTGGTTGTTGATGTTCGTGATCTCCGTGCGGTTGTCCGCGATGTCCGACGCGTTCTGCGCGATGGCCTCGTTGGTCGCGTGGAGCTGATCGCCCGTGACGGCGTCGCGGCTGCCTGCCGCGACATCGCCGTTCGCGAGACCCGTGAGCTTGCGCTCGCCGGCCGTGCCCGCGAAGTTCACCGCCGCGCCGTCCGTGCCCGCGCCGACCGTCAGGTCCGCGCCCGCCGCCGCCTGCTTGACCAGACCGATCGAACCGTTGTTCATCTCGCTGCGAATCTGCGTGATCGACGTTTCGTTGTTCGTCACGCGCTGATCGAGATGGGTCACGTCGACGGCGACCGCATGCAGTTGATCGCCGGTGACGGCATCGGTGCTGCCTGCCTCGACGTCGCCGTTCGCAAGGCCCGTGAGCTTGCGCTCGCCGGCCGTGCCCGCGAAGTTCACCGCCGCGCCGTCCGTGCCCGCGCCGACCGTCAGGTCCGCGCCTGCCGCTGCCTGCTTGACCAGACCGATCGAGCCGTTGTTCATCTCGCTGCGAATCTGCGTGATCGACGTTTCGTTGTTCGTCACGCGCTGATCGAGATGCGTCACGTCGACGGCAACCGCATGCAGTTGATCGCCGGTAACGGCATCGGTGCTGCCTGCCGCGACGTCGCCGTTCGCGAGCCCAGTCAGCTTGCGCTCGCCGGCCGTGCCCGCGAAGTTCACCGCCGCGCCGTCCGTGTTCGCGCCGACCGTCAGATCCGCGCCTGCCGCCGCTTGCTGCACCAGGCCGATCGTGCCGCCCGACAGCTCGGCGAGCTGATCGTTGATCAACGTGATGTCCGACGTGTTCTTCGCGATATGCGTTTCGTTCTGCGTGACACGACCGTCGATGTTCGTCACCTGCGTGCCGAGGTTCGACACGTCGCTGCCCAGATCGGCGATGTCGGTCGTGTTCTTCGCGATATGCGTCTCGTTCTGCGTGACACGACCGTCGATGTTCGTCACCTGCGTGCCGAGGTTCGACACGTCGCTGCCCAGATCGGCGATGTCGGTCGCGTTCTTCGCGATATGCGTTTCGTTCTGTGTCACGCGACCGTCGATGTTCGTCACCTGCGTGCCGAGGTTCGACACGTCGCTGCCCAGATCGGCGATGTCCGACGCATTCTTCGCGACGTCGCGATTCGTGGCGAACAACTGGCCGCCCGTGACGGCGTCGGTGCTGCCTGCCGTGATATCGCCGTTCGCAACACCCGTCAGCTTGCGTTCGCCCGTCGTGCCGGCGAAGTTCACCGCCGCGCCGTCCGTGTTCGCGCCGACCGTGATATTCGCACCGGCTGCGGCCTGCTGGACGAGCCCCGTCGTCCCGCTGCCGATCTGGTCCGCGAGCTTCGCGATATCGCTTTCGTTGGTCGTCACGCGGCCGTCGAGATTCGTCACCACGTCGCCGACGTTATCGAACTTCTGCTTGCCGCCATTGCCGTCGCCTACCGTGAAGCTCGGCGCCGAAATCGAGCCGTCTGCGTTGACGCCCGCGCCCGCGCCGATCGCATCGGCGACGCCCTTCAGCTGGCCGACGTTGACGGCATCGGTATCTTCCGTGCCCGCGGCCATGTTGGTGATCTGGCGCTGCAGCGTCGCGGAACCGACGGACACCGTAGCGTCGCGATCCGCGACCGAGCGGATGCCGAGCGCGACGGATTGGTCGCCCGACGCGGTTGCTCCGACTCCGATGGCCGACGAGAAGTGCCCCGCTGCCGTTGCGCCCTTGCCCAGTGCCAGGCTGGATTCGCCGGATGCTTCCGCGTCCACGCCCAGCGCGGTGGCGTTATTGCCGGTCGCCGCCGCACGATGGCCGACCACGACCGAGTACGTACCGATTGCCGTCGCGGCACCGCCGATCGCAATGGAGTCCGCCACGGCCTGCGCGGGCGCCGCCATCGTGTTGATCTTCACGTAGTCGTCGGTCACGGCTGCGTTCAGCTTGCTGTTGATGTTCGTGATGTCGGCCGCGTGCGTCGCGATATCGCTCTTTGCGCTCGTCAGCTCGCCGTCGAGTGCGCCGAGCGCATCGCCGACGGTGTACTGCGTGCCGCCGTTCGCGAGCCCGTACGTCGGGCCGGTCACGGCGCCCGTTTTCGGATCGATTGCTGCGTCGCCGCCGAGTGCGTTCACGACCGGTGCAAGTTGGGACACGTTCACGGCGTCGGTGTCCTGCGTGCCGGCGGCCATGTTGGTGATCTGTCGTTGCAGCGTCGACGAACCGACCGAAATGGTGTCGTTGCGCGTCGCGTTCGAATTCGTACCGAGCGCCATGGCGTTCGTCACGTTCGCGTCGACGGTCGCATGATTGCCGATCGCAACGGAATTGGTGGCGCCCGCCGAGACGCCGGCTTGCGTGCCAAGTGCAACGCCGCCCGTGGCCAGTACCGACGTCTGGTTGCCTAACGCGGTGCTGTAGTCGCTGGTTGCGGTGGCAAGGCGGCCGAGCGCCACGACACCGGTGCCCGTCGCGGTCGCGGAAGAACCGATCGCCAGCACCGACGTGCCGCTCGCGGTCGAATCGTTACCGATGGCGGTCGCGGAAGTGCCGCCGAGCGCTTTTGCCATACGGCCGAATGCCATCGAACCGTTGCCGGTTGCGGTCGCGGCCGATCCGAACGCCAGAACCGACGTGCCGTTCGCGACCGCTGCATTCCCGATCGCGACGGCGGCCGTACCCGATGCGGTGGCAGCCGTTCCGCCCGTCGTCGCCGGCAATACCTTGATATACGCGTCGTCCAGTGCGGCAGTGGTGCCGATCGAGCCCATGGTGCCGACCGAACCCATGGTGCCCGCCGAACCGATCGATCCGCTGTTCGGCACCGCGCACACGCCCGCTTCGCCGAGCACGCCATGCCGGCCGTCGGCCGTCGTACACGCGTCTGCATCCGTCGGAGCGGCAAAGACGTTCGAAGCGCCCAGACTCAGTGCGACGGCCGCCAGCGCGATCGCGCTGCGCACCAGCGTGCGCTGACCGCCGGATTTCTTCCGGCCCGTTGCAAGCTCGGAAACGGCGACGTAAGTGCCCGTGGCCGTATTGAAGAGAGTGCGATGTGCTTTGTTCATGGTGACTCCAAAGATGGTTTGATCCGTTGGAAATCACTGTATTTTTTCGGCGCTTTCGGTTCGATCAGACCAGTCCTAAAGCAATATGGCCCCATGGTCGGATACCGGCTCGGCGCCTGCGCGGCGCCCGTCGGACCGAATCAGACTGGTCCGATTGGATTGAGGTCATACGGCTCGTAGACTCCGACGCGTGAACCTTTCGACCGCCCCCCTTCGCCGGACGGTGCTCGCCGCGATCCGCGACGCCGCCCGTCATCCCCGCTTCGTTCGCGGACTCGACATCGCCGTGCTCGCGCTGATCGTCGCGAGCGTGTTCGTCGTGATGGCCGACAGCGTCCAGGAGCTGCATGCGTCTTACGGAAAAGCGCTGTACGCAGCCGAGTGGGCGTTCACGCTGCTGTTCACCGTCGAATACGCGGTGCGGCTCCTCACCGCGCCGAAGCCTGCCGCCTACGCGCGCAGCTTCTTCGGCATCGTCGATCTCGTGTCGATCCTGCCGACCTATCTCGCCTTCTTCTTTCCGGGCCTGCATGCGCTGATCGACGTGCGCCTGCTCAGGCTGCTGCGCGTGTTCCGCATTCTCGGACTGGCAATCTACCTGGAAGAAGGCCAGATGCTGATCCGCGCGCTCGCGCGTGCGCGGCGCAAGATCTTCGTGTTCATCGGCGGCATGTTCGTGATCGTCGTGATCCTCGGCACGGTGATCTTCCTCGTCGAAGGTCCCGAGAACGGCATCACGAGCATTCCCGTCGGCGTGTACTGGGCCGCCGTGACGATGAGCACCACGGGCTACGGCGACCTGACGCCGCACACGCCGCTCGGCCGGCTGATCACGTCATGCGCGATCCTGCTTGGTTACGGCATCATCGCGTTCCCGACCGGCATCATGGGCGCCGAACTCGTGGCGACGGCACTCGAGCGCGGTCGTGCCCAACGGGCCGCGTCCGGCGGCACCGACACGACGACCTGCCCGCATTGCGGCGCATGCGTGTCGACACCCGGCGATACGATCGCCTCGGCGACGCATCGCACGTCGAACCGGTGATCGCCGCCGCATCATGAGAATTTCCACTCGCGTCGTGGCGCTGTCGGGCTGGCTTGCGTTGAGCCTCTCCGGTACCGCGCTCGTGCTGTCGCGCTCGGTGTCCGACGCGCACGACCGTTTTTTCCAGGACACCAGCATCGCGATCCGCGTGCTCGGCCAGAAAGCGGCCCAGCAGGAAGCGATCCTCGCCACGCTCGGCGCCACGCCGTTGCGCGCCGTGCCGCCGCACATGCTCGATGACCTGCGCGAACGCATGCCGCAACTCACGGGGCTCGCGCGCTGGCGGCCCGGCATCGGGTGGCACTCGGTCAACGGCGCCGCGCCCGGCATGCCGCCGCCATTGAACACAGCAGCAAAACCCTATGCGCTCGAATTCGAGGCCGACGGTCGCTACTGGCTCGTCGCCGCGACAGGGTGGGCCGTGCGCATCGACCCGCGCACGATGCTCCAGCCCGGCGACTGGCCCGCGTCGCTGACGTCCGTCACGCTGCAATTGCAGGGGCGCCGGTTCGAGGTGCTGAACCGGCCGCCGGCCGCCGCGCCGCTCGGCTGGCCGATGACGCTCGACAAGCGCCTGCCGACCCAGCCCCAGGCGCTGACACTGCACGCGACGCGCACACTGACCGTCGACGATCTGCCGTGGCTGCCGATCGCGCTGTGGAACACCGTCGCGATCCTGCTCGTTGCAGGCGTGCTCGGCGCGTGGCGGCTGCGCGATGCGCAGCGCCGCGAACATGCGCGCGCGCGGCTCGACCGCTTCGGCCGCCTCGATACGCTCGGCGAAATGGCGGCCGGCATCGCGCACGAACTGAACCAGCCGCTGATGGCCATCGTCACGCACACGCGCGCCGCCGAGCGGTTGCTCGATCTCCCGGCCGAACGCGACAACGTCCGGCGTGCGCTGCAGACGAGCGTCGCGCAAGCCAAGCGCGCTGCGTCGATTCTCGACCGGCTGCGCGTCGCCGCGACGTCGGCGCACGGCGGCGAGCGCCGTGCGCTCGATCCGGACGCGATCGTATCCGCGCTGCAGCTTCTGTACCGCGACGAACTGGCGCGTGCGCAGATATCGCTCGGCTGGCACAACGCGACACCCGGCGCGCGGCCATTTGCCGATCCCGTCGCCGTGGAACAGATCCTGCACAACCTGATCCAGAACGCGCGCGACGCGCTGTCAGGTGCGCCGCACGGCACGATCCGCGTGAGCGGCGAGCGAACCGGACGGCACTACCGCTTCAGCGTGATCGACGACGGCCCCGGCATACCGCCCGATACGCTGCCGCGCCTCTTCGAGCCGTTCTTCACCACACGCGGCCACGGGCTCGGCCTCGGGCTGCCGCTCTGCGACACGCTCGCGCAGCGCCAGAACGGCGCACTGGAAATTCACAACCGGCCGTCGGGCGGCGTCGAGGCAATCTTGTCGCTGCCGCTCGCGGAGGTCCGGCCATGACGACGCCCGCCCCGACCGTCGTCGCGATCGTCGACGACGACGAAGCCGTGCGCGACGGCCTCGCGCTGCTGCTGCGCACCGTCGGCCTATCGAGCCGCTGCTACGCGGACGCACACACGTTCCTCGACGACGCGCTCGACGCTGCGCTCGGCTGCGTGCTGCTCGACATCCGCATGCCGGGTATGAGCGGGCTCGACGCGCTCGACCGTCTGCGCGAGCAGCGCGACTTGCCGGTCATCGTCCTTACCGGGCATGGCAACGTCGACGCATGCCGCCGCGCGTTCAAGCGCGGCGCCGTCGACTTCCTGCGCAAGCCGACCGACGACGACGAACTGATCGACGTCGTGCAACAGACGCTCCGCCGTCATGCGGAGCGCCGCGCGCGCGCCGACGCCGAACGGCATCGCGTACAGCGCATCGCCGCATTGAGCGGACGCGAACGTCAGGTGCTCGAAGGCATCGTGCGCGGGCTGAGCAACAAGGAGATCGCGCGCGAGCTCGCGCTGTCGCCGCGCACCGTCGAAACCTATCGCGCGATCGCGCTCGACAAGCTGGGCGCGGCCTCGCTCGTCGAGCTGGTGCGCGACTACGCGGCGCTGCTCGGCGCGGCGCCTCCGTAACGCTACGGAGGCGCCATCCGTACGCGAGCGGGTACAGCGCGACCGGCGCAATTCCTACGATGACGGTTTTCATCGATCGTCTACAAGGAAACGCTTTCATGTCCCGACTCTTCGTCATTCCGTCGTCGCTCGCGATGCTGTTCTCCGGTGCCGCCCCGGCCGACGCCGCGGAGCCGACGCCCCGCACGTCGACCAACGGCGACGCCGGCTACTACGCGACGGCCCGCGTCGTCGGCGCATTCGACAACGCCGCCAACATGGAACTCACCAGCCCGCGCGTGACGAGCCGCATCGGCGGCCCGGACGGCCAGTCGCGCGTGACCGGCGCGGTCGGCCTCGGCTATCAGTTCGGCAATGGCTGGCGCGCGGAAGGCGAATACACGTTCAAGCGCAGCGGCAACTTCGTCAGCTACTGGGCGCCGTTCGACGCCAACGCGAACCAGTTCCAGGTATCGTCGCAGCGGCTGATGCTGAACGGCTATCGCGATTTCGACCTGGGCCGCGGCTTCTCGGTCTACGGCACCGCCGGCGTCGGCGTGGCGATCGTGTCGGCGGACGGCTGGCAGACCAACGATACGCGCCAGTTCGCGTCGCGCACGCAAACCAATTTCGCTTATTCGGCCGGCGCGGGTATCAGCTATGCGATCAACAAGCGCTTCACGCTCGACGTCGGCTATCGCTTCGTCGACATGGGCAACGTCGAATCCGGCTACAACACGTTCGTGAACCGCGTGTCGGCGCGCGACGAGCAACTGAAGGCGTCGCTCCGTTCCAACGAAGTGTTCATCGGCCTGCGCGGCCGCTTCTGACCGGCCCGCGAGCACCGCGCGATCCTGTCGCTCCGGATTCCGAATCGAATGGCGGCAGCCAGCCGCTGCCGCATCGTTTCAGCCCAGTCCGATTGGCCGGCAGCCTGCCGGCTTGTATGCTTTCGATGCGCGGTACCGGAACGGTTCGTCGATGGCAGTCTGGACGCTGCATGTCGGGAGGAGCGAACCGCTCCGCCTGCCGCGCCCCGCCTGCCGGCGACGGCTTGAACGCGGGTGCTCGATGGTGGCCGGTGGGCGCGGCCACATGTAGTCCGACGCTATGTTCCGTACCTCTAGAGAAACGCTGCCTCATGCGAGCATCGAGCGCCCGCATCCAAGCCGTCTCCTCCCCCTTCATGATCGATATCCGCACGTGCATCATGCATCGGCACGGCGCGCGTGCGGCGTCCACTACTGCGCGGCGCGCTTGCCGAGCATGTGCTTGAGCAGCAGGCACGCGCCGCCGCCGATCGCGCTCATGCACGCGACGTAGCCGAAATACAGCTGGTAACCGTGCATGCCCGGATACTCGGTGGTCAGCCAGCCGTTCAGCAGCGGCAGGAATACGTCCGGCGAATAGCCGAGCAGCGAGATCACGCCGATCGCGAGCCCCTTGATCGGCGCCGGCACGTCGCAGCGCTCGAGTACGCTCCAGTACAGGCCGCGCACCGCATAAGTCAGCAAACCGATGAAGATCACGACGCCGGCGAGCAGCACGACCTGGTTGAACGACGGAAACACGATCAGCGCGACGAACGCGAGCGCGGCAAGCAACAGCGCGGCGCACAGCACGTTCAGCGTGCCGACGCGATCGCCGACGAAACCGCCGCCGATGCCGCCGATCGGGCGCATCCACAGCTTCAGCGACGCGATGAAGCCGGCCGCGACGATCGACATGCCGACGCCCTTCTGCTGCAGGTACGGCGAAATGCTGTACGTGGCCCACGACAGGTGATAGCCGCAGAACACGATGACGGCGAACACCCACAGCAAGCGATTGCGCGCGAGCGTCGCCAGATCCCGCAGCAGGTTGCCCCGCGCACGCCGGTCCGCCGGCGCGGCGGACGAGGTGCCCGCGTCCGCGTCCTTGACGGTCAGCAGCACGATACCGAGCGCGACGCAGACGATCGCGTAGCAGAACACGACCTGCTGGAACGCGCCGCCATGCGACGTGCCGCGTGCATCGACGAGCCAGGCGAACAGCGCGAGCGATGCGGTGGCGAGCAACGCCTCGATCAACCCGCGCCCGCCGTCGAGGAAGCCGAAGAAGCGGCCCTGCTCTCGAGGCAATGCGATCGTGTTCACGCGCTTGATGACCGAGGCCCAGAACGTCAACCCGGTCGTCACGCCCCAGCCGCAGAAGATGACCATCAGCACCGGATACGACGGTGCGCTCGCGTAAGCGACGCCGAGTGCACCGGTCGCCACCAGCGAGAAACTGATCAGATAGCGCGGCGGCAGGCGATCGGCGAGCCAGCCGCTCGGCAGATAACAGATGAGGAACGTCGTGCCGAGTGCCGAATACAGATAGCCGAGCTGCGCGCGCGAGATCTGGAACAGATCCAGCATCGTGTCCTGGTAGAACTGGCGCAGATACAGCATCGGATAGATCGCGCCCGCCGCGCACACGAGAAGCGCAAGCTGGAAATAGCGGCTGGCCGCGGCCGGGGTGGCCGATTCTTCGGGTATTCCGATGTTCGATGCCGCGTCTCGATCCGACATGTGCTCCTCCATTCGAGTATTCGAAGTTTTATGACGATGTGCATGCGATACGCTCGCCGCGTCGCCGCGGGACATTCGCGGTCGTCCGCCGACACGGACAAAAAAAGCCGCTCCGGAAAGAGCGGCCATCAAGGAGAGGTCTCCGCGTCGAGGAGACACCGACAGGCCACCACACCCACCGGCATGCCCATTGTCGACGACGGTTCATCGGCTGGGAATCGGTTTGGTCCGAATCCGCGACGACCTTCAATTCGTCTGTGATGCGAATTTTTTTATTCGCACGCTTCCTCACCGCCATGCATCGTGTGTGCAAGTGCCGGTCATATCGCTCCGTGATTGTCGCGACGCGCGGCTCGGTGCGGGACCTCCGATCGCGACGCCGCGATGCGTCCCTCAGCGATCCGTCAAGCGAATCTGATTCGTCAGGCCGACGCGCAACGCGTCGGGATTCGACGGCGCGGGCGCAGCCGCCGCGCGCGACGACTCGCGCGTCGCGTCGAGCCAGCGCGAAAACTCTGCAGCCGTCATGCCGATCGCTTCGGCCGCGCTCGGTACCGGCTCGACCGACGCCTGTTGCTGGCGCGGCGCAGCGGGCTTCGCCGCCGTCGCGCGCGCCGGGATGCCGCCGAACGCAGCCGCGCGATCGGGCACCGCGACCGTTGCCTTCTTGCGTCGCGCAACGGCCGGCTTCGACGCGGGCGCCGACGTCGGCAATGCATCCGCCGCACGACCGTCAGGCTGCGCCGCGCCCACGGATTGCACCGCGACTGCCACCGCATCGTCCGCGGCGGGCGGCGGAACGTCCGGCGCCACGATCGCCGCCGCGGGAGTCGTGACGAGCGCCTCCGCCGGCTGAACGGCAATCGCCGCCTCGTAGACGGTATGCGGCGACGGCGCACGCTTGCCGGCGTCGAACAGCCGGGTGGCCGCAAAGCCCACGGAACCGAACGCGAGGCCGGCGATCAGCGCCAGCAGCGTCGGCCGCCAACGGCGCGGCGCCTTCGGTTTCACCCACGGTCGGTTGTCCGAACCGAAATCCGTCGCGCGAACCGACGGGGCGCGTACCGCCACGGGCGCCTCGCGCACCGCACGCAGATCGAACACGCCCGGCGTCGGCCGCTTGCTCTTCACGAACGGCCTGCGACGCCGTCCATACGGCGGCGGCACGTCCGTGTAAGGACGCGCGAGCGGTAACGCGAAATGTCCGGTGATGTCCTGCATGCTCATGATGTCGACGACGAATCGTCCCGCGTGTGCCGCGCCGATCCGCTCTCCCGTAATGTCAATGAATGGTCCCGAGTATCGCCGCGCACACGGTCCGAGTAAATCGGACTGGGCCTATTCGAGCGGCTGCGGCACGCGGACCGCCTATCGCGCGTCGTAACGCAGCAACGGTCGCCCGTTCAGCGGCTGCACCACCCGCGCGTTGTGCGAATAGCGCATCCGGAACGCGGTGATGTCTTCCGCGGACAGCTCGACCGGCTCGTCCAGCACGTACCATTCGACGTTTTCGGTCAACGGCGGCGTCGTCAGCGACCCGAGGTAGTGATAGTAGATATTCATGTTGCCCGGCATCAGCGCGGCCGCGCGGAACGACGAGAGGCTCGCCGTATCGCCTGCCTTGAGCGCGTCCATCGCGGCCGCGAACTGCGCATTCTCCGCGCCGGTGCGATAAAGCACGGCAACGACCGCCAGACGCCCGTCCTGCGCGCGAAACACGAAATGTCCCTCGATCGGATAGTTGCGACCGTCGATCGTGTGCTCCGACGGCGAATGGAAGTGAATCTGCTGAAGCGTGAAATGGCGCCCGCGGATCGTGGCGCTGCCGACGGCCGGAACGATCTGGATCGTATGGCCGTTGTCGATCGCCTTCGCACGCGTGTCGGCGATATGCATGCCGATCGCGTTGTTCTCGTCGGCATAGCGGGTCGCCTGTCTGGCCGTGCTCGCGTCGATCGCCACCGGCGACTGCGCGTCGCCGGATTCCAGATGCCAGTCGCGCTGGTGGTCGTAATCGAATGCATGATCGGTCGGCGCAGCGCTCGCCGGCGCAGAGGCATCGGCCGCATGGGCGGGCAGCATCGGCGCCGTCACCGCACATAGCGTCGCGGTGACGAGCCGGGTAATCGCGGTTCGTGTCACGTTCATGTCGAGTACCGGGTGTTCTTCGATCAAAGGCGCGCGATGCGGCGAATGCCTGCTCGCGGTTCCGTGGCGCACCGTTCCGATGCGGTGCAGCACGCATTGTCGGCACGATCCCGCTTCCGGTGGTCCGATACTGAGCGCGGTATCGGTCAGCCCAGTCCGATACATGCGTCGCGAACGCGGCGTACAACGGCGTTCGCACAGGCGACGACGAGGGGGCCGAACGCATACCTCCGGGAAAAACCGGTACGCCGCATTCGATGCGCACTTCGCACGCATCCTGCCCGCCATTTTCGGACCGGGCCGATTCACGCCACGCGCCAACGCCATCACAATCATTCCGCCGGCATGCCCGTTCCCCCGAATCCGGGCATGCCGCGCATTCCAGAGATAGATAGTCGATATTCATCCCGCCCTCGCGGCGGGATCTTTTTCGCGCGAGATTCGCCTTTCACGCGCGCATCGAGTCCGTCCATGAGCACTCTTCCCTTCGCGCGGCGCGGGCGCATCGAAGCCGCATCCCTCTCGCCGGACGAGCGCCGCGACAGCGCCGCCCCCGTTTTCGGACGAGCCGCCGCGAGCCGGCGACGCATGCAGGCCCGCCGGCCCGCCGCGCCCGACTCGCGCGTGCGCGGCAGGCCGGCTTCCTGTACGCGCCGGACATGACCGCCGACTCGACGCTCTTGATCGGCATCCTGACGATCGACCATCCATCGCGGCATGCATTCGACGATCGGCTGCGACGGGCCGGCCACGGCTACGACCGCCTGCGGATCGACGACATCTTCCGGCGGGCCGGCTATCGTCCCGTCCGCTTCGAATACCTGCCCGACCTGCTGGCGGCCTGCGACCTGCGGCCGTTCGACCTGCTCGTCGTGCAATGCGAAGCGCCGTGCTACCGGGCCAGCGACGCGATCCGCACGCTGCGTGCGCGCTTCTCGGATTCGATGCCGATCCTCGCGACCAGCCAGACCGACGGCGCAACGGCGCAAGTGCTCGCGTTCGAAGCCGGTGCGAACGAGTACCTGCCGTACACGTCCCCCGCCGAAACGCTCGTGTCGAGCGTCGCGATGTGGCTGCGCTGGGCCCACTACCGGACGACCAGCCACCGGCGCTGGCGCATGGGCGACTTCGAGTTCGACACCGGCAGTCGCACGATCCGCGTCGCCGGCCGCGAGCACGTGCTGACCGAGAAACACTTCCAGATCGCGACGGCGCTGTTCATGAACCTGGGCCGGCCGCTGTCGCGCGCCCACCTGAGCCAACTCGTCTGGGGGTCGCTCGTCGCGGTGACCAGCCGCCGCCTGGACACGCACATCGTGAACCTGCGCGACCGCCTCAAACTGGACGGACGGCACGGCCTGCGGCTGCTCACCGTCTACGGATTCGGCTATCGACTCGTCGAATCCGGGCCCGAAGAGGATCACGCTGAGCGGCGTTAGCGGCTCCGCGCACCCTTTTTCACGCCTTCGTCGCGCATCGGCTACCGGCGCGCCCCCGCGCGGCACGCCCGCACCGCGATCGGTCTCGCTTATCATGGCGAAACCTCATCCGCCCGCCCCGTGCCACGATGGATCCTCGCGCCGCCGCAGACCGCCGCCGTCCCGCTTCCCGCACGCCCGTCGGACGCCGCCAGCGCATGCTGCTGTATATGGGCGGCATCGGCGTGACGCTCGCGGCGCTCGTCGCGAGCGGATCGCTGCTGTATGCGATGGGCCGCGACTACGTGCAGGAGCGCTATACGCAGTTCGCGGTGCGCCAGTTCTTCGTCCGGTTCGAGTTCAACCTGCGCACGACCGGCATGGACACGCTGGTCACGCACGAAGAAGCGGTCTGGAGCACGCGCGCGACGGATCCGGTGCTGACCGCGCAGCTCGCCGACGGACATGGCCGCCTCGTGCTGCAGGGCAGCCCGCGGTTTCCGCCCGTGCTCGCCCTCGCCGACCTGTCTCCCGGGCAGCCCGCCGCGTCGTACGGCCCCGATCTCGAGATGGCCAGCGACATGAGTTATCGGGTCGGCGCGTACGTCGCGACGCAGGAGGCCGACCGCGCGATCGCCGGCTACGCGTACGCCCCGAATCGCCATTTCGCGCTCGTCATCCCGCAGCCCGAGCCTGCCGACCCGCTGGCCACGACCGGCGCCGCCGACGTCGCCGCCTTGCTCGACAAGCTCGCGCCCGATCTCGAACTCGCGCCGGCCGGCCGCTACGTCTGGCATGCGCCCGCCTACGATCCGATCCAGCGGCGCGACGTGTTCCGGCTCGTCGGCACCGCGTACGAGGCCGGCCAGCCGCGCATGGTGTTCGTGTCGACACTCCCGACCGGCCTGCTGCGCGAACGGCTCGCAGGGCGGGACGACGGCGATGCCGCGATCATCGTCGACTCGGCCGGCCGCCCCGTGCTGCGCGTCGGCGCCGCGGAACACGGCGATGCGGCCGAGGCTGTCGTCGAGCGGCTGATCGCCGCCGCGCGCGCAGTGCGCGCCGACGGCCCGCAGCCCGCACATCGGGCGGGCGACTTCACGTTGAGCCAGCGTATCGGCGGCACCGACTGGACGCTCGTCCAGTCGTTCTCGATGCGCTCGGTGCTGAGCGCGCTTGCGCGGCGCATCGGCTGGTATGCGGTGCTGATGACGATCGCGCTCGGCTTCGCGTGGGCGATGCTCGTGCTGTTCGACCGCAAGGTTCTGAAGCCCGACGACGCGCGCACGCGGCGCATCGTCGAAAGCGAGAACCTGAACCGCACCATCGTCGAAGCCGCGCCTTCGGGCATCGCGCTGCTGTCGCTCGACGACGGCACCGTGCTGATGCAGAACGACACGATGCGCGCGTACGACGCACGCGCGGCGGGCGACACGTCGCTCGCCGCGCGCCTGTTCGCGCGCTTCGACCGGTCGCCCGGCGCGAACGCGTGGCAGCCCGATCTGCACGTGCCGCTGCCGACCACGCAGGGCGACACGGTCGACCTGCTCGCGACGCTCGTGCGCACGCGCTTTCGCGACGCGGACGTGCTGCTCTGCAACGTGTCCGACATCACGTCGCAGAAAGCCATCGAGCGCCACCTCGACGACGCGCGGCGCGCGGCCGACGCGGCGAACGATGCGAAGTCCGCGTTCCTCGCGACGATGAGCCACGAGATCCGCACGCCGCTGAACGCAATCCTCGGCAACCTCGAGCTGATCGGCCGCGAGCCGCTGAGCGACACGCAAGGCGAGCGCCTGCATACGGTCGAAGGCGCATCGTCGACGCTGCTCGACCTGATCAACGACATCCTCGATCTGTCGAAGATCGAAGCCGGCCAGATGACGATCGAGGCGATTCCATTCGATCTCGCGGAGACGATCCGCCAGACCGGCGCGATGTTCGAACCGCTCGCGGCGGCCAAGGGCCTGCAGTTCGACATCGTCGTCGACGACGCGCTCGCGCCGCGCTACGTCGGCGACCCGACCCGCATCCGGCAGATCGCCGCAAACCTCGTGGGCAATGCGATCAAGTTCACGAGCCGCGGCGAGGTCACGCTCGAAGTCTATCTGCGCGACGACACCGATCCCGCGTCGCCCGTCGCGATCGGCGTCAGCGACACGGGCATCGGGATGACCGATGCGCAGCGCGCGTCGCTGTTCAAGCCGTTCACGCAGGCCGATACGTCGATCTCGCGCCGCTTCGGCGGCACGGGGCTCGGGCTTGCGCTGACGAAGCGGCTCGCGACGCTGATGAACGGCACGATCGACGTCAAGAGCGAAGCCGGCCTCGGCAGCACCTTCGTCGTCACGTTGCCGCTGCGAGCGTCGGCCCAAGCAGATGCCTCGCCCAAAGACGAGGCCGACGATGCGGCGGCGCTGCCCGCGCTCGCCGCGCGCGTGCTCGTGGTCGACGATCACCCGGTGAACCGCACGCTGCAGCAGAGCCAGCTCGTCGCGCTCGGCTATGCGGCCGACGCGGCCGACGGCGGCGCGGCCGCGCTGCGCCGCTGCGCGGACACGCGCTACGACCTCGTACTGACCGATCTCAACATGCCGGGCATGGACGGCTACACGCTCGCGCGCGTGCTGCGCGCGCAGTATCCCGACCTGCCCGTGGTCGCGAGCACCGCGCATGCGAGCGCCGACGAGCGTGCGCGCTGTGCGGAAGCCGGCATCGTCGCGGTGCTCGTGAAGCCCGTGCTGCTGGATACGATCGACCGTACGGTGCGGCGTTTCGCGAACGTCGCGACCGCGCGCCCGCGTGCATCGGCGCTCGTCGAACTCGCGGAAGGCCCGCTGCCGCCGGACGTGCAGGTGCTGCTGACCGACAGCGTCGAGCGCTCGCTCGCGGCGATCCGCGCGGCGCTCGCGCACGACGATCAGCGTGCGTTGCGCGACGAGCTGCATGCGCTGCGCGGCGCATTCGCGACGATTCACGAACATGCGGTGGCGGACGCCGTGCGCGACATGCAGGATGCCGTGCGCGCCGGCAATACCGCGTCGCTCGCCGCGTTGTTTACCGACACCGAGCGCCTGGCGCGCGAAGCGCTGCGACGGCGTGCGGCGCCCGCGCCGACGGCCTGAGCGACGCGCGTCTTTCACGCTCTCCGTCGCACACTCTTGCGGCCGGAATCGGACTGGGCTGATCGTCACACGCACTTTCTGCCGCTAGGATGGCAATGCGCCGTCGGTATGGCATCGAACCGCGCACGGTTTCCATGACTCACGGTACGCATGGCCGAGAAGGCAGCGACCATGCGCGTGCCAGCGACTTGCCGCAACCGCCCCGCATGGATTCCGGCCACTTTCAGCCTGGTCCGATTGGACGACACGGACGGTGAAGGTAAGCTGTCCTGACATGATGCCGGCAACGGTCGTTGCGTTCCGGCCGGGAGCCGGCTGAGGCGCGGGCGTTTGGTGGTGGCTGGTGGGCGCGGCCACGACAGAGATGGGTGATGGTGTTGAAACTTACACGCTGCCAGATGCGAACACTGAACGCTCGCCCCTCAGTCCGTCGTTCCCGTTGCCGCGGAGGCGGCATGCTCGGCGTCGCGATCGCGTCGCGCGAATGCGCATGCAGTGCATCCTCGAGCCGCAGCGGCGCAGCCTTCCAGCGGATCGCAGCCTTGCGTTCTCCCTTCTCACGATGGTCTCCGGTATCGCCGCATGCGAGCGGCGTTCGTTTTTCTTTCTTCCAGCAGACACGCGGTGCGTGCGCTTCGACGCCGCGTTGCCGGCCGGCAGGCGCCACGGCTTGCGGCAAGGTCGCGTTCCGGCTCGTTCCACGTGCCTGCACCGGCTCACGCCCGGCCCACGAGCGCCGGTCAGACACATGCGATATAAAGCGGCCGCCCGCGTGTAGGACTGGCCCCACGGCGATCACGCAGCGATTCAGCCCCGGACGACAGATTCGGGCGCGCCCGATCCCTACCATGCTTTCAGTTACCCAACACACTGAAAGGAGTAGGGACATGAACAAGACGTACCGCAATATCTGGAACGCCGCGACGGGCACGTGGACGGCTGTCGCCGAAACGGCGAAATCGCATTCGAAGGGCTCGGCGCGCGTGGCGCGCAGCGCCGTGGTCGCGCTCGCGCTGAGCGGCGCGGGTATCGGTGGCGCGTTCGCGGCCGATGTTTGTACGACGGCGGAGGGCGAGAGCGGTGCGCTCGACGCGGCTGACGTATGCAAAGTGAGCAGCCCGGCGAGCGCTCGCTCGATCGGTACGACGGCTGCGCTCGACGATGCATACATTAAGGTCAATAGTGGAGGGGGCGCCGCTGCGATAGCTAGTGGAGGCGGCTCGATGGCACTCGGCGGAAGCACGCTCTCGGCCGGGGCGAATTCCGTTGCCCTTGGATACTTGGCTACGGCCGGGAGTGTCGGAGCGATTGCTATGGGTTCGGGCGCAAAGGTCGCCGATACTACTGCTGACAACGGCATAGCTATTGGCCGGGGCGCTAGAGTCAACAGCGGCGGCACCAACAGCGTTGCGCTGGGTAATGGTAGTACTACTGACCGTGCGAATGCATTCGCGGTCGGCAACACCACCACGCTGCAACGCCAGATCATCAACATGGCCGCCGGCACACAAGCCACCGACGCCGTGAACGTGTCGCAGCTCTCGCCTGTCGTCGCCGCACTCGGCGGTAACGCGTCGATCGACCCGACCACCGGTGCGGTGACCGGCCCCACGTACACCCTCGCGAACGGCGGCACGCAGACCACCATCGGTGGCGCACTCGGCGCGCTCGACGGCAACATCACGACCATCAACAACAAGCTCGCCGCGGCCGTCACCGACGATTACTTCAAGGTCGACACTTCGTCGGGTGCGGCCGCCGCACAGGCAGCCGGCAGCGCGCTGGCCATCGGCGCGAATGCGCAAGGCACCGGCGTGGCCGCCACGGTCGTCGGCAACAACACGGTCGCGAACAGCCGGAACAGCTCCGCGTTCGGTTTCGGCGCGCAGGCGATCGGCGGGACCGGCACCACCACGGGCGCGGCCACCGCTGTCGGCGCGTACGCATCGGCCACCGGGTTCCACTCGTCCGCGCTCGGCGTAGGTGCGGTCGCAGCCGGTTCGGAGTCGGTCGCGCTCGGCGTCAACTCGCGTGCCGACCGCGACTACAGCGTTGCAGTCGGTAACGCCACGCAACAGCGTCAGGTCATCAACATGGCCGCCGGCACGCAAGCTACCGACGCCGTGAACGTGTCGCAGCTCGAACCCGTCGTGACCGCGCTCGGCGGCGGCGCGTCGATCGATCCGACCACGGGCGCCGTGACGGGCCCGACGTACACGCTCGTGAACGGCGGTACGCAGACCACCGTCGGCGGCGCGCTCGGCGCGCTCGACGGCGAACTGACGACGGCCAAGAGCGACATCACGAAGAACGCGACCGACATCACGAACATCAACAACCAGCTCGGCGATCTGACGAGCGGCACGATCGGCATCGTGCAGCAGGCGAGCGCAGGCGCGGATATCACGGTCGGTGCAAGCAACGACGGCGAGGCAGTGAACTTCACGGGCACCGCGGGCGAGCGCAAGCTGACGGGCGTCAAGAAGGGCGACGTGACGGCAACGAGCAATGAAGCCATCAACGGCTCGCAGCTGCACGGCGTGTCGGAAAGCGTCGCCTCGGCGATCGGTGCCGGCTCGACGGTGAACACCGACGGTTCGATCACGGCCCCGAGCTTCACGGTCGGCGACGGCAACGGCGGCACGACCGTCGTTCACAACGTCGGCGACGTCGTGACCAATCTCGACGGCCGCGTGACGACCAACGAAGGCGACATCGCGAAGCTCGCCGACCAGATCGGCAACGGCACCGTCGGCCTCGTCCAGCAGGATGCGACGACGCGCACTATCACGGTCGCGAAGGATACCGACGGCAAGATCGTGGACTTCACCGGCACCGCGGGCGAGCGCAAGCTGACCGGCATCGAGGCGGGCGACGTGACGGCGTCGAGCAACGACGCCGTCAACGGCTCGCAGCTGCACGGCGTGGCGGACAGCGTCGCATCGGCGATCGGCGGCGGCTCGACGGTCAACCCCGACGGCTCGATCACCGCACCGAGCTTCACGGTCGGCGACGGCAACGGCGGCACGACCATCGTTCACAACATCGGCGACGTCGTGACGAACATCGACGGCCGCGTGACGAACAACGAAGGCGCGATCACGACGATCAACAACCAGCTCGCGGCAGGCGAAATCGGCCTCGTCCGGCAGGACCCGACGACGGGCGCGATCACGGTCGCCGCGAACACGGGCGGCACGTCGGTGAACTTCGCCGGCACGGGTGGCCCGCGCACGCTGAGCGGCGTCGGCAACGGCGTGAACGACGACGATGCGGTGACGATCGCGCAGCTGAAGGCGACCGGCCTGATCGACTACACGGGCAAGGAACTCGGCGCCGTGGTGTACGACGGCATCGATCTCGACAGCGTGACGTTCGGCGGCGTGGGCGGCACGGCGCTGCACAACGTGGCGCCTGGCCTGATCGCGTCGGGCAGCATGGACGCGGTGAACGGCGGCCAGCTGTACGCGATGCAGCAGGACTTCGCGCTGCAGTATGGCCAGTTGAGCGGCCAGATCGGCGATCTGTCGAATCGCGTCGGCGACCTCGAGACGGGCAGCGGCTCGGGCGGTGGCTCGGGTGGCGGCATGGGCCCCGGCACGGGCACGGGCGGCGACGGCTCGCTCGTGGTCGGCGAAGGCTCGAACGCGTCGGGCGAGAACAGTTCGGCCATCGGCCAGGGCTCGGTCGCCACGGGCGACAACGGTACGGCCGTCGGCCAGGGCTCGGTCGCGTCGGGCGACAACGGCACGGCCATCGGCCAGGGCTCGAGCGCGGGCGAAAACGGCACGGCCATCGGCCAGGGTTCGAGCGCAGGCGAAAACGGCACGGCCATCGGCCAAGGGTCGAGCGCGAACGGCAACGGTTCGGTCGCGATCGGCGCGGGCTCGAAGGCGGACGAAGCGATGACCGTTTCGTTCGGCGACGGCACCGACGAAGGCAACCGCCGGCTCGTCAACATCGCGGACGGCGTGAACGCGTCGGACGCGGCGACGAAGGGCCAGCTCGACCGCGCGATGGAATCGGTGGACCAGCGCTTCGGCGAAACCAACCGCATGATCAACGACGTCGCGAAGAACGCGTACGCCGGTGTGGCCGCGGCAATGGCGATGCCGAACCTGACGCCGTCGCAGCCGGGCAAGACCGTCGTCGCGGTCGGCGCCGCGAACTACAAGAGCGGCTCGGCGGTGGCGGCCGGCGCGACCTACCGGACGCGCGACGGCAAGTGGCTGATGAACGGCGCGCTGTCCGTCACGTCGACGGGCGATGCGGGTGTGCGCGCCCAGGTCGGCTACGAGTTCTGATCGACCGGCTCCGCGAATCGACTCGATTCGATTCTCGGAGCCACGGAGCGAGAGCGGAGGGCGCGATCCCTCCGCCTTTTCGCCCGACGGCCGATGGCGGTTCCTTGCGAGCCGCCATCGGCCGTCGGCGCGAGGGCGTCATCGCGGGGCCGCGAGGCCGGCCGCGAGTGCGCCCTCACGCCGGCGCTCAGCAGGCGTTTATGCAGAACGACGAAACGCGCCCCGCATGGTGCGGCGCGACCATCGAGACCAATATGATGAAGAGCTTCCCCATACGCGTGATCATTGCCGACGACCATCCGGCCGTCGTCATCGGCTCCCAGTACGAACTGTCGGCGTCGAGCACCGTGTCGGTCGTCACGACCGCACACGATTCGACGGCGCTGATGGAGGCGCTCGCCGCGCATCCGTGCGACGTGCTCGTATCGGACTACGCGATGCCCGGCAACGAATACGGCGACGGGATCACACTGTTCAGCGCGATCCTGAAGCGCCACCCGAACCTGAAGATCGTCGTGATGACGATGCTGGAGAACGCGGTCGCGCTGCGCGCGCTCATCGATCTCGGGATCCATTGCCTCGTCAGCAAGTCGGACATGACCAACCATCTGACGATGGCGATTCACGCCGCCTATACGAACGGCCGGTATCTGTCGCCGTCGATGGATCGCGCGCTGCGCCAGCTCGGCGCAGGCGGCGGCAAGACGCCCACGCTGTCGGTGCGCGAGGCGGAAGTCGTGCGGCTGTTCGCATCGGGGCTATCGGTCAACGAGATCGCGGACAAGCTGAACCGCAGCAAGAAAACCATCAGCACGCAGAAAAGCTCGGCGATGCAGAAGCTCGGCCTCGAGCGCGACGTCGACGTGGTCCGCTATGCGATCGCCTGCGGCCTGGTCGCCGACCCCGGCAGCGCAGCGCTGCCGGCCGACTCGACGTCCTGACGGCACGGCATCGTTCGCCGGCCGACTGCTGCCGCTCACCGGCCGCTGCGCCGACTGCCAGCGGCGGCCGCAGCAGGTCGCGCGGCGGCGTGCCGGCGCCGACGCCGGCGGCGCTCACGCGTCGACGCCCGGATTCCCACCGGCGGCTCCCCCGCCCGCCTCTTCCCCGCCTTCCCCGCCTTTCCCCTCGCTACCCGACGCGGCCACGATGCCGTTCTCGATCGCGTAGCGCAGCAGGTCCATGTCCTTGTCGATCCCGAGCTTCTGCATCGCGCGCGACTTCTGCGTGCTGATCGTCTTCTTGCTGCGGCTCAGCTTGTCCGCAATCTCGTTGATCGTCATCCCCGACGCATACAGCCGCACGACCTCGATCTCGCGTGTGCTCAGCGCGGGCGCCTGATCGACGAAACGCGCGCTCGAATGTGCGGACAGCGTGCGCACGACCTTTTCGACCGACGGCGAATAGTAGGTGCCGCCCGTCGCGGCTGCGTGAATCGCGGGAATCAGGTGATCGACCGTATCGGATTTGCTGACGATGCAGCCGATGCCGAGCCGCACCAGCGCGCCGACGACGGCCGCGTTGTCGAGCATGGTCAGCACGACCAGCTTGACGTCCGGATAGCGGCGCTGAAGGTAGGAAAAGAGCGCCGTGCCGTCGCCGTGCTCGTTCGCGGGCATCGCGTAATCGGACACGAGCACGTCGCACGCGCCATCGTCGAGCAGGCGGATCAGCTCGGTCGAATTGCCGGCCTTGCCCGCGAGATGGATCGTCGGCACCGACGACAGGCCGTGCTCGACGCCGACGAGCATTGCCGGGTGGTCGTCGGCCAGTACCACGCGTATCTGATAGCTTCCCATAGTCGTCCGGGGTTCACCGCTGTCGAGGCGGCGAACGGCCGCCCGGTTGCCGGCGTCGGCGCGGCTGCGCGTGGCCGGATCCTGATTCGGCGCTATCTTCGCACGAAACCGGGGCGTGATCCACGGATCGCGGACGGCCCACCGCCGCCCGCCGTGTCCCCCAAAAGAAACAGGCCGCCGGCTCTCGTGGAGCGGGCGGCCTGAAGCCTGCCGGAGGAAGCCTGCACGCGACGGTCCGGTCGCGTGCCGCTCGTGCGCCGGTTCGTGGCCGGCGCCGGCATGACGGGCGCCGGATAGCCGGCGCCCCGCGATGCATTACTGCACGTCGAGGCGAATCTCGACGCGACGGTTCTGCGCGCGGCCTTCTTCGGTCGCGTTCGACGCGACCGGGTCCGACGCGCCGAGACCTTCGGCCACGAACGAGCGTGCCTGCAGCCCGTTCGCGCGCAGGTAGTTCACCACGGTGCGCGCACGCGCTTCCGACAGCGTGCGGTTGTGCGCCGCGCTACCCGTCGAATCGGTGAAACCGGTCACGGCGACACGCGCGAACGTCACGCCGCGATTGACCGCGAGGAAGCGGTCGAGATCGCTGCGGGCCCGCGACGTCAGCACCGCGCTGTCGGTCGCGAAGTTCGCGTCGCCCTGCAGCAGCACCTGGCGCTGCTGCACCGGCTGCGGCGCGGGTTGCGGTTGCGGTTGCGGCTGGGCCTGCGGCGCCGGCTGCGCGACCGGTTGCGGCTTGCCGCACATGAACGTGATCTCGCGCGGATCCTTCATCGGCGCGCGGCTGTATACGCGGTCGATCATCTCCAGCGGCGTGAAGCCCTTGCCCTGGCAGAATTCTTCCGCCGCGCGGGCGCACGAATTGGCGCTGCCGAGCAGCCCGTCGCAGCTCACGCGGAACGCGCGGTCCGGCTGGCCCGGCACCGATACGGCGCGGATGTCGTAAGTCAGTCCCGATTGGGTCGTACAGGCGCCGAGCGCCATCGCGATCGCGCCGACCGACGCGGCGCGCAACAACAGAGTTTTCATGGTCATGATGAAACGTCCGCCCGAAGGCGGACGCCCGATTTGAATTGGAATGAACGGAATGCGTGACGCGGTAGCGCACGGGCGAAGCGGCGCGAGCCGCCCCGCCTCATGCGATTACCACTGGTACGACGCACCCACGCCGACGGTATTGCCGCCGCTCGACAGACCCACGCCGGCCTTCATCTTCAGGTTCTGCGTGATGCGGGCTTCGCCGCCGAACGCCACTGCCTGATAGCCCTTGTAGGTCGCGCCGCCGACACCGAACGACAACGTCTTGCCCGGATCGACACCCGGAATCATCGTCAGCGCGGTGGCTGCCGCGATACCCGAGTACGCGTTCTTCGACACGTCGTTGATCTGCCCTTGCAGACCGCCGACCGCGCGGTCGAGCTGACCCTTCGTCGCCGCATCGCTCGCATTGATACCGTCCGCGATGTTGACGATTCGACGGTTGCCGTCGTCGGTGCCGTTGCCGAACGAGACCGTGTTGGCTTCCGTGGCCACCGAGCCCTGGCCGATCGCGACCGAGTTGCCCGCGCCTGCCGCGACGCTCGAACCCTGGCCGATCGCCGTGCTGCCTTCGCCGCGCGCGCTCGAACCGGAGCCGATCGCGGTGCCGTTCGATCCGCCGACGTTCGAGCTGGAGCCGATCGCCGTGCCGTTGTTCACACCGTCGCTGATCGACGAACCCGAACCGATGGCCACGTTGCCGTTGCCGTTGCCCGGGTCTGCCGGCACGATGTTGCCGCCATCGCCGGCCGTGCCGCCGACGAGGTCGCCGCCACCCGAGCCGCCGCCCGAGCCGCCGCCGGAACCGCCGCCCTGTTCGAGCTGAACGACGCGATCGTCCATGCTGCCGATACGATCGCTCAGTTCGGTGCGCAGGTCGGACAACTGCCCGTAGTTCACGGCGTCGTACGTGCTCGTGCCGTTCGCGACGTTCGTCAGCACCACCGGCGCCGCCGCCGAACCGCCGAGGGTCACGGAGCCATAGTTCACCGTACCGTCGCCGTTCAGGTCGTAACGCACCGCTTGCGGATCGGTCGCGCCGTACGCAGCCGCGGCCTGGACAGCCTCGGAAACGGTCTTGTACTTGTAACCGTTCACCTCGATCGCCGTGCCCGCCAGCTTGCCGTCCGCGTCGACCGTCGTGCCGCCGCCGATCGCATCCGCCACGCTCTGCGCCGAGCCGTACAACTGCGAGCCGTTGATCGCGTCCTTGCTCGCCGCGCTCACCGCGCCTGCCGCCACGTTCGTGATCGTCGTGCCATTCGCACCGCCCAGCGTGATCGAGCCCTTCTGCGCATCGTCGTAGCCGACCGCCAGCGACGTCAGGTTGCCGTTGCCGTCTTCGCCGACGAGGCCGGTCGACTTCAGCTGCGCCACGTTCACCGCATCGTGGTCATCCACACCGTCGGCCACGTTCGACACACGTACCGGCGTACCGTCGTTACCCAGCTTCACCGCCGTCTTGGTGCCGTCCGTGTACGTCAGCGCCAGCGATTCGCCCGTCGTCGGGTCGATCACGCCGCTGTTCGACAGTTGGTCGCGCAGATTCGAAATGCCGTCCGCGTTGGCCTGCGTGCGGCCATCCAGGTTCGTCAGCGCATCGCCGACGTTATGCACGTTCGTGCCGCCGACCGTGTAGGTCGGCGCCGTGACCGTGCCGTCCGGGTTCACCGTCGAGCCGCCACCCAGCGCACCGGCCACGCTCTGCGCGGTGCCGAACAGTTGCGAACCGTTGATCGCGTCCATGCTGGTTGCGCTCACGGTGCCTGCCTTCACGTTCGCGATCGTGGTGCCGTCCACACCAGCCAGCGTCAGGGTCGACTTCGTCGTCGCGTCGTCGTAGGTCACCACACCGTCCACCGGTGCGCCGCCGCTCGCCGCTGCCGCGTCGATCGCGTCGGCCACGTTCGTGTAGTCCTTGCCGTTGACGGTGTACGTCGGCTGGACGATGCTGCCGTCCGCGCCGACCGCCGCACCGCCGCCGAGCGCACCCGTCACACCGGCGAGCTGGCCGACGTTGACGGCATCGGTCTTCTGCGTACCGGCCGCGACGTTGATGATCTGACGCTCCGCGCCAGCGCTGCCGATCGACAGCGCGTTGCCGCGGTTCGCGGTCGAGCCCGCACCGAGTGCGATGCCGCCGTTCGCGCCGGCCGCAACCGATGCGTTCGTGCCAAGCGCAATCGCGTCGGCGACGTTGAGCGCGACGGTCGCCCCCGTACCCGCGGCAATCGCGTTCGTCGTTCCGGCGAGCGCCTGCGCGCCGTTGCCGAGCGCGATCGAGCTCTGGCCGATCGCTTTCGAGTTGCTGCCGACCGCGAGCGCGTTGTCCGCGTTCGCCTGGACGTGCGCGCCGAGCGCCACGGCTTCCTTGCCGTTCGTCTGCGCGTCGGAGCCCATCGCTACCGCATACGGCTGACCGTTGCCGGTCTGCGCGAAGCTGCCGATCGCAACCGAATTGTCGGAACCCGCGAGCGCTTGCAGGCCGATCGCGGTCGCATTGCTGCCGCTCGCGACGGACGCCACGCCGACGGCGATCGCCGATGCGCTCGCCGGATCACCGCCGTTGAGCGACGCGTAGTTGTCGACACGCTGGCCATCGATCGCGACGAGCGGATCGGTCGCATCGTTGACACCGATGGACTTCGCGCTCAGCTCGGCGATCTTCTGGTCGGTTTCCGACTTCAGCGTGGTCGTCAAGCCGTTCAACGCCGAGTAGAGCTGCGAACCGTTGATCGCGTCGGTACTGCCCGCGCTCAGGTCGCCCGCCGCGACGTTGACGATCTTGCGCTCGTTGCCGATGCTGCCGACCGACACGGTGTTCGCCTGATTCGCGACCGAGTTGAAGCCGATCGCCACCGCGCCGTTCGCGCTGGAGCGCGCACCGGAGCCGAGCGCCAGCGAGTTCGGACCCGACGACGATGCGCCCGAGCCGATTGCAACACCCTGTGCACCGGTTGCCAGCGCAGCGGTACCCGTTGCGTTGACCTTGATGTAGCGCAGGTCGATCCCGCCGTTGGTCAGGTCCTCGCGGAGATCGGACAAGCCGCTCGTGAGCTGGCTCACGTTGACCGCGTCGGTATCCGCCGTGCCTGCAGCCACGTTGGATACACGGACCGGCGTACCAGCGTTACCCAGCTGCACCGCCGTCTTGCCTGCGTTCGTGTACGTCACCGCCAGCGATTCGCCCGTCGTCGGATCGATCACGCCACCTTGCGACAGCGAGTCCTTCAGATCACCGATCGACTGGTTCGTCGCGAACAGCTGCGAACCGTTCACCGCGTCCGTGCTCGTCGCCGACAGCGCGCCTGCCGCCACGTTCTGGACCGTCACCGGCGTGCCGGCATTGCCCAGCTGCACCGCCTTCTTGTCCGCGTCCGTGTACGTCACCGCCAGCGATTCGCCCGTCGTCGGGTCGATCACACCGCCGTCCGACAGCTTGTCGCGCAGGTCCGACAGACCATCCGAGTTCGCTTGCGTACGGCCGTCCAGGTTCGTCAGCGCGTCGCCCACGTTGTGCAGGTCCGTGCCGCCGATCGTGTAGGTCGGAGCCGTGAGCGTGCCGTCCGGGTTCACCGCCGAACCGCCGCCCAACGCGCCCGCCACGCTCTGTGCCGTGCCGAACAGCTGCGAACCGTTGATCGCGTCCTTGCTCGTCGCGTTCACGGCGCCCGCCGCCACGTTCGTCAGCGTCGTCCCGTTCGCGCCACCCTTCAGCGCGATCCGGTCGAAGTTCGCCGAGTCGTCCGCGTTCTTGTCGTAAGTCACCGCCAGCGAAGCCAGGCCGGAACCCGGGTTCGTCGGATCGATCGGTGCGATCAGGCCCGCGTCCTTCAGCTGCGCCACGTTCACCGCATCGGTGTCGTCCACACCGGACGCCACGTTCTTCAGTTGAACCGGAGCCGTCGCACCCGCGCCACCCAGCGTGACCTGGTTCTTCGCCGCGCTGTCGTACACCACCGCCAGCGATTGGCCCGTCGTCGGATCGATTGCGCCGCCGTTCTTCAACGAATCGCGCAGATCGCCGATGTCTTGGTTCGTCGCGAACAGCTGCGAACCATTCACCGCATCCGTGCTCGTCGCCGACAGCGCACCTGCTGCCACGTTGTGGATCGCCACCGGCGTGCCCGTGTTGCCCAGCGTGATGCCTGCCTTTGTCGCGTCGTCGTACGTCACCGCCAGCGACGTCAGGTTGCCCTGACCATCGTCGCCAACGAGACCCGAGCCCTTCAGCTGACCAAGGTTCACCGCGTCGCTGTCGCCCGTTGCGTCAGCCACGTTCGTCACCTTCACCGGACCATTGCCGTTGCCCAGCGTCACCGAGCCGTAGTTCGGCGTGCCGTCAGCGTTCTTGTCGTACGTCACCGTTGCGCGTGTATCGCCGTTGCCGTCGACCAGACCGGTATCCGCCAGCTTGTCCTGCAAGTCGACGATATCGCTCTTGTTCTGCGCCGTACGGCCGTCCAGGTTCGTCAGCGCATCGCCCACGTTGTGGTAGTCCTGCTTCTGCGATGCATTCGTCGGATCGGTCAGCGAGTACGTCGGGTTCGTCACGTTGCCGTTCGCGCCGACGGTCGAGCCGCCACCCAGCGCATCGGCCACGCTCTGTGCCGTGCCGTACAGCTGCGAACCGTTGATCGCATCCGCGCTCGTCGCCGACACTGCGCCTGCCGCCACGTTGTGGATCGACACCGGCGTGCCGGTCTTGCCCAGCGTCACGCCCGACTTCGTATCGTCGTCGTACGTCACCGCCAGCGATTCACCCGTCGTCGGGTCGATCAGGCCGCTCTTGGTCAGCGTGTCTTCCAGCGAACCGACGCGCGTGTTCGTCGCGAACAGTTGCGAACCGTTCACCGCGTCCGTGCTCGTCGCCGACAGCGCGCCTGCCGCCACGTTCTGGACCGTCACCGGCGTGCCGGCGTTACCCAGCTGAACCGCCTTCTTGTCCGCGTCCGTGTACGTCACCGCCAGCGATTCGCCCGTCGTCGGATCGATCACACCGCCGTCCGACAGCTTGTCGCGCAGATCCGACAGACCATCCGAGTTCGCTTGCGTACGGCCGTCCAGGTTCGTCAGCGCGTCGCCCACGTTGTGCAGGTCCGTGCCGCCGATCGTGTAGGTCGGAGCCGTGAGCGTGCCGTCCGGGTTCACCGCCGAACCGCCGCCCAACGCGCCCGCCACGCTCTGTGCCGTGCCGAACAGTTGCGAACCGTTGATCGCGTCCGCGCTCGTCGCCGAAACGGCACCTGCCGCTACGTTGCGGATCGACACCGGCGTGCCGGCGTTACCCAACTGAACCGCCTTCTTGTCCGCGTCCGTGTACGTCACCGCCAGCGATTCGCCCGTCGTCGGATCGATCACGCCGCCTTGCGACAGGGAATCCCTCAGATCGCCGATCGACTGGTTCGTCGCGAACAGCTGCGAGCCGTTCACCGCGTCCGTGCTCGTCGCCGACAGCGCACCCGGCGCCACGTTGTGGATCGACACCGGCGTACCGGCGTTGCCCAGCGTCACGCTCGTGTGACCCGCATCGTCGTAGCTCACTGCATCCGCAGACGAGCCGCCTTGCGAAGCCGCCGCCTTCAGCGCGTCCTCGACGTTGTCGAACGTTTCGGTACCGATCGTATAAACCGGTGCAACGATACTGCCGTCCGCGCCCACGGTCGCGCCGCCGCCGAGCGCGTTCGTCACGCCACGGAGCTGGTTCACGTTCACCGCATCGGTTCCTTGCGTACCGGCCGCCACGTTGATGATCTGACGCTGCCCCACGGTGCCGCCGCCGACCGACAGCGCATTGCCGCGGTTCGCGACCGATCCCTGGCCGAGCGCGATGCCGCCGTTCGCGGTCACATTGGTGCCCGCGCCGAGCGCGAGTGCATCCGTCACGTTGCCGGCGACGTTCGCGCCCTTGCCCATCGCGATACTGCTCGTCCCGCCCGTGCTCACGCGCGCGCCGTCACCCATTGCGATCGAGCTCTGGCCGAGCGCATACGTGTTGTTGTTACCGACCGCCAGCGCGTTGTCCGCGTTGGCCTGCACGTGCGCGCCGATCGCCACGGCCTGCGTGCCGTTCGTCTGCGCATCCGAACCCATCGCGACCGAATAGTCCTGACCCGCGCCCGTTTGCGCGAGGCTACCGATTGCGACCGAGTTGTCCGAGCCCGCGACCGTCTGCAGACCGACCGCGATCGCGTTCGAGCCGCTCGCCGCCGACAGCACGCCGATCGCGGCAGCCGTCGACGTCGCCGGATCGCCGCCATTCAGCGATGCGATGTTGTCGCCGTTCTGGCCTTCGACCGCGACGAGCGGCGCCGTGACGTCGTTGATCCCGGCCGACATGCTATCGACGCCGAACAGGCCCGCCGTGTTGCTTTCGAGCGCCTTCGTCTTCGCGTCGAACGTCGAAGACAGCGAGTTCATCGCGGCATAAAGCTGCGAACCGTTGACCGCGTCCGTGCTGTTCGCATCGACGTCGCCTTCCGCGACGTTGACGATCTTGCGCTCGTTGCCGATGCTACCGACCGACACGGTGTTCGCCTGCGTCGCGACCGAGTTGAGGCCGATTGCAATGGAGTTGAGGCCGGACGAACGCGCGCCCGTGCCGATTGCGAGCGAGCCATTGCTGGTCGCGTTCGCGTTCGAGCCGATTGCGACGGCGTTCGTGCCGATCGCGTTCGCCTGCGCGCCCGTCGCATTGACCTTGATATAGCGCATGTTGAGGGTGCCGTCGGCCAGATCGTTGCGGATGCTGTCGACGGCGTCGGTCACCTGACCGACGTTCGCCGCGTCCGTCCGCGCTGCACCGTCGGCCACGTTCGACACGCGCACCGGCGTGCCCGCATTGCCCAGCGTGATGCCCGCCTTCGTTGCGTCGTCGTACGTCACCGCCAGCGACGTCAGGTTGCCCTGACCGTCGTTGCCAACGAGACCCGAGCTCTTCAACTGGCCGACGTTCACAGCATCCGTATCTTCCGTGCCGGCGGCCACGTTCGTGATCTGGCGCTGTTGCGTGGCCGAGCCAACCGAAACCGTATTGTTGCGATTCGCGGTAGCGCCCGAGCCCAAAGCGACGGAATTGGTCACGTTCTCATCGATTCCGGCCTGCGAGCCAATCGCGACGGAGTTGGTTGCCCCAGTCTCCACGTTGGCGCGATCACCCAATGCAATGGAGCTTTGAGCTTGTGCGGAAGCCATATTGCCCATCGCCGTCGCGGCATTATTGGTCGCAGCACTGCCACGGCCAACACTCACGGCGCCGGTTCCGTTTGAGTTGGCGCTATTACCGAGCGATACCGACGACAATCCTTGCGCGCTAGCGTTTGAGCCAATGGCGACCTGATGGGTGTAAGTGCTATCTCCGCTGACTCCAGCGACGGCACCGCTCCCGATAGCAATCGAATTGATCGTGTTCGCCGATGCGTCATCCGCCCCATTGACCTTGACGAGCCTGTTATCGACGGCCGCCGAGAGCCTGTTGTTGATCGTCGTGATGTTGCCGTCGAGCGCCGTCAGCGCACCGCCGACGGTCGTCTGACGGCCGCCGTTCGCGAGGGTGTACGTCGGGCCCGTGACGGCGCCGGTCGTCGCGTTGATCGTCGCGCCGCCGCCGAGGGCGGTCACGACCGGCGTGAGCTGCGACACGACAACGGCGTCGTTCGCTTGCGTGCCGGCCGCCACGTTGACGATCTGCCTCTGTGAATTCGCTCTGCCAACCGAAACGGTATTGGCGCGGTCAGCAACAGCGTTATAGCCCAGCGCAACCGCGTCGCTTGCCGAAGCAACCGTACTGTTTCCGAGCGCAGTCGCGTTCAGCCCCGTCGCGCCCGCGGAGCGACCCAGTGCAGTTGCATTTTGAGCCGTCGCGCTGGCGCCCACACCGACAGCCACTGTCTCGGTGCCCGTTGCCCTCGAAATCGTACCGATCGCCACCGCGTTCTGCGACGCACTCGCCAGTGCGCCGCCGCCGAGTGCGACGTTGGACCTGCCACTGGCAGTGGCACCGGCGCCGATCGCCGTCGCGCCATCTCCGGCAACCGCCGCTCTGGCCGGTGCAAAACTGCCGCTGTTGACCGTGACATACGGATCGTCCGCCGCTGCGATAGCGGCATTCATCTGCGCCAGGTTAACGGCGTCGTTCGCCTGCGTGCCGGCTGCCACGTTGACGATCTGTTTCTGCGCGTTTGCTGTACCAACCGAAACGGTATTAGCACGATCGGCAACGGCCGCCCCCCCAAGCGCAACCGAGCCACCTGCCAAAGCTCGCGCACCATATCCCAGTGCAGTCGCCCCTGCCCCCGACGCAGTCGAAGCACGCCCCACCCCAGTCGCATAGTCGGCCGTTGCGTTGGCGCCTACACCGACGGCCACGGTCTCGATGCCCGTTGCCCTCGAAATCGTACCGAGCGCCACTGCGTTCTGCGCGTTCGCCAATGCGCCGCCACCAAGTGCGACATTAGATATTCCGCTAGCAGTGGCCCCAGCACCGATCGCCGTCGCCCCATCTACACCAGCGACTGCCGGTCTGGCAGGCGCATATACACCCGCAGTGATCTTGATATACGTATCATCGAGCGCCGCCATCGTCCCGATCGAATCCGTGCTCGTCGTGCCCATCGGCATCAGCGACTTCGTGCTCGTGATCGGCGTCTGGATCACGCTTTCATCATCGACCTTGCTATCGCCGCCTTCCGACGCGCCGACGACATCCGCCGCCGACGCACCGCCGATCGCCATCCCGCCCAGCGCGACAGCGGCAAACGCCTTGCGCGCCACGCGCGACGATCCCTTGGATTTCGAGCGCGCCGTTTCTTCGGCTGCTGCCCACGTGCCCGTCGTGGCATTCCAGACGGTCCGGTAAGTCTTGTTCATGTTGATTGCCTCATGTGCAAAAGAGAGTGAGACGAAGCCCGTGTTACACGAGGCAATATATTTTTCGCGGGCAATTTCGATAATCAGACGTCTGGATACACCCCAAGTATTTTTATAGGACTCGTCTGAATATGACGATGCCTGACAATTCTGCGAGGAAAACGCGACATGCACGCTTCGCCACATCGTCGTTTCGTTTGACACGCGCCCGCCTCGGGCCGTATAAACGCAGCTCTCGGCGACTTTCAAAAAATAGGACTAGTCCTAGCCATCTGCGTCAATTGTTTCGGACTGCCCTACATACCGATGGCCCCGCCATCTCGATAATTGGCTCGTTCCCCGAGCCGGCAGCGCAACCGCCTGCCTTCCCACACGGCTTACGGATATCGCCGCGCGTCACGGATCGCACCCGGCCTTCATCGGACGACCCCTGCGCGCCACCCGATCTGTGCATTGATTTCACGGTATTCGTCCCATGCCCATCCGAAAACTCTTTGCGTCCACCACCGATGCCGGCGCGCCGTTCGCGACGATCGAAGGCGAAGCGCGCGACCTGAGCCTGCTCAACCGCTACCAGCGCTTCACGCTGTACGGCGGGGCCGCGGTGCTGTCGCTCGTGATCCTGTTCGCGACGAGCATCCTCGTCGCCGGATCGGTGCGCGACTACATCTCGAAGCGCCGCGAGCTGTTCGAGACACACAAGGCGCTCGTGCAGCTCGAGATCGACGCGAAGCAGGCGTCGATGCGGCGTGCGGTGATCAATGCGGAACTGCTGTGGAACAGCCACCCGCGCCACGCGCGCAGCGCGGTGGACGCGATCGTGCGCGACGGACACGTCGTGCTGGCGCCGCTGAGCAACGTCAGCGAGATCTTCGCGGCCGCGACGCCCGCCGCCGCGGCCAGCGGCGAAATCGACGCGTACGTGCAGTTGATGGAGCGTCTGACGATTTCGGTGGCCGCCGCCGAGCGGCAATCCGGCATGCCGATGTCCGGTTATGCGTACAGCCCCGATCGCGGCGTGATCGCGATCACGCCACCGCCGTCCGTGCCCTATCGCGACGTGCTGGCGCGCATCGGCGTGCCCGATACGGGCGCGCTGATCGATCGCCTGGCCCTCGACGCCGCCGACTGGTCGAATCCGTCCATCGCCCGCTACTGGCGCGACACGCGCCGCATCGCATGGCAGGCGCCATCGATCGATCCGCTCACGGGCAAGAACGTGTTCCGCCTCGTCGAACCGGCCTTCGAAGGCCAGCGGCATTTCATGACCTTCGTCAGCGACCTCGACGTCGACGTGATCGACGACCGGCTGAAGCAGGCGCCCGAGGACGCCGTCGTGATGCTGGTCGATCATGCGGGAAACATGCTGTTGAACGAGGACCGCACGCGCGAATCGATCGACGGCGGCGCGCTGATGCGTCACGCGCTCGCCGAAAATGCGTGGCGGCGCGGCTTCGACCGCTTCGACGAGAGCTACCTGCATGGCATCTTCACGATCAGCGACCGGCTTTCCAATTCCGGCCTCGCGATCGTCTACGCGTATTCGTGGCGCACGATCGCGATCGCGATCTGGCCGACGATCGTGCGCGAGTTCGGCGTGGCCGGACTGATCCTCGCCGTGTTGTGGACGCTCGTGATCATGTTCGACCTGAAGGTGCTCGCGCCGCTGTTCCGCCGCTCGCGACGCGTGTTCGACAGCGAGCAGATGAGCCGCGCGATCATCGCGACTTCGCCTTTCGGCATCGCGCTCGTGTCGCTCGGCACGCGCGACGTGCTGCTGCGCAACCGCATGCTGGAACTGTACGAGCGCGAGGCCGGCACGCCGCCGCTGCACGAGCGCCTGCTCGCGTGCTACCAGGCGCGCGCCGGCGGCGCGCCGGTGCTCCTCGACGTCGAGTTGCCGTTGACGCTCGGCGACGGCCGCACGCGCGATCTCGTCGTCAACTTCGTGCGCGGGCGCTACCGGGGCAAGGACACGCTGCTGTGCAGCTTCTCCGACATCACGACGCGCGCCGACGCCGAGCGCGCACTCGACAGCGCGAACCGCGCGAAATCGACCTTCCTCGCGACGATCAGCCACGAGATCCGCACGCCGCTCAACGCGATGCTCGGCAATCTCGAGCTGCTCGACAAGGCACCCGACCCGAGCCGGCAGAAGCTGCGGCTGCATGCCGTCACGTCGGCCGCGCGGATGCTGCTCGACATGCTGAACAACGTGCTCGACATGACCAAGATCGAGGCGAACCGGATGACGCTCGAAGCGACGAGCTTCCGCATCGACGAGCTGATGCGCGACATCGTCGACCTGTTCGAGCCGATCGCCGCCGCGAAGGGCGTCGTGCTGTGCACGGAAATCGACCCGCGCATCGCTCGCCCGTACATGGGCGACCCGATGCGGGTGCGGCAGATCGTCGTCAATCTCGTCAGCAATGCGATCAAATTCACCGACCGTGGCTCGATTGCGTTGTCCGTTTCCGCGTCGGGCGCAGACGCGACGCCCGTGACGATCCGCGTCAGCGATTCCGGAATCGGCATGACGGCCGCGCAACTCGAACGCATCTTCGAGCCGTTCGCGCAGGCCGACGCGTCGACCGCGCGCCGCTTCGGCGGCACCGGCATCGGCCTCGCGCTGAGCTGCAAGCTCGCCGAGTCGATGGGCGGCAGCATTTCGGCCGACAGCGTGCCGAACATCGGCTCGACGTTCGTCGTGAAGCTGCCGCTGCCGTGCGACGACGCGCCGGGCGCCCCGCACGCGGGCGCGGAAGCCGACGCGCCGAACCTGCGCGTGCTGTTCGTGGACGACAACCCGGTAAATCGCGCACTGGTGCACGATCAGCTCGACGTGCTCGGCTACCGCGCGGATCTCGCCGCGAACGTCGCGGATGCGCTGGAACTGATCGGGCGCAACGACTACGCGGTCGTGATGACGGACCTGAACATGCCGGGCCTCGACGGCTATACGTTCGCACGGGTGCTGCGCGAGCGCGGCCACCGCGCGCCGATTCTCGCGGTGACGGCCCACGTCGAGCCGGACGAGCAACACCTGGCGCTGGACGCCGGCATCGACGGGATCGTCACGAAGCCGACCTCGCTGAAATCGCTCGAACAGGCGATTGCCCGATACACGGGTGTGCGGCGCGACACGCGACCGGCGGCGAACGCGCTGTCGTCGGCGGACGGGCCGCTGCCGGGCGAACTGCACGCGGTGCTGTCCGACGCGATGCTGCGCGCGAATGCCGCGATCGTGCGTGCACTCGAACACCGCGACCTGAAGCTCGCCCGCACCGAGATTCACAGCATGCGCGGCGCGTTCGCGATGATCGGCGAACGCGATATCGCGGATAGTTGCGCGACACTGGAGCGGTTCGCGATCGCCGGCGACGCCGCGGCGTTTGCCCGGGAGTTCGAGCGTTATCGACGGGAAGCCGGGGATGCGCTGGCGCGGCGGGCCGCAACGAGAATCGAAGCAATGTGATGTGGGATGGCCGGCGGTTGCGCCGGCCGTGCGTCGTTACGACTTGGCTTTACCGTAAAGGTCCGCCACGAAGTCGACGAACGCGCGCAGCTTCGGCGCGACATGGCGTGCTTTCGGATAGAGCGCGTAGTACTTGCGCTTCGCCAGCGTGTAATCGGGCAGCACGTGCACGAGACGGCCGCGCTCGAGGTCGCCGCGCACGGTGAGCTGCGTGAACGCGCCGATCCCCAGGCCGGCGACCGCCGATGCGTGAATCGCGGTGATCGCGTCGAGCCTCAGGTAGCCGTCGAGCTTGACGGAAACGGCCCCGCCGCGCGACGGCGTGAGCTGCCACGCGCCGCCGTCCTCGCGTCCGCTGTAGGGCAACAGTTCATGGGCGTCGAGTTGTGCGGGCGTTCTCGGCAATCCATGCCGCGCGATATAGGCAGGAGAGGCGACGAGAATCTCGTCGGAGACGGCGAGCGTTCTCGCCACCAGGTCGGAATCGGGTAGATCGCTGCTGATGCGCAGCGCGACGTCGAAGCCTTCGCCGACCAGATTCGAGAACCGGTCGCTGCACGACACGTCCAGACGAATATCAGGAAAACGGCGATGGAAAGCCGGCAGCCAGTCGGGCATCTCCAGCGTGCCGATCGACAGCGGCATGCTCACGCGCAACGTGCCCGACGGCTTGCGCGGGCTGTCGGCGACGGCTTCCGCCGCCGCTTCGACCCGATCGAGAATCTCCACGCAGGACGCGTAATAACGTTCGCCGGCCGCCGTCAACGCGACGTTCCGCGTATTGCGATTGACCAGTTGCACGCCGAGCGACGCTTCGAGCAGCTTCAGCTGACGCGATACGGTCGAATGGGTCGTATCGAGGCGCGCGGCCGCCGCGGAAAAGCCGCCGGCTTCCACGAGACACCGATAAACGCGCATTGCGAACAATTGATCCATGGTGGAGCGCAGCGTGATGGCGGAACCGACGCAGGTCCGGCCGTGCTTTCATGCGGGCACGGCCCCGTACGCTTACCGAACCGGCAGCGCGATGATCTCCGACGTGGACTTCACGTCGCCGAAGGTATCTTCGATCTCCGCGAGCGCTGCGCGATGCAGCGTGTCCTTGTCGACCGTCTCGCCGTTTGCCCGGGCGATGCTCCGGGTGGCGGAGGCGTCCGATGCTACCACGACCTGGTAGCCGAGCGGCACCGCGTCGCGCGCGGCGCCGGCGACGCACGCATGCGTCATCAGGCCGGCGATCACGATCGTCTTGATGCCGTCGTCCTTCAGGCGGCGGTCGAGATCCGTGCTGGCGAACACGCTGACCGTATCCTTCTGCAACACGGTGTCGGTGGCGCGCGGCGCCATCTCCGGAATGAACTTCACCGTCTCGCCGTCGCGCGCGAACACCGCCGAGCCGGCCGGCGTGACGTGCTGGACCTGGAACACGCGAATGCCATTCTTGTCCGCGAATTCGATCAGGCGGCGCGTATTGACCATCGCGCGCTGCACGTCGGGAATCGGCATCTTGCCGTTCAGATATTCGTTCTGGAAATCGATGACGACGAGCGCGGTCGACTTCGGATCGATGCGGTCGATCGGTTGCGCGCCTGCCATGGCGCGAATCGTCGGCGTGGCCGGGAATGCCGGCGCGGCTTCGCTCACCGGCACGATGGTGGCGGCGGAAGCGAGGACGACGAAGCGTGTGAGCGTGCGAAGCGAGAATGCAAACATGAGACGTTTCTCCGAATGTGAACAAAGGGTGCGACGAATTTAACTTCGTTCTCGCCGCATCACGACCACATCAGGACGACAACTCCTGTGCACTCGGCGCACAGATGCAACGCTCCCCCGTTCGGCTCGTGCAGCGATGGCCAAGACCATGACGCTCGTGCATCGGCCACGGCTGGCCGTGCCGATCCGACTGCAATCGTTCGTGAGGATCGCGGAAAAATCGCGGAAACCGCGAGAGGAAAGGTGCGTGGCACGCGAAGTACCGGCCATCGACGCTCGCATGAGGCAGCGTGAGGAGTAGTGCTACGGGGAAGTAGCGATGGATGCGGCCGCGCCCACCGGCCGCCGTCGATGTGGCTTCGATGCCACGCATGACCAGCATAGCGGCGATCGCGCCCCGAACCAATCGGACTGGACTGATTCGGCAGGTGCCGCCGCGCGCGGAAGCCGCCAACGCGCCGCGCACGCGTTCGGGCGCAGCGGCGTTCGCCGCCGCGCGCCCTTGCCGCGTTACTGCTCGATCTTCGCTTGCGAAGCCAGTTTGTCGACCAGCGTGCCGAGCGCGCGCTCGGTCGCCTGAGCGTCGAGCTGCTGACGCAATACGCCCTTCGCCTGCTCGAAGGTCGGTACGACCGTCTTGCGCTTCTCGTCGAGCTTCACGATCACGTACGCGTTGCCGACCTGGATCGGGCCGGTCGTCGCGCCGGCCTGCATCGACGCGATCGTCTGCGCGAGCGGCAGCGGCAGGCCGCCGGTGTTGCCTTGCGCGAGCGGCGTCTTCAGCGACACCCATTGCGCCACGCCGCCGTTGGGCGTCGTATTGAACGCGTTCGCGACGTCGGCGAATGCCACGCCCTGCTTGAGTTGCGCCTGCGCAGCGTTCGCCTTGGCCGCATCGTCCACGGCGATGACTTCCGCGCGATATTCGAACTGGCCCGCGGCCGCGACGATCGCGTCGTAACGGGCCTTCACCTGCGCGTCGGTCACCGGCTGCGGGCGCAGTGCATCGCGTACATAGAGATCGGTCGCGGCGTCATCGCGCACGCGCTTGACGGCGCCGAGCACCTCGGGGCGGCTGCCGTAGTTCGCCTTGTCGGCGGCCTGAGCAAGCAGTTGCTTGACGATCAAGTCGCGCTTCACCTGCGCGCGCAGCGCCGGCGTGTCCGGCTGGCCGGTCGCCTTGAGCACGGCATCGAACTGGCTTTGCGGAATCGGCACGCCGTTGACGACCGCCACGACGCCGGCCGGCAGCGGCGTTTCGGCAGCGATGGCATGGGTTGCGCCGGCCGCGCAGGCCAGCACGATCAGGGCGCTCATGGCGCGAAGTCGGGTTTTCATGATGAACTCCTTGATGATGAGAAATCCGGAGCACCGAACGAAAACGGCACGATGCGTCCGCAGACAGGAAGGAATGCCCTACGCTCGCATATGGCAGCGTGGTTCCGTCAATCAACTGGAATAGGTCAGTCGATAAGCGGCCGAGCCCACCGGCCGCCGCAGGGCATTCGTTCGTGTCGAATCTGAACCCGGTTCCGGTTCGTTGCGCGCCGACGCGCGACGTGTGTCCGGAAAAAAGACGCCGCTCGCTCGAGCGGCGTATGAAACGAAGACAAAGCTTCGGATACGAGGTATCGAGCGGTAAACCATGCAGCCGCTCGACCCGGACATTCTCCGATGGCCGCATCGCTCGCACAATCGGCCTGGTCCGATTTCGCTCGATGTCCCGCCGTGCCGGACAGAGCGGCCATCCGGCCCTTGGGTCGCGCGGCATCGCATCATGTCTGAATCGTCGACGTGCGACGGTCGTTCATCGTGATCGCGAGCGGCGGAAACGACGCCACGCTCCGCATGTCGCCATAGCACTTGTTCATCGCGACGTCGATGCCGAAGTTCGATATGGGGCGGTCGAGCCCGTACGAAAACAGGACCTCCGGCTTCAGCGGAAAACAGCGATCGAGCAGAAAACGTGCACCCGCCGGCGAGACGGTATAGGCGCAAATCCCGTAGAACTCCAGCAGGTTCATCACGAGCACCGCGCTTCGGTCGCTTCGAAACGCGTCGACGGAGCGCGCCAGCGCGGTTTCGTCGAAACGCATCGTCACAGGCGTCCGCGAGTTGAAGATCGAGCCGCGCAGGATCGAATCGAAGTTGTAGCCCCACGCGATGAAGTCGTAGCACCCGGCGTTCGCCTGCAAGAACTGCTCGGTGATCTCGTGAAAATCCGGCCTGAAAATCGCGTCGTCCTCGGCGATCGTCACCAGCTCGTCGCCTGCCGCGATCTCGGTCCACAGACGATGCGTCGTCATCGCAATGCCGTATGCGCCGCGGGAATACGGAAGCCCGGGCGCGAACAGGCCGCTGTTCGCGATGTCGTCGTCCGACAGCGCAGCGCCGTCGACCGCATCGACGAACTCGACATCGAGTTCGGGGTTGCCGGCGCGGAATGAAGCGCGGCGCGAGCGGCCGTCGGTCAGCGAAATGACGCTTACCGCGCGCCGCAGCGTCGGCGCGCACGTGCCATGAGTCGCGACGATGGGTCGGCCCGGGTTTCGGGCGCGCATCTGAACGGGATTCATCACCAGCCCGCCACGACGGAAATGCCGAACACGATGCCGAGCACGATGCCGATCGAGCGCCCCTGCAGCATCGGCTTCAGTGCATCGGGCTCGAAGAACGGATCGATCGCCGACTCGCGATTGCGCCATGCGCTGACGACCGGCGGCACGAGCAATGCAGCGGCCATCAGCAGAACCGCCACGATCGTCACGACGGGACCGTCGGCGGACCATCGCGTGCCGACGTCGATCACGAAATGAACGAGCGCGACGGTCGCCGAACTCGCAATCATGCCGGTTATCGCACCTTTCACCAGAAAATCCGCTTGACTCATCGCCAGTACTCCACGTTGTCAGATTCGCGCCGATCGATGTCGGCCGGGATGCTTCGTATTAAAGACGGACTCGACGCCGGTCTCTATCGGACTGGTCCGATTTCTGAGTCGCAACGTACGGCTGCAAGACAGGGACGGCAGGCAACCGGGGGGCGAGGAGGGAAAGGAGAATGTCGACTCGGTAACTGCGGTGCTCGACCGCCGAGCGGGCACGTCTTGCTTCGACGCAGAAAATCGGACCAGGCTGATTCCACCGGCGGTCCATGCCCGACAGAATGACGTCGCTGGATGGCTGAACCCCGTCACCCCAGCTATCGCGTTCTATCCGCGATGCCTCCGTTCTGCGCCGCCCCCTCCGGGCGGCGTTTTTTTTATGCGCGCGCCGACACCGCGAACTGCCGTTTTCCGCGCACGCCGTTCGATCGAAAAAGTCAGATTTGGTCAACCCGCACGGCCAATAGGCCCAGTCCGATCCGAACACGGTCTTGACTGCTCGCTGTCCGATGGTCTGGAAACGACATCGCTCATAGACTCGTTTCATACCCGGATGCACGCAGCGATTGTCCGGGTGATACGCCGCGCATGCGGTCGCGGGAACCGAGGCGTGCAACCCGTGACACGAGCATGTACGTGACAGGCTTGGATGGGTAGATGAAATGAAGAAGAAGCAAGCTCCGGGCAACGAGATCGTCGTATGTGCGATCGACGTCGTCGTGATCGTCGCGGTCGCGGCGCTGGCCCACCAGGGATCGATCGGCGATTTCGCCACGCTCAGGATCGAAGCGATCCTGACCGGCGTCAGTGCGCTGTTGGCCGCCTTCCTGCTGCGGCTGGCCGGCATCGGCCTTGACGGTCGCAAGCTGCCCGCCACGCGCCATGCAATGCGCACGGTGGCGCTGTGGCTCGTCGTGCAAGGCTTCGTCTTCGTCAAGATGGTTGCGCTGACAACCGTCACGCTGGTGCTGACGAAGTGGTTCCTCGACTGGACCATCGGCGTCGCGATCGCGCTCGTCGTATTCCGGATCGTGCTCTGCATCGTCCGACGCCGCAGCCTTCGCGCGCCGGTTACGCCCGCCACGGTCGCCATCGTTGGCAGCGGCGAGCGCATCGCGCAGATCCGCGCCGAGCTCCGTGCGAGCGCGGCGGCCCGCTACCGGGTCGTCTGCGTGTATCGCACGACCGGCGAGGCCGCCACGCTCGACGACGACGTACCGGTAATGACCGATCTTGCGTCGTTTGCAGCCGGCGTACGCCGCGAGCATGCAGACGAAGTGTGGATCGCGCTGCCGCTCGACGACGACGAGACGGCCCGCACGGTCGACGCGTTCCGCAGCGACTTCGTCGAGCTGCGCCTGATGCCCGACGTCAGCAAGCATGCGCTGTTCGGCAGCCGCGCCGGCGAGATTCTCGGCGAGCCGGCGATCTCGCTGGCCGCGCCGCCGCTGTCGCGAGGCGCGCTGGCGCTGAAGGCCGTGTTCGACCGCGTGTTCGCCGCCGTCGCGCTGATCCTGCTGATGCCGGTGCTGCTCGCGATCGCCGTCGCGGTCAAGCTGTCGTCGCCGGGGCCGGTGCTGTTTACGCAAAAGCGCCGCGGCGCCGACGGCCGCACGTTCGACATCTACAAGTTCCGCACGATGCGCGTGCACGTCGAACAGGCGGGCACGGTCGTGCAGGCGACGCGCGGCGACCCGCGCGTCACGCGGATCGGCGCGCTGCTGCGCCGCACGAGCCTCGACGAGCTGCCGCAGTTCATCAACGTGCTGCTCGGCGACATGTCGGTGGTCGGCCCGCGCCCGCATGCAGTGGAACACGACGCGCAGTACCGCACGCTCGTCGACGGCTATATCCATCGCTACCGGATCAAGCCGGGCATCACCGGCTGGGCGCAGGTCAACGGGCTGCGCGGCGCGACCGAGCAACTCGAAAGCATGCAGTCGCGCGTGGAGTATGACCTGTATTACCTGCGCAACTGGTCGTTCGCGCTCGATCTGCGAATCATCGGCGCAACCGTGCTGAAAGGGATCGTGCACCCGAACGCGTACTGAGTGGCGCGGCCGTTCGCCTGCCTGGCGACGCGGCCGACGCATTGTCGATTGACCCCATGCGGGTCCGCGCAAGCGGGCCCGCGCGCGCTGCCTCGTCGATACGTCGATACGCGCCGCGCAACAGGAAGGAATCCATGAACACCTCGATCGCATCGACGGCCACAAGCCGCCGTCGCGCGCTCGCGCTCGTTCTGACGGCCTGCATAGCGCTGTCCGGATGCGTGCTGGCGCCCGGCATGAAGATGAACACGACCCAGCCCGGCACGCCGGCGGGCAATCCGAACCCCGTCGCGTCGCCGGCCGGCGACGCGCGCGCGGCCGCGACGCCCGATGCCGCGACGCCCTCGGCCCGCACGGCCGTCGAGATCGTCGCGATCGATCCGGCGCTGATCGCGCGTCAGCGCGCAGCGCGCGACGCGACGATGGCGTCGTTCGACGCACCGGCCCCGGCGCGTGCGCCGGCCTACCGGATCGGCCCCGGCGACGTGCTGCAGATCACCGTCTGGGATCACCCCGAGCTTGCCGCCGCGCAAGCCGGCGCGCAGCAGACGCCGCCGCGCGCGGCGGACCCGATCGCCGGCTTCGTCGTCGACGACGACGGTAATCTCACGTTTCCCTATGCGGGCAGGCTGAAAGTCGCGGGGCTGACCGCGGCCGATGCGCAAGCACGCGTGAAGCAGGCGCTTGGCCGGATCTACCGCGATCCGCAGGTCACGCTGCGCGTCGCGTCGTTCCGCTCGCAGCAGGTCTACGTCGACGGTGAGGTCCACACGCCGGGTGCGCTGCCCGTGAACGACGTGCCGATGACGCTGGCCGACGCGATCGCGCGTGCGGGCGGCTTCACGGCCGCCGCCGATCAGAGCGACGTGACCGTCGTGCGCAACGGCGTGCCCGTGCGCATCGATCTGGCGCGCCTGATCGAGCGGCATCGCGATCCGTCCGCCATTGCGCTGCGCGGAGGCGACCTGCTGCGCATCGGCGCGCGCGACGACAACGGCGTGTACGTGATGGGCGAAGTGAACCGTCCGATGCTCGCACTGCCGAAGCGCAACGGCCGCCTCACGCTCAGCGACGCGCTGCTGCAGGCCGGCAGCATCAATTCGAACACGGCGGACGCGGCGCAGATGTTCGTGATCCGCGGCACGCACAGCGGCGCGCCGACGGTATTCCATCTCGACGCGCGCTCGCCGGTCGCGATGGTGCTCGCGAACCAGTTCGAGCTGGAGCCGAAGGACGTCGTCTATGTCGACGGCAACGGGCTCGTCCGCTTCAGCCGCGTGCTGAGCCTGCTGCTGCCGAGTGTCAACACGGGCGTCGCCGCCGGGATTGCAACGAAATGAGCGCGCGCCCGTTCCTGCTCGTCGTATGCGAAGGCAACATCTGCCGCAGCCCGCTCGCGGCCGCGCTGCTCGCCGCGCGCCTGCCGCAGGCCGACGTGCGCTCGGCCGGCCTCGCGCCGCCGCCGGGCCGCCCGGCCGACCCGCTCGCCTGCGACATGGCGCACGCGCGCGGCGTGACGCTCGCCGGCCACACCGCCCGCGCGGTGACGACCGACCTGTGCACGCACGCCGACCTGATCCTCGTGATGGACGACGGCCAGCGTCGCGTGCTCGAAGCACGCCACCCGTTCCTGCGCGGCCGCGTGTTCCGGCTCGGCGAATACGCGCGCGCGTCGGACGACGCGCGCCCCGGCCTCGACATTCCCGACCCTTATCGCGGCACGCGCGCGGATTTCATCCGCTGCGCGGCGCTGATCGATCTCGCCGTCGCCAGCTGGCTGCCGCGCGTCGCCGCGCGCTGGCCGGCCCCACCCGTTTCCACACTCCAGTCATGAACACGCCCGCTATCCCCGAACGCGAGATCGACTTGATCCGCGTGCTCGACACCCTGCGCAACGCGCGGGGCACGATCGCTGCGATCGCGACGGCCTGCATCGCCGCCGGCGCGCTCTACGCATTCGTCGCGCCGCCGACCTACCAGGCCGACCTGATGATCCAGACCGACGATGCGACCGACACCGCATCGAAGAACCTGCTGGGCGATGCCGCATCGTTCTTCAACGTCGGCTCGCCCGCGTCGGCCGAAGCGCAGATCCTGTCGTCGCGGCTCGTCGTCACGCGCGCCGTCGAAGACCTGCGCAGCTACATCGTCGCGAAGCCGTCGCGCGTGCCCGTGCTCGGCGCGTTCGTCGCGCGCTTCAACGACGGCGCGGTATCGCCCGGCCTGCTGGGCTTCGGCGGCTACGCGTGGGGACAGGAACGCATCGACGTCGCGCGGTTCGACGTGCCGACGCGCGCCGAGGGCGACACGTTCCACGTCGTGCGGCTCGACGACACGCGCTACCGGCTGACCGGATCGGACCTGACGGCGGACGCCGTCGGCACCGTGGGCGCCGCGGAAACCTTCGCGACGCGCTACGGCCCGCTGCACATCGAAATCACGGGCTTCGACGCCCTGCCCGGCACGCGCTTCAAGCTGATCCGGCAATCGCGCGCCGAAACGATCGACACGTTGCGCACGGCGCTCGACGTGCAAGAGAAGGTCAAGCAATCGGGTGTGCTCGTCGCGTCGCTGCGCGGCAACGATCCGGCCGAGATCAGCGCGACGCTGAACGCCGTCGCGAACCGCTACGTCGAGCAGAACATCGCCCGCCGTTCCGCCGAAGCGGCCCAGTCGCTGACGTTCCTGAACACGCAACTGCCGCTCGTCAAACAGCAACTCGAACGCGCTGAAACGCGATATGCGTCGCTGCGCAGCCGCACCGGCTCGGTCGATCTGGCCGAGGAAGGCAAGCTCGTTCTCCAGCAAGGCGCCGATCTGCAGACGCGCATGCTCGAACTGCAGCAAAAGCGCGACGAGCTGTCGAAGCGCTTCCTGCCGACCCACCCCGACATGGCGGCGCTCGACGCGCAGCTCGCGACGCTGAAGCGCCAGCAGGGCGCGCTCGACACGCGCATCGCGCGGCTGCCCGCGCAACAGGGCGAGGAGGTGCGCGCGCAACTCGACGTGAAGGTCAACACCGATCTGTATACCGCGCTGCTGAACAACATCCAGCAGCTCGAACTCGTGCAGGCCGGCAGAACGGCCAGCGTGCGCGTGGTCGATTCGGCCGTCGCGCCCGCCGATCCGGTCCGACCGAACCGGCCGGTCGTGATCGCGGCCGCCGCGCTGGTCGGTCTCGCACTCGGCGTGATCGCGGCGTTCGCGCGCGAATTCCTGTACGGCGGCCTCACGGCCGTCGACGAGATCGAGCGCCACACGTCGCTGCCGGTGCGCGCGGTGCTGCCGGCCGCCGCGCACCAGCGCAGGTTGATGCGCGCGGTCGAGCGACGCGACGCGGGCCTGCACGTGCTCGCCTACGACGATCCGTACGAACCCGCGATCGAAGGTCTGCGCAGCCTGCAAACGGCACTCCATTTCTCGCTCGCGGACATCGAGCACCCGCTCGTGCTGATCACGGGCCCGACGCCCGGCACCGGCAAATCGTTCGTGTCGGTCAACCTCGCCGCGGTGCAGGCATCGAGCGGCCGGCGCGTGCTGCTGATCGACGGCGACCTGCGCAAAGGCTATCTGCATCAGTACTTCGGCCTCGAGCGCGGCCCCGGCTTCGCCGAACTGCTCGGCGGCCACGCCAGCGCCGACGACGTCGTGCGGCGCGGCGTCGCGCCGAACCTCGACTTCCTGCCGACCGGCGAGCTGCCGCCGGCGCCCACCGCACTGCTGCAGCACGCGCGCACCGGTGAGCTGCTCGCGTCGCTGCGCGCCCGCTACGACCTCGTGATCGTCGATTCCGCGCCGCTGCTCGCGGCGACCGACGCGACCTGGCTCGATACGCACGCCGACGCGACGCTGCTCGTCGCCCGTGCGGGCTCGACGCGCGCCGGCGAACTGACCGAATCCGCGAAACGGCTGCCGCAGCGGCCCGGCCGCGTGCCGGCTGTGGTGCTGAACGGCCTCGATCCGCGTTCCGGCGCCTCCGCGTTCGGCTCGAAATACGGCGGCTATCGCTACGAAGCGTATCGCTACACGTGCGACACGCGCTGCACGCACCTCGCACGCCTGCGCGCGGCCCTGCAACGTCTGCTGCGGAGGTCCGCATGAGCGATACCGTTCTCGCCCCGAAGCTGGACGATCGCGCGGCGAACGTCCGTCACACCGGCCGGCAGGCGCCGCCGGCCTCCCGCGCGCGGCCGATGCGTATCGCGCTCGTCGTCGAAGCCGCCGGCGGCGGCGTCGCCGTGCATCTGACCGATCTGATCGCCGGGTTGCGCGCGCGGTCGGATGCGGAAATCCATCTGATCGCGCCGCTCGGCGAGCGCTTCGACGAGGCGATGCTGCACGGCGCGGCCGCCCAATGCGATTCGTTCCATCGGCTGCCGCTGCGGCGCGCGGTCGGGCTGCACGACCTGCGCGGTGTGCAGGCGCTGCACCGCCTGCTGCGCCGGCTCCGGCCGGACATCGTGCACAGCCACAGCTCGAAGGCCGGCGCGCTCGCGCGACTGTGCCGCGGGCCGTGGAAGCAGGCGTACACGCCGCACGCGGTCTACACGCTCAACCCGACGCTGTCGTCCGCCAGGCGCGCGTTCTACGGCGGCATCGAGCGCATGCTCGGCAACACCTGCTCGGACGCGGTGATCGCGGTCTCGCAGGACGAAGCCGATCATCTGCACGACCTCGGTATCGCGCGCCACCGGATTCGCGTCGTCGAGAACGGCGTGTCGCCACCGCGGTTGCTCGAGCGCCATGCGGCACGCGCCGCGCTCGGCCTGCCCGACGACGCGTTCGTCGTCGGCTTCGTCGGGCGCTTCGATCACCAGAAGGGCGTCGATCGCCTCGTGCGCATTGCACGCCTGCTGGAGCGACGCCATGAAGCGCGCCTGCGGGTCGTCGCGATCGGATCCGGCGATTTCGACCGCGCGGCCGGCGACGAAGCGCGCGATTTGCCGACGAACCTGCACGTCGTGGGCCGCGTCGACGACGCGCGCCGCTATTTCTCGGCATTCGACCTGCTGGCGCTGCCGAGCCGCTACGAAGGCTTTCCTTACGTATGCCTCGAAGCCGTCGCCGCGCACGTGCCGATGGTCGCGACGCAGGTCGCGGGCGCGGCCGAACTGATCGCGGCGCATCAAGTCGGCCTGACGGTACCGAACGACGACAATCCGGCCGCCTTCGCGGCAGCGGTTTGCCGGCTCATCGACCATCCGGCCGCCTTTCGACTGATGCGCGACCAATGCGCGCGCGCGTACCCGCATTTCTCGGCCGACGCGATGGTCGATCGCACGCTCGCCGTCTATCGCGATCTTCTCCAGGAGCAAGCATGATGAATCGCCCCGTTCACGTCGCGCTGCTGCATGCGTACAGCGCGCGCAACTCCGGCGACGGTCTGCTCGTCGACCTGTCGGTCGCGCTGCTGCGCGACGCGTTCGGCCCCGACACACACGTGTCGGTCGTCGCGGCCGATCCCGCGTCGTTTCCCGGCCATGCCGACGTACAGCCGGCGCCGGTGCTCGCGGCGAGCGGCGTGCGGCGCCTCGTCGGCGCCACGATGGCGGCGCTGCCGGTCGGCATCAATCCCGCGCTCGCCGGCCTGCGCGCGCTGCTGCGGCGCGCCGACCTGATCGTCGGCGTCGGCGGCGGCTACCTGCGCGCGCGCAATCGCGTCGAGGCGCTCAAGCTCGAAGCCGGGCATCTCGTGCAGATGCGCGCAGCGCGCGCGGCACGCAAGCCGACCGTCTATCTTCCGCAAAGCATCGGGCCCGCCGCGGAAAACCCGTTGCTCACGGAACACCTGAGGTCGCTGCTCGGCGGATTCGATACCGTGTTCGTGCGCGACGACCGCTCGGCCGCGTTGCTCGCCGAGCATGCCAACACCCGGCGCGCGCCGGATCTCGCGGTGCTCGAGTTCGCCCATCGAGCGTCCGGCGTGCGCGACCTGGCCCGCTCGGCCGCGGCGACGCCCGCGCACGTCGCGCTCGTGCTGCGCCGCCCGCCGGCATGGAGCGACGCACAATGCGCGCGTTACCACGCATCGACCGACGCGCTGATCGAGCGGCTGCGCACGTCCTGCCGCGTCACGTTCGCCGTCCAGAGCACCGGGCGCGGCAACGACGACGTCGCGTACTACCGCGAACGCGGCTTCGACGCCGCTCGCACGCTGAAGGACGTGCTCGCCGGCGACACGCCCGACGCGGTCGTGTCCGTGCGCCTGCACGGCGCGCTCGAAGCGATCCTGCACGGCGTGCCTGCGTATCACCTCAGTTACGAGCGCAAAGGATTCGGCGCCTATGCCGATCTCGGCGTCGGCCGCTGGGTCGCGAATGCGGCCGACTTCGATGCGGGTGCGGTCTGCGACACGCTGTTCGCGCCCGACGCGCTGAGCCGGTTCTGGCTTCAGGCCGAAGTCGGGCTCGAGCGGCTCGGGCACGAACGCGAGCGGATCGTCGCCGCGCTGCGCGACGCGCTCGACCATGGAGCGGCGCGATGAGCGCCGCGTGGTTCCGCCTGGTGTTGCGCGTCGGCGCACTCGGCCTGAAGTTCATGCTGACGATCGTCGTCGCGCGCGCGCTCGGGTTCGACGCGGTGGCCGTCTACGGTTTCGCGCTCGCCGTGTCGGTCGTCGCGTCGAAAGTGCTCGGCCTCGGCTTCAGCACCGAGATCAATCGCCGGCTGGCCGGCCCCAATCCGCATGACGCGGTCCGAACCTGCGTGCGCCTGTCCGTGCTGTATGCCGGTGTCTACGCGCTGCTGTGCGGCCTCGCCGTGCTGCCGGGCCATGCGTTCGGGCCGCTGCACCTCGGCGCGCTGCCCGACATGTCGCTCGCGCTCGTCGCGCTCGTCGCCTGTGCCGAGCATGCCGCGCTCGAAGTCAACACCTGGCTCTTCTCGCTCCATCGCGCGCGCGCCGCGTCGTGGCTGCTGTTCGTCCGGACGGGTGCATGGGCCGCGGTCGCGATCGTGGCGCTGACGACGGGCACGATCGGATCGATCGACGGGCTGTTCGCGATCTGGATCGCGGGCGATATGGTCGTGGTGGTGGCCGGCTGGGGGTTGATCGCCGCCGCCGCGCACCGGTTGCCGGCGATGCCGGCCCTGTCGGCCACGCGCGTGCGGCTCGCGACGGTCTGGCGCGACGGCGCGCCTTTCTTTGTCGCGTTGCTGCTGCTGTCGGTGCTGCAGTATCTCGAACGCTTCGTCGCGTCCGCGCAGCTCGATGCGAACGAGCTGGGGCGCTACGTATTCGTCTGGTCGATCGCCAACGCGATCCAGACGATCGCATCGGCTACCGTCGTCGCGGTAGCCGCACCGCGCCTCGTGAGCGCACTCGACAGCACACGCGCCGCCGCACCGGCGTTCCGCCGCGAGCTCGCCCGGGCGTTGCGCGCGTCGCTCCTGCTGACCGGCGCCGCCGCACTCGCGATCGTGCTGGCGCACCCATGGATCTTCCGGCTCGCACACGCCGGCGACGACGCCCCGTCGATCGCGATTCTCGTGGTGCTGCTCCTGTCGTTCGTCCTGCGTGCGGCCACCGACGTTCTGTGGGCGGCGGCGGTCGCCTTGCGGGCGGGACGCACGGTCGCGTGCGTGATCGCCGCGCTGACGGTCGTCTGCCTGCCGATGTCGATCGCGCTCGTTCACGACCAGCGGGCGCTCGGCGCGGCGGGCGCGCATCTCGTCGCCAGCATTGCCGTCAGCGCGTGGATGACGTGGCTCGTGATGTCGCGCCTGCCCGCCGCGCGCGGCGGGCGCATCGGAGCCGGCGATGCTGCGTGACGTCATCGGCAGCGGGCCGCTGTTGAGCCGCGGCCTGCGCGACGCGATCGCGGCCCTCGCCGCGCTGTTGTACGTCGGCGTTTACGCGAACGCGCGCGCGCTGCTTCCGGAATTCATCTTCCGCGACGCAGACAAGATCCAGACCCAGATCGGCGGCGGGTCGACCTACGACGGCTCGTCGTTCGACGCGGTCGGCAAGCTGTACCAGATGCTCGGCGACGCCGGAACCGCGCTGTTCGTCATCGCGCTCGGCGTCGCCACGATCTGGGTCGCCGTTCGGCAAGCGCAGCGGCTCGGTGCGCTCGTCGCCTATCTCGCGCTGATCGCGCCGTGCCTGTTCTTCAACCTGTTCGTCGCCAGCAAGGACACGATCGTCGTCGCGATGTCGATCGTCGTACTCGCCGCCGCGCGCCGGCGCGGCATCCTGTGGCCGATGATGATCGCCGCCGTGCTGTATCTCGGCTACGCGGCGACGATTCGCAGCTATTTCGCGCTGATTCTCGCGATCGCGTTCGCCGCGTGGGCCTTTCGGCGCGCATCGACGCTGCCGAGGCTGGCCGGTGCGTTGCTGGCCGTCGCGGCGCTGGTCGCGCTGCCCGACGCGGCCTACATGCTGCTTCAGCAACCGCGCGACCTCGCCGTGGACTATCTCGTCTATTCGTCGCCATTCGGCGCCCGGACGAGCTTCTACAACCCGTTCACGCCCGATTCGTTCGCGCATTTCGTGGGCAACTACGCGTATTCGCTCGTCCGACTCAATCTGCCGGTGCTGTTCTCGCTCGATCCGAAGGGGTTCGCGATGCAGGCGCTGATCGCGCTGTTTCTCGGCGCCGCGTGGCGCCGCATGCCGAAGCAACCCGTGCACGACGACGGTGCCGTGCCGGCTCGAAACGGCGAGCTGCTCGCCTGTCTGATCCTCGGCCAAGTGGCCGTGTCGATGCTGTTCGAACCCGATCTCGGCAGCTATCTGCGGCATCTGTCGAGCGTCGCGCCGTTCGCGGTCGCCCTCTGGTCGATTCGCGCGCGACAGGCGGGCGCCTGATCACCGCGCCGCAGGTGTCGCACGCAGCGACGCACGGGCCGCGTCGAGCACGGGCTTCCGCGAGCGGTCCGCGTGCACGAGTCCATAGCTCCGCTGCGCGGTATCGCCGGCATTCGCGGTATCAGCCCACTCATAGATCGAGATCAGCGGCGTCCGAATGTCGCCGCGCGCGTCGAGCAGTGTGCGCAGGCGCTGCGCCTGACGACGCTCGCCGTCGGCGCCCACCGACGCCGCACCGTCTTCGGTGACGAGCGCCGGCAAGCCGTAGTGCGCGTCGATGGCTTCCGCCGCCGTACGGACTTGTGTGGGCGTCATCCCGTACGCGTGGTACGACACGGCATCGAGACAATGCGGTGCAGCCGCGTGCACGCGCGCGAGCAGATCGCCCGAGACATTGCCGGGCAGCGGCGGGTGTGCGAACCCGAAGCCGACGATCGGCACCGCCGGTGGTCGCTCCGCCAGCCGTCGACACAGCGCGACGGTGAACGGCGGGAACGTTCGCGCGACGTCGCCCGTCGGCCAATAGCGACCGAGGTCCGGTTCGTTCCAGAGTTCGATGGCGATCAGGTCGCGCGCATGTCGCGCCGCCAATGCCGTAACGGCGTCGGCCATCCGGTCGCCCGCATCCGCGAGCAAGGCTGCCGTCGCTTTCGCGTCCGCGCCGTCGGTTCCCGCGAAGCGGCCGAGCGTGCGAACGGTCAGCAGCACCGGCAGGCCGGCGGAGCGGGCGGCAGCGAATGCGCCGTCGAGCTGCGCCCGGTAAGCGGCCTCGTCGAGGCGATCGGTCCACGCACCCAGCCTGACGAACGCGAAGCCGGTGTCCCGAATCATGCGTGCGTCGTCGCGCGTAAACGACTGGATCTTGACCTGCACGCCGACGCGCGGCATACCGCTCGCCGCATCCGGCCAACGATGGCGGTCAGCCGCGCAAGCCGCGACGGTCAACGTGCAACCGGCGGCCAAAACCGACAGCTTGCGAATCCAGTTCGACATCGAGCACACGCTCCCTCTTCCTCGGTTGAAATCCTGCGTACCGATCGACCGCCGCACGGTGCAGCCGACGGCGTATCGCGTGCCGTACCGCCTCGACACCCTGCCGAATCGGATCGCTCACAGCACAAAAAATATGGCGATAGCGACGAATATGGAAATGATCAGTAGACCCATGCATCGAATCCCGGAAAGCCGGACAGCATCGCCTATCCGACGCACGCCGGCAATCGGACCGGTCCGATCGGCGCCATCGCACGACGTCCGATGCCGCCGCCAGAATCCGACCAGTCCGATTGTCGCGCCCGGCGATTGTTGGGACCATGGCCGTTCGGCGCGGGAATACGTTCGTATACCCGTGGCGGCACGCACCGTGCACGCGCACCGTGCACGCGCGCCGACGCACGGCGCCAGCGGTGCGCATCGCGCACTTTCCGCTGCCGCCGCGTCTGTACGACGCGTCGACCGCAACACTGCCACCAATCGATCCGCGACGCATTTCACCCGTCGGCACCGGCATCGCCTTGCGGCGGAACCGGCGCTACGCCGGCAAGCCCGACTTCATCCAGCCATGCGCTCGTGCTGTCGCCCCGCTTCCGCCGACGGACCGAATCAACAAGGACATTCTCGATGAGCGATACAGGATTGCCCCCCCGTCGCGCCGACGCCGCCGGTCTGCCGGCGTCGTCCGCCGCCGAAAGCCGGACACTGCAGCGCAGCCTGACCTGGAAAGACGGTTTCTGGGTCACGAGCGGCGTGCCGGCAGGCGTGCTGTTCACGATCGGCGGCGTGTCCGCGACGATCGGTCATCCCGCGTGGGCGATCTGGATCGCCGCGATCACGATGGGGCTGATTCAAAGCGCGACTTATGCGGAAATATCGGGGCTATTTCCTCATAAATCGGGCGGCGCGTCCGTGTATGGCGCGATCGGCTGGGTTCGTTACAGCAAACTGATTGCCCCGGTGTCCGTGTGGTGCAACTGGCTCGCGTGGTCGCCGATGCTCGCGCTCGGCTGCGGGCTCGCGGCGAGCTATGCGCTCACGAGTCTCTTTCCCGCCGATGCGGCGGTGCTGCACTGGCAGCTCAAGGTTGCGGATCTCGGGTTCATCAAGCCGGGGCTTTCGCTGCGGATCAACGCGACGTTCATCATCGCGACGATTCTGCTTCTCGTCACGTTCAAGCTTCAGCACAGCGGCGCGTCGAAGGCTGCACGCACGCAGCGCATTCTCGGCATTGCATCGCTCACGCCGCTCCTGATCGTCGGCATCGTGCCGTTCGTCACCGGCGA